>NZ_JBIWKX010000045.1:0-62300 GCF_044765885.1 Amycolatopsis sp. NPDC102389
CCTGGTCACCACGCCGACAGGCCGGTCAGTGTCCGTGAGGTCCTGAAACATCAACTGTCCGACATGTCCTGAACTCAGACATGGGGTTCTAACCCCACTTGCCACTCACGACCCCAGGGAAAACCGGTCATGCGAGCATCAAACGGACATTCGGTCGCCGGCAACAGTCCCTGTGGACGCTCAAGGTGCGGCAGTGCGCCGTCGGTGCACGTGCCTCGCGCCGAAGTCCTCCTTGCTCGCGGTCTCACCACGACACGGTTGACTTTCGGCTCAATAACCGTCCTTACCACTCACGAGCGTTGTCGCCGGTGCGCCGCCACTCGCTCCCGGGTCGCGCACCGCGTCGAGCAGTAGCGCCGCGGACTTCCCCCACCCAAGTGTGCGAACGGCTTCCCGCACCCCGCTGCCGCGCACAACCCGCCCGGCGGCGTCTGACGATCCGACAGCAACACGGCCAGCGCCAGCGCGGACGAGGTCACCAGCCACGCGCCCCACGGCCCGTCGTCGTCGGCGTCCACGTGGAGATGCCAGCCGAACCCGTCGGCATGATCGGTCAACCGCGGCGGATGCGCGTACCTGGCCAGCAGCCGGTTGAGCACATCGGCCGCCTCCGCGACATCCCGCGCCGCGAACACCGCACGCAGTTCCACGGCCGCCTCACGCAACGACGTCACGTCCGAAGGCGCCAATTCGACCGAGGTCTCGCCGTGCGCTTCCAGTACCGCCCGAACCGACGCGACCGAGGGTTCCGACGCGAGCAGGACCTCGAGCAGATCCACCGCCCGCTGGGCCGCCGCCCGCGCCGAACGGCCGGGCAGGAAATCCCGCTGCGCTGAAGTCATATCCCACTGTAACGTCTTTCTCATGAGAAGCCGTTACAGGCTCGCCGTCTACCTGACCGGCGCGACGGTCGCCAGGACCGGCGACGAGCTGTCCGGACCGGCGTTGCTCCTGCTCGGCATCGCGGTCGACGGCTCGGCCGCGACCGGGTCCGCGCTGCTCGCGGGCCTGACGATCTCCGCGGCGGCGGGCGGGCCGCTGCTCGGCGCCCTGCTCGACCGCAGTCCCCGGCCGGGACGGCTGCTGGCGTGGGCACTGCTCGCCTACGCGGGCGGGCTCGGCGCGGTGCTCGCGCTGGTCGAACTCCCCGCGGCGATCGTGGTGGCCGTCGCGGCCGGGCTGCTCAACCCCGCCTTGGCGGGCGGGTGGACGGCTCAGCTGCCGAACGTCCACGGCACGACACCCCTGGCAAGGGCGAGCACGCTGGACGCGATGACGTTCACCGCCGCGAGTCTCGCCGGGCCGGGACTCGCCGGGCTCGTGGCCGCGTACGCCGGCGCCCCGGCCGCGGTGGCGCTCGCGATCACGCTGGTCGCGGCGGCCTTCCCCGCCGCATGGTCGCTGCCCGCCGCCGAAGCGAAGCCCGCGAGACCGATCCGCCGTCACCTCGCCGACGGCTTCGCGGTCCTTCTCCGCAACCGCGCGCTGCTGCGGGCCACCGCGACGTCGACGGTGTCCTTCGCCGGCATCGGGATCGCCGTGGTCTGCTATCCACTGCTCGGCGCCCAACGGCTGGGGAATCCGGGTTTCGGCGCGCTGCTGCTCACCGTGCTGGCCGCCGCGTCACTGGCCGCGAACGCCGTGCTGGCCCGTAAGCCGCCACAGCCCGACCACACCGTGCTCGCCAGCACAGTCCTGCTGGGCGCGAGTTTCCTGCTCGCGGCGTCGGGGCACGACGTGGTGACCCTGCTGGCAGCCGCCGTGCTCGCCGGTTTCGCCGAAGGACCGCAACTTTCGGCTCTTTTCGCCATCCGGCATCGTGAAGCACCCGCGGCGGTGCGGGCTCAGGTTTTCACGACGGCGGCGAGCCTGAAGATCACCGGGCTCGCGGCGGGCGCGGCGGCCGCGGGACCGTTGAGCGCACTCTCCGTAACCGCGGCGCTGAGTGCCGCGGCGGGCTGCCAGCTCCTCGCGGCCGCGACGTATCTGCTGGTCAAACCTAGAACGCCATCGCCTGCGCGCGCCGCTTGACCTCGGTGCCGTGGCTGGTGCGGAGCGCGTTGACCGGGGTGGACCCCGGCAGGGTCTCGTCCGCGGCGAAGAGCCAGCGCAGCATCTCCGTCCGGCTGAAACCGGAGTCCGCGAGCACGGTGATGGTGCCCGCCAGGCCCTTGACCACGCCGTCCTTCACCAGGAACGCGACCGGGACGTACAGTTCACCCTTGCGCCGGACGGCGATCAGGTGGCCGTCGCGCAGCATCTGGCGGACCTTGTTGGCCGAAACGCCCAGCGCGGTCGCGACCTCCGGAAGCGGGAGAACGGCCACATCTGCATCGAGAACGTCGTCGGCGACGGGAATACCACTCACAGGTGACACTGTGCCACATTCCGTCTCTCCCCCCGTTAGTGCGCATGGGTGACGACCCCGGACATGACGGAGAGTGCCCGCACGGTCACGGATACCGCCGATTCGACGAAATGACGGGAATCGTGATCCCCGGCGACCCAGGTCCCGTACACCAGAACATGGGCACTTCCGTACGATCCATAGCCGTGACACGCACGGATCCCACTCTGGTGGGCACTCTGCTCGAGGGCCGCTACCGGGTGGACAAGCTGCTCGCACGCGGTGGGATGTCGTCGGTGTACCGCGGCGTCGACACCCGCCTGGACCGCCAGGTCGCCATCAAGATCATGGACCCGCGGTTCGCCGACGACCGGTCCTTCGTCGAGCGCTTCGAACGGGAAGCCCGTTCGGCGGCCCGGCTGCACCACCCGCACGTGGTGGCGGTGCACGACCAGGGCTTCGACACCCCCGGCGGTGAGGAGTCCGGCCGCGCGTTCCTGGTCATGGAACTCGTCGACGGCGGGACCCTGCGCGAACTGCTCGCCGAACGCGGTCCACTGGACATCGCGCTCGCGCTGAGCATCACCGAGCCGGTCCTCTCCGCGCTGGCCGCGGCGCACGCCGCCGGGCTGGTGCACCGCGACGTCAAACCGGAGAACGTCCTCATCGGCCGCGGCGGCACCGCGCTTTCGGGCGGCGTGGTCAAGGTGGGCGACTTCGGGCTGGTCCGCGCGGTCGCGAGCGCGGGCACCACGAGTTCGAGCGTCATCCTCGGCACCGTCGCCTACGTCTCGCCCGAACAGGTCGCGACCGGCGCGACCACCTCGCGGGGCGACGTCTACTCGGCCGGGATCCTGCTGTACGAAATGCTCACCGGACGCCCGCCGTACACCGGCGACACCGCGCTTTCGGTGGCGTACCGGCACGTCAACGACGACGTACCGCGCCCGAGCGAGCTGCGGCCCGGCATCCCGCCGCAGCTGGACGAGCTGATCCTGCGCGCCACGCGCCGCGACCCCGAGCAGCGCCCGGCCGACGCCGCGGCGTTCCTCGCCGAGCTGAACCATCTGCGCACCGTCCTGGGCGTCCCGGCCGTCCCGGTGCCCGTGCCGCTGCCCGCCGACGCCGACCGGGAGACCGACGCCGAGCGCACCACCCCCGGCATCCCCGCCGTCCCCGCGGTCCCCGCCGTCCCCGCGGTGAACCCGGCCATGGCGACGACGGTGCTGGCCCCGGTCGCTGAGGCGACCATGCCGGTCACCGGGCCGCGCGGGACGCAGGCGTTGCACCGCGAGCCGCAGATCCCCGCCGCGCAGCCGCCCCGCACGCCGCCCCCTCGGCCCAAACCGGCCGCGGACGACGAGCAGCCGGGGTCACGCAAGCGGCTCTACATCATGATCGCGGCCGCGGTACTGGTCCTCGGCGGCCTGATCGGCGCGTTCGCCTTCATCCTCAACGACTCCGGCCCGACGTCGTCGTCGGTGCCGAAGCTGGCCGGGATGAACCAGGCCGCCGCCGGTGACGCACTCCGGTCGGCGAAGCTGACTCCGGCCTACACCGAGGAGTACAGCGACACCGCCGCCCAGCACACGGTGATCCGATCCGATCCCGCCGAGGGCACGGCGCTCGCGCCGGGCGCCACGGTCAACGTCGTGCTGTCGAAGGGCCGTCCGATCGTGCCGGACATCCAGGCCGGCACGAGCCAGCAGGACGCGGAGACGGCGATCAAGGCCGCGCAGCTGACCCCGGTCCAGGGCGAGCAGGAGTACAGCGACGTCGCCAAGAACAAGGTGGTCCGCGTCGATCCTGGCCCCGGTTCGCAGCTGAACATCGGTGGGCAGGTCACGATCATCCTGTCCAAGGGCCCCGAGCCGCTGCCGCCGGTCCCGGACGTCACGGGCCAGAGCAAGGACGCGGCGTTCCAGATCCTGCAGCAGGCGGGCTTCCAGCCGTTCCAGGCGGGCGAGGAGTTCTCCGACCAGTTCGCCGCCGGTCAGGTGATCCGCACCGACCCGAAGGGCGGCGGCAAGGCGAGCAACCGCCGGATCGGCGTGTTCGTTTCGAACGCCGTCGAAGTGCCGAACGTGACGTTCAAGCGGATGGAGGAGGCGTTCCAGATCCTGAAACAGGCGGGTCTGGAACCCGACCGTGAGGGACGCGGAAACGGCAACGGTCACGGCGGCGGAAACGGCGGTTTCGACTTCGTCCTGCAGCAGGATCCGTCGCCGGGCACCAAGGTGCCCAAGGGCACGAAAGTGAAGCTCAAGGGCTTCGGGTGACGCGAAAGGTGCTTTGAAACCGTTCAGTACCGGCATGGTCATCGGCTACCGTGAGCGCATGGTGGTCGTTGACGGCGTGAACGGCAGGTCGGACAGCTTCACCCCGCGTTCTGCCGCGCCACGATGAGCTTCTTCACGGACGGTCCGCGCAGCCGCCCCCTGTTCCCGGTGCCGGAACAGGAGCTGTTCGGCTACAACGGCCGTCCCTGGGTGGAGACGCCGCACGAGTACATCGTCCCGGCGATCCTGCCCTGGTCGATGCCGCTGGGCCGGGCCGAACGGACCATCGTGGCACTGCGCGGTATCGAGGTGTGGCCGGAGTCGGTGTCCTTCCAGCTGTCGGTGTATTCGCGGGATCTGCTGCTCGACGAACCCGGCGAAGGCCTGATCGACCACCGCCGGGTGCCGGACTACAACGCACTGCTGGTCGGGGTGCTCTTCCCGGACGGCAGGCGCGCCAGTTCGGAGACCATCTCCGTGCCGTCGGCCACCAAACCGGATCAGCCGGTGCTGCGCGCGCAGGGCCTCGGCGGTTCGGCGTTCCACGTCGACCACGAGATCTTCCTGTGGCCGCTGCCGCCGGACGGGCCGCTGGAGTTCATCGTCCAGTGGCTCGACCGCGACATCGAGGAGTCGCGCACCTCGCTCGACGGCACCGCCATCCGCGACGCCGCCAAGGAGGCGGGCGAGATCTGGCCCGGCCTGCCGGCACGGGAGTCGCACGGGCTGCCCGTCCGCCGGGTCGGGGCGCAGGCGATGATCACCCCGGCCTGGCCCCGCGAATCGCAGGCCCCGCCCCCGCTGCCCCAGCCGCAGCGGTCGTCCCCGCCGCCCGCCGAGGCTCCTGCTCCGCCACAGCGCGGTGCGCCGCTCCCGACCCGCCTCCCGCGCCGAGCTCGCTGAGGACCGGTAACCCGTATCTCGCGTGTTCCTGGCCGTCACTCGCGTGATTGAAGGCGAAACTCTCGAGTTACGGCTTCAATCACGCGAGATACGGCTCCAATCACGTGAGTGACGGGTTCAGCGGAACGCTTCGACGTTCGCCATCGCCCACTCCGCGTAGGTGACGCCGGGCCGGCCGGTGAGCTCCTGGACGACGCCCGTCGGCTTGTCGGGGTTCTCGGTGAAGTACGCGAAGCCGTCGAGCAGCCACTCGGCGATCTCGGCCGGGACACCGGCGGCGGCCCACTGCTTGTTCGCCTCTTCCCGGGTCAGCTCCTGGAAGACCACCTCCTCGCCGAGCGCGGCCGAGATGGCGGCGACCTGTTCGCGCTGGCTGATCGCCGCCGGCCCGCTCAGCGTGTGTTTCTTGCCGACGTGCCCCTCGGTCAAGATGACGTGCGCCGCGACGGCGGCGATGTCCGCGAGGTCGATCGGCGTCATCCGTGCTTCGGGGTAGGCCTCGCGGACCACCCGCTCGGCCTTGATCGTCTCCGCCCAGCCCAGGGTGTTGTTCATGAACGCGCCCGGCCGCAGGAACGTCCAGTCGAAGTCCGCCTCCACCACGGCCTTCTCGATGATCGCGTAGTCCACGCCGCTCGAGTTGTCCGCCGGATCGTCGGCGTTGCTGCCCGACAGCGCCACCACACGGCGCACCCCGGCCTCCTTCGCCAGCTTCACGAAGTCGTCCACCTTGGCCGCGAGCGGCGCCAGGTACACGGTCTCGATGCCTTCGAGGGCTTCCGGCAACGTCTCCGGCTTGCCCAGGTAGCCCTTGGCGACCTCCACCCCCTCGGGCAGCGCCGCCTTCGCCGGGTTGACGGTCAGCGCCCGTACCGGCGCCCCGGCCTGCACCAGTTCGTCGACGAGCAGCCTGCCGACGCTTCCGGTCGCACCGGTCACCAGGATCGTCACGATTCCCCACTCCTTTTCGTACGCCCTACGGGATAACCTTAACCGTACCTCATACGAGAATGTAGAATCCAGCTTCACGGCCGAGTGGAGTGTGGATGGACTTCGAGCGCAGCCTCGAACTGTTGTGGCGTGACCGCGGCGAAGCCCGGCAGCCGACCAGGGGACGAAAACCGAAACTGACCCTCGACCAGGTGATCGCCACCGCCGTCGCGCTCGCCGACGGCGCGGGTGAGGCGACCGTGTCGATGAGCCAGATCGCCAAGGAACTCGGCGCCGGCACGATGACGCTCTACACCTACGTCCCCGGCAAGACGGAACTGCTCGACCTCATGGTCGACTCCGTGCTCGCCGAACGAGACCTCCCCGGCCCCGGGGATCCGCGGCCGGACGGCTGGCGCGAGCAGGTGCGGCTGTACGCCGAGCGCACCCTGGCCGTGTTCCGGGCACACCCGTGGCTGCGGTCGACGTCGATGGTGCGACCGGTGCTCGGCCCCGGGCTGATGGCGGGCCAGGAGTACCTGATCGCGGCGGTGTCGGACATCGGGCTGGAGCCGCGCAAGACGGCCGCGGCCGCGAACAGCATCGAGATCTACGTGCAGGCGAACGCGACGCTGTTCGCCGAGACCGCGCAGGTCGAGCAGGAGACCGGGCAGTCGACGGACGCCTGGTGGGGGCAGCGGTCGGTGTTCTGGGAGAAGTACTTCGACGTGGAACGCCATCCGGCGATGACACGGATCTGGGAAAGCGGCGGCTACGAGGCGGACACCTGCGAAGCCGCCGACGAGACCTTCGCGTTCGGCCTGGAACGCATGCTGGACGGCATCGAAGCCCTCGTCACCGGTTGACCCTCCCGCGTTTCGTCCTCTGAATGCGGTGGTTCGTATCGCGAACTACCGCATTCAGAGGACTAAACGCGTCAGGAGACGGTGGGCAGATCGGGTGCCGAGACGTCGAAGACCTTTCCCTCGCGTGTGAGCAGCGCGGCCAGGACCTTCGCCTTGCGTTCGGTGTCGGCCGAGGTCCCCCACCGCACGGTCTTCCCGTCGGCCAGCGCGAACTCGACGCTGCCGGGGGTCTTCGCCGTCGCGGTGGTGACCTGCTTGAGCAGCTGCTGCGGGATCACGCCGAGGACGCCGGTCACCGCGCGGGTCACCGGGTCGTCGGCCGACACCGATGGCAGCTTCAGTTCGGGCAACCCGGCGGGCCGTTCCTTGACGGTCTTGAACACCACTCCCCCGCCGTCGACGAGGTGCACGCCGTCGCCGCCGGGCCCGCTGTCGAAGAACGCGATCGCGGTCCGTTCGGTCACGGTGATCTCGAGGGTGCTCGGCCACGACCGGGAGACGTCGACCGTGGCGATGCCGGGCATCTGCGCCACCCGGTCCCGGATTTCGTCGGTGTCCAGGCGCAGCATCGGCTTCTGGTCCGGCACCGCCGCCGCGGCGCGGATCTGGTCCGCGGGCACGGAGCCCGCCCCGACGACGTCGACCTGCTGAACTCCCAGCATCGAGCTGAACCACAGCAGGTAGACGAGGGCGGCGGCGGTCAGCACCGAAAGCAGCGCGACCCAGCGCCGCCGCATCTCCTTCTGCCGGGTGGGCCGGGTGGTGCGGCGGCGGTCGTACACGGACCGCCTGCCGCGCCGGGCCTTGGAGCGTTGGGCTCGTTCGGTGCGCGGACGCCGACCGGGTTCGGCCGGGCGGCGGCGTTCCCCGGTCTGCGTCATGGCTTATCCCGCCCGCCGGTCCAGTTCGGCCAGGATCTCCGGGCCGAGCTGCGTGACGTCGCCGGCGCCCATGGTCACCAGCAGGTCGCCGGGCTTGACCAGATCCGCCGCGAGCTTCGCCGCGACGTCGAACGCGGGCTGGTAGTGCACGGGAACGCCGGAGATCTGGTCGGCGATGAGCGCGCCGCTCACCCCGGGCTCCGGTTTCTCGCGCGCCCCGAAGACGTCCAGCACGACGACCTCGTCGGCCAGCGACAGCGCGGCCGCGAACTCCTTCGAGAACGTCTTCGTGCGCGAGTACAGATGCGGCTGGAAGACCACGATGACCCGGCCCGAGCCCGCGGCCGTCCGCACCGCGCGCAGCTGCGCGTCGACCTCGGTCGGGTGGTGCGCGTAGTCGTCATACACGCGGACGTCGCCCGAGCGGCCCTTGAACTCGAACCGCCGCCGGACGCCGCCGAACGCGGCGAGCCCTTCGGCCAGTCCTTCGACCGGCGCGCCGAGCTCGATCCCGGCCAGCAGCGCGGCGATCGCGTTCAGCGCCATATGCTCGCCCGGCACCGCGACCCGGAGGACGATTTCCTCGCCCCGCAAGGAGATCCGGACGACGCCGCCGTCGGGGGCCGGCGCGTAGTCCAGCACCTTGGCGTCGTCGCCGCCGGTGACCGAACGCCCGTAGCGACGGACGCGGATGCCCTGCGCCGCGGCCCGCTCGCCCAGCTTCCCGGCGCCCTCGTCGTCACCGCAGACGATCAGCAGCCCGCCCGGCACGATCCGGCCGAGGAAGTCGGTGAACACCGAGACGTACGCCTCGGCCGTGCCGTGGTGGTCCAGGTGGTCCGGCTCGACGTTGGTCACCACGGCGACCGACGGCGAGTAGGCCAGGAACGACCCGTCGCTCTCGTCGGCCTCGGCGACGAAGATCCCGCCCTCGCCGTGGTGCGCGTTCGCGCCCGACTCGTTGAGGTCGCCGCCGATCGCGAACGACGGGTCGAGACGGCACTGCTGCAGCGCGACGGTCAGCATCGACGTCGTCGACGTCTTGCCGTGCGTCCCGGCGATGCAGGCGACGCGGTGCCCCTCCATCAGCCCGGCCAGCGCCTCGGCGCGGTGCAGCACGGTGATCCCGCGTTCCCGCGCGGCCGCCAGTTCCGGGTTGGACTCCTTGATCGCGGTCGACACGATCACCGAGGACGGACCTTCGGGGAACGCGTCGAGATTCTCGGCGCGCTGGCCGACGGCGATCTCGGCGCCCTGGGCGCGCAGCGAAAGGAACGCGCGCGACTCCTTGGCGTCGGAACCGGAGACCTGGGCGCCGCGCGCCAGCAGGATGCGGGCGATACCGCTCATCCCGGCGCCGCCGATCCCGATCAGGTGGGCACGCGTGAGCGTGTCGGGGAGTTGATCAGGCACCTGCGGCCTCCAGCACGATCTTGGCAAGGGTCTCGTCGGCCTCACGGTGGCCGAGGCCGACGGCGGCCGCGCTCATCTTCGCGACCCTGTCGGCGTCGGACACCAGCGGGATCACCAACTCCGCGACCTTGGCGGGGGTGAGGTCGGCGTCGTCGACCATCAGCCCGGCACCGGCGTCGACCGCGGGCCGGGCGTTGACGGCCTGTTCGCCGTTTCCGTAAGGCAGCGGGACGAACACCGCGGGCAGGCCGACGGCGGAAACCTCGGCGACGGTCATCGCGCCGGAGCGGCAGAGCACCGCGTCGGCGGCGGCGTACGCGAGATCCATGCGCTCCAGGTACGGCACCGGGACGTACGCGGGCCGTCCGGGGAACTCCTGGACGACCAGCGTGTTCTTCGGTCCGTGGGCGTGCAGGACGCCGACGCCCGCGTCCGCGAACTCCTTGGCCGCGCCGGAGACGGCGCCGTTGATCGACACCGCGCCCTGCGAACCGCCGAAGACCAGCAGGGTCGGGGCGTCGGGGTCGAGCCCGAAGAACTCGCGGGCTTCGGCGCGCAGCGCGGGCCGGTCGAGCGAGGTGATGGAGCGGCGCAGCGGGATGCCGATGACCTCGGCCTTCGCCAGCGGCGTCCCCGGGACGGCGACGGCGACGCGGACGGCGAACCGCGCGCCGACCTTGTTCGCCAGGCCCGGCTTCTCGTTGGCCTCGTGCACCACGATCGGCGTGCGGCCGCGCGCGGCGAGGTACGCCGGAAGCGCGACGTAGCCGCCGAAACCGACGACGACGTCCGCGCCGACCCGGTCCAGGACCTCACGGGTGCGCTTGACCGCGTCGCGGACCTTCAGCGGCATCTTCAGCAGTTCGGGGGTCGGCTTGCGTGGCATCGGCACCGGCGGGATCAGCTCCAGCGGGTAGCCCCGCGCCGGGACGAGCTTGTTCTCCAGTCCGCGCTCGGTCCCGAGCGCGATCACCTTCGCGTCGGGACGCAGGCGCATCACCGCGTCGGCGAGGGCGAGTGCCGGTTCGATGTGGCCGGCGGTACCACCGCCGGCGACCACGACCACCGGTGCCTTGCCGGCGACCTCGCCTGCGGCGCCACCTCTGACTGGGTTGTTCACCTATGACCTCTCCGGTTTGCGGTACCCCGTTTCGCGGTACCGCGGTTCACCGCCGTTCGCGCGGCCGTCCTCCTGCCGGGCTCCCGTACCGAACGGCGCCGCTCCTGAGCGGGCGAAGGCCTGGCCGTCCTCGGCGCGGGCCTCGCCGCCTTGGCGGCGCCTCCCCTGGCCGCGGTGCCCTTGCGCTTGGCGGGCGGGCGGTACGGCTCGGGCGCGGGAAGCCTCAGCAGGCGTCCGAATTTACCTGGCCCCTGCGAGCGCAGTGCGGCCACCGCCTCCGGTTCGTGCCGGGCGGCGTTGGCGAGGATCCCCATGATGAGCATGGTGATCACCAGCGACGTCCCGCCGTAGGAGATCAACGGCAGCGTGACCCCGGTGACCGGCAGCAGGCCGACGACGTAGCCGATGTTGATCCCGGCCTGCGCGACCAGGAAGACGGTCAGCGTGCCGGCCACGATGCGGATCCACGGGTCGAGGTTGCGGGTGGCGATCCGCAGGCCCACGACGGCGACCCCGGCGAACAGCCCGAGCACCACCACGCAGCCGACGAAGCCGAGTTCCTCGCCGATCAGGGCGAAGATGAAGTCGTTCTGCACGTTCGGCAGATAGCCCCAGTTGGACTGGCCCTGGCCGAGGCCCTTGCCGAGGAACCCGCCATCGGCGAGCGCGAGTTTCGCCTGGTTGGCCTGGAAGCCGTCCGCGCTGGTGTCCGGGTCGCCGGAGACGAACGACATGACCCGCGCCAGCCGGTACGGGGCGATGATCGCCAGCACCAGAACCCCGGCCAGACCGCCCGCGAGGATGACCCCGAACAGTCGTTTCGGCGCGCCCGCGAACCACAGCAAAGCCATCAGGACCACCGCGAGGGTGATCGTGCCGCCGAGGTCGGGCTGCATCATGACCAGCGCGAACATCAGCAGCGCGATCGGCACGACCGGGACGAGCAGATGCCGCCACTGGTTGATGATGTTGTACTTGATCACCAGGATGTGCGCGCCCCAGAAGGCCAGCGCGACCTTCGCCGCCTCGACCGGCTGGAAGGCGAACCCCCCGAGCCGGAACCAGCCCTGCGAGCCGTTGACCTCGGAGCCGAGCGGGGTCAGCACCAGTACGAGCAGCCCGAGGCACACCACCGTCGCCGTCGCCGACAACCGCCGGACGCGTTCCAGCGGCACCCGCAGTCCGACCCAGAACACCACCGCGCCGATCCCGACGAACATGAGGTGCTTGCTGAACTGGGCGTACACGCCGGTGCCGGTCTTGGGGTTGTACGAAGCGACCGACGACGCCGACAGCACCATCACGATGCCGATCACGGTCAGCACGCCGGTGAGCGCCAGCACCAGGTGGAACGAGGCGAGCGGCCGCGAAAGCCAGGCCGTCAGCGCGGTGCGGAAGACGACGAACGGGCTTTCCTTGCGCTCACGTCGTTTGCGCGGCGGAGTCTCGCGCTTTCTTTCCTCAACCGCCGTCACTGGTCTCCCCCGCACCGTCGCGCAGGACACGGACCGCGCTCGCGAACGCGTCGCCGCGTGCGCCGTAGCTCGAGTACATGTCCAACGACGCCGCGGCGGGGGCCAGCAGCACCACATCTCCAGGGCGCGCCAGGGCGCGGGCCGCCTTCACCGCCGCAGTCATGGTGTCATCGTCACCCGAAGGGAGGCTGTTCACCGGGACATCCGGCGCGTGTCGCGCGACAGCGGCGGCGATCACGGGTGAATCGACGCCGAACAGGACGACGCCGCGCAGCCTCCCGGCGATCGAGCCGACGAGCTCGTCCACGGAAGCGCCCTTGAGCTGGCCACCGGCGATCCAGACGACGTTCAGATGCGCGCGCAGTGAACCGCTCGCCGCATGCGGGTTGGTCGCCTTGGAGTCGTTGATGTACCGGACGCCGTCGATCTCGCCGATCTCCTCGGCCCGGTGCGGGGCGGGCCGGTACTCGCGCAGGCCCTTGGCGACGTCCTCGCCGGTGACGCCGTACGCGCGGGCCAGCGCCGCCGCGGCGAGCGCGTTGGAGACGTTGTGCGGGCCGGCGGGACGCACGTCGGCCAGCGTGCCGAGCTCGTCGGCGCTGGTCGCCGGGTCGGCCACGAAGGCGCGGTCGACCAGCAGGTCTTCCACGATCCCGAGTTCGCCGGGGCGCGGGGTGTCCATGCCGAAGGCGACGCGGCGGGCGTCGGCGGGCGCGTGCTCGTCGGCGAGCCGGGCGGACCACGGCTCGTGGAGGTTGTGCACCACGTTCCGGGAGTGGGTGTGGACCCGGCCCTTCGCGGCCGCGTACTCCTCCATCGAGCCGTGCCAGTCGAGGTGGTCCTCGGCCAGGTTCAGCACCACCGACGCGAGCGGGGCCAGCGTCGACGACCAGTGCAGCTGGAAGCTCGACAGCTCGACGGCGAGCACCTCGCGCCCGGCCCGCACCGCGTCGAGTACCGCGAAGCCGACGTTTCCGCAGGCCACGGCATCCACCCCGGCGGAACGCAGGATCGACTCCAGCATCCCGACCGTGGTCGTCTTGCCGTTGGTGCCGGTGATCGCGAGCCACACCGGCGGCTTGTCGCGCAGCTGCCCGACGCGCCAGGCCAGCTCGACGTCGCCGATCACCTCGATACCCGCCTCGGCCGCCGCCACCAGCAGCGGAGACGTCGGCTTCCAGCCGGGGCTGGTCACGACCAGCTCGACGCCTTCGGGTGGCACCGCGAGACCGGGCACCAGTTCAGCGCCGAGACCTTCGAGCTCCGCCAGCCGTTCGGCGTTGCCGTCGGTGACAGTGATCCGCGCACCCAGGTCCGCCAGGACGGGGACGATGGACTTGCCGGTGATCCCGGCTCCGGCGACGAGGACGTGCCGCCCGGCGAGCTCCATGTGCTAACCCCCGAAGCTGAGCTGTTCGCTGTAGAACAGGCCCAGACCGAACATGCAGCAGATGGCCGACAGCAGCCAGAACCGGATGATGACCGTGGTCTCCGCCCAGCCCGCGAGTTCGAAGTGGTGATGGAACGGGGCCATCCGGAACAGCCGCCGCCGGGTCGTGCGGAACACGGCGATCTGCGCGACCACCGAGATCATCTCGACCATGAACAGACCGCCGATGACGATGGCGAGCAGCTCGGTGCGGGTGGTCATCGACAGACCGGCGACGAGGCCACCGAGGGCCAGCGAACCGGTGTCACCCATGAAGATCTTCGCCGGGGCGGCGTTCCACCAGAGGAACCCGACACAGGCACCGGTCGCCGCGGCGGCCACCACCGCCAGGTCCAGCGGGTCACGGACGTCGTAGCAGGCGGTCTGCGGGGTGACCGCGCACGAGAGGCGGGTCTGCCAGAAGGCGATGACGACGTAGGTCGCCAGCACCATCGCCGCGGTGCCGCCGGCGAGACCGTCGAGGCCGTCGGTGAAGTTCACCGCGTTCGACCAGCCCGAGATGACGATGTAGCAGAAGATCACGAAGAACACCGACGGGAAGGTGATCAGCGCGAGGTCCCGCACGTAGGACAGGCTTTCCGACGCCGGGGTCAGCCCGCGCTCGTCGGCGAACTGCAGCGCCAGGATCGCGAAGGCGATCGTGACCACCAGCTGGCCGACCAGTTTCGCGGTCTTGTTCAGCCCGAGGTTGCGCTGCTTGCGGATCTTGATGAAGTCGTCGAGGAACCCGACGAGCCCGAGGCCGACGGCCAGCAGGAGGACCAGCAGCCCCGAGGCGGACGGGCCGCCGGTGCCGTTGCCACCGCTGAGCGCGCTGATCAGATGCGCCACGAAATATCCGACGACCATCGCGACGATGATCGCGACACCACCCATCGTCGGGGTACCGCGTTTGGATTTGTGTCCCTGCGGTCCTTCCTCCCGGATCTCCTGGCCGAAGCCCTGCCGGGAGAACACCCGGATCAGATAGGGAGTGAGGAGGATGGAGACCAGCAGGCCCGCCGCGGCCGCGATCAGGATGCTGATCACGCGTCACCACCGTTCGAGCGTTCTTGAGAGGGGGAAGGGGCTACTACAGGGGATTCAGCGATCGTTGCGGGAGAGGCGAGCACGGCGTCGGCCACTCGCCACAGAGCGGCGGCCTTGGACGCCTTCACCAGCACCACGTCTCCCGCGCGGAGCTGATCATGCAGCAGGGCGATGGCGGCCTCGACGTCGGGTACCAGTACCGACTCCTCGCCCCAGGAACCCTCCTGCTGCGCGCCCTGATGGGTCGCCGCGGCCGCCTGGCCGATGACCACGAGCTTGTCGATGTTGAGCCGGACGACGAGCCTGCCGATGCCGTCGTGCGCCTCGACCGAGTTCTCGCCGAGGTCGCCCATGACGCCGAGCACGGCCCAGGAGCGGCGGTTCGCGCTCATCGACGCGAGCGCCTTGAGAGCGGCCCGCATCGACTCCGGGCTGGCGTTGAAGGAGTCGTTGAGCACCGTGACGCCGTCGGCCCGGGTGGTGACCTCCATGCGGCGCTCCGACCGCCGTTCGAGGCTCGACAGACGGGCCGCGACCTCCTCGACCGTCGAGCCCATCTCCAGCGCCACCGCGGCCGCGCTGAGCGCGTTCCCGACCTGGTGCTCGCCGTAGAGCGGCAGTTTCACCGGCGCCTCGCCGTCCGGGGTGACCAGCCGGAACGACGCGCGCGCCTCACCGTCGAGGGTGATGTCGACGGCACGGACCTGCGCGGATTCGCTCTCCCCGACGAACACGACCCGCGCCTTCGTCCGGCTCGCCATCGCCGCGACGTACGGGTCGTCGAGGTTCAGCACCGCGACACCGCCGTCCTCGGCGCTCGGCAGTGCCTCGACGAGCTCGCCCTTGCCCTTGGCGATGCCCTCGCGGGAGCCGAACTCGCCGACGTGGGCGGTGCCGACGTTGAGCACGACACCGATCCGCGGCGGCGCGATGGCCGCCAGCTCGGCGATGTGGCCGGGTCCGCGGGCGGACAGCTCCAGCACGAGCTGCCGCGTCGTGTCGTCGGCCCGCAGCGCCGTCCAGGGGTGGCCCAGCTCGTTGTTGAACGATCCCGGCGGCGCCACCGTCGGGCCGAGCGGCTCCAGCAGCTGGGCGATGATGTCCTTGGTCGAGGTCTTGCCCGCCGAACCGGTGACCCCGACGACGGTCAGGTGGTCCCCCGCGAGCTTCCGGATCACGTGCCGGGCGAGTTTGGCGAGCGCGGCCAGCACCGCGGCACCCGCCCCGTCCTTGTCCGAGACCAGCGCGAACGCCCGCTCGTGCCCCTCGCCGGCGTTCAGCGGCGGCACGATCACGGCCGGGGCGTCGACCTCACGGGCCGCGAGCACCGCGACCGCGCCGGACTCGACGGCCTGAGCGGCGAAGTCGTGGCCGTCGACCTTCGCCCCGGGCAGCGCGATGAACAGACCGCCGGGCGTGATCTCGCGGGTGTCGAATTCGACGCTTCCGGTGACCTCGGCGGTCCCGTCGGTCCGATGCAGCCTGCCGCCGACGATGGCGGCGATCTCGGCCAGGCTGAGCACGATCACACTGTCTCCAGACGTCTGCGGATGGCGGAGGCCAGCTCTTCCCGGTCGGAGAACGGGTGCACGACACCCTGGATCTCCTGGCCGGTCTCGTGGCCCTTGCCCGCGATGAGCACGATGTCGCCGGGCTGGGCCAGCTCCACCGCGTGGACGATGGCTTCCCGGCGGTCGGCGATCTCGACGATCTCGCCGCCCAAGGCCGGTCCGGCGTTGCGGGCACCGGCCAGCATCGCCGCCCGGATCGCGGCCGGATCCTCCGACCGGGGGTTGTCGTCGGTCACGATCAGCACTTCGCTGCGCCGGACCGCCGCCTCGCCCATCATCGGGCGTTTCGCGGTGTCGCGGTCCCCGCCGCAGCCGAGGACGGTGATGATCCGGCCCTCGGTGCGCGCACGCAGCGCGTCGAGCCCCTGCGCGACCGCGGCGGGCTTGTGCGCGTAGTCGACCACGGCGGTGAACGGCTGGCCGAGGTAGACCCGCTCCATCCGGCCCGGCACCTCGACCGAGGCGAGCCCGGCGACGATGGCGTCGAGCGGGACACCGGCGGTGTTGAGGATCGCGGCCGCGAGCACGGCGTTCGCCACGTTGAACTCACCCGGCAGCGGGATCTTCGCCGGAGCGGTGAGGCCGTCGGGACCGTGAAGGGTGAAGGTCTGCTCCCCCGCCGGGGTGGGATTGAGGTCGGTGGCGCGCCACAGCGCGTCCGTTCCCGGCTCGGTGGACACGGTCACCGTGTGCGGGGTGAGGAGCGCGTGGCCCCAGGCGCTGTCGACGACGACCACCTCGGCGGTGGAGCGGCCGTCGAACAGCAGCGACTTGGCGGCGAAGTACTCCTCCATGTCCTTGTGGAAGTCCAGGTGGTCCTGGGAGAGGTTGGTGAAGGCGCCGACCGCGAAGCGCGTGCCGTTGACCCGGCCCAGCGCCAGCGCGTGGCTGGAGACCTCCATCGGGACGTGCGTGACGCCGCGTTCGACCATCACCGCGAGGAGGGCCTGCAGATCCGGCGCCTCGGGGGTGGTGAACCCGCTGGCCAGCCGCTCGCCCGCGATCCGGGTCTCGACCGTGCCGATCAGCCCGGTGGTGAGCCCGGCCGCCTTGAGCCCGGCGTCGACCAGGTACGACGTCGTGGTCTTGCCGGACGTCCCGGTGATGCCGAGGACGGACAGCTCCAGCGACGGCTCGCCGTAGATCCAGGCGGCGATCTCGCCCAGGGCGGCGCGCGGGTCGGGGTGCACCAGGATCGGCACGCCGGCGTCGCGGAGCACCGGACGCTCGGCGCCGGCCTCGTCGGTGAGCACGGCGGCCGCGCCTGCCGCGATGGCCTGGTCGCTGAAGTCCGCGCCGTGGGCGCGAGCGCCGGGAAGCGCGGCGAAGAGGTCACCGGGGAGGACGTGCTGTGCGCGGAGCGTGCTGCCCGTGACGGTCAACTCGGCCGCGGCCGTGTAGTCGTCGTCACCGACCACGAGCCGGGCGCCCGCCCTGGCGAGCAGCGTGCCCAGCGGCATCGGCTCGATCCTGGCCGGACGAGGGGGTGCGGCGACGGCCTTGACCGGGCTGTCCGGGACCTGGGCAGCCGTCGCGCCGGACCCGCTTTCGACGGCGGGACCGCTGCGGGGATCTGAAGTAGGCACCGACACAGCCAAGGAGGTTACCGGCGCGGCATCCGGGTGACTGAAGCGGTGCGGTGTGTGCACGCGACGATCACTCGCGTGGTATTGGGTTTCGTGAGCTCTCCTTGGCACGCAAGGGCTTCCGACTGTCGCTTGAGGACAGCGTCCAAACACACGAGTTACGCCTTCAAGCACGCGAGTTACGCCTTCAAGCACGCGAGTTACGCCTTCAAGCACGCGAGTTACGCCTTCAAGCACGCGAGTTACGCCTTCAAGCACGCGTGTTACGCCTTCAAGCACGCGTGTCGCGTCAGGAAAGCACCAGCGGGACCTGGGGCGACGGGCCGTCCGAAAGCGGGATCTGGAACCGCTGGGCCAGGTACGCGGCCACGGAGTGGAACAGCGGCGCGGCCGAGAGCCCTTGCTGCAGGGTGGCGTCCGGCGCGTCGAGCCGGATCCCGACCACGAAACGCGGGTTGTCGGCGGGCAGGATCCCGGCGAAGGTGATGTTGTACAGGTGGTTGCTGTACGTCTTCGTCTGCGGGTCGACCTGCTGACCGGTGCCCGTCTTGCCCGAGATCTGGTAGCCCTCCAGCGCCGCCTTCGGCCCGGTGCCGCTCTGCTGCCCGCGGCCCTTCTGCGTCACCGCGCGCATCATGTCGCGGACGGTCTTCGCCGCCTCCGGGCTGATGACCTGAACGGTTTTCGGCGCCGGTTCCGGGACGAGGGTCCCGTCCGGGTTGACCTTCGCCTTGACCACCCGGGGTTCCACGCGCAGGCCGTCGTTCGCGATGGCCTGGTACATCCCGGCCATCTGCACGACCGTCATCGAAAGCCCCTGCCCGATCGGCAGGTTTCCGAACGTCGTCGCCGACCACTGGTTACGCGGAGGCACGACGCCCGGGCTCTCACCGGGCAGGCCGAGACCCGTGCGCTGGCCGAGACCGAACTTCTTGAGCAGATCCGCGTACCGGTCCTCGCCGAGTTTCTGCGCCAGCAACAGGGTGCCGACGTTCGACGACTTCGCGAAGATGCCGGTGGTGGTGAACTGCTGCGTGCCGTGATGCCAGGCGTCCTTGACGATCTTGTCCGCGACCTGCAACGAACCCGGCACCGGCAGGGACGCCTCCGGCGTGGTGATACCCGCGTCGATCGCGCCCGCGGCGGTGACGATCTTGTTCACCGAACCGGGTTCGAACGGCGTGGTCACCGCGCGGTTGTTCAGGTTCTCCGTCTCGCTGCGCGAAGCGGGGTCGTTGAGGTTGACCGTCTTGTCGTTGGCCAGCGCGTAGACCTCGCCGGTCTTCGAGTCCAGGATGACCGCCTGGCCGCCTTTCGCCTTCGACTTGGCGACGTAGTCGCTCAACTGCCGCTGCAGTTCGTACTGCAGGTCGGTGTCGATCGTGAGCTGCAGATCCGAACCGGGGACGGCGTTCTGGATGTCCCGTTCGGTGCCCGGGATGACGAGGTTGTCGTTGCCGTTCCGGGTGTTCACGATCTTGCGGCCCGGCGTTCCGGCGAGGTCGTTGTCCCGCGAGGCTTCGAGACCGTAGCCACCGTGCAGGTTGTGCTTGGAGAGGTCCTTGTCGTCGGTGCGCCAGTTCGCGTATCCGACGATGTTCGCGCCGACCGAGTCACCGGGGTATTCCCGCTTCGAGCGCTTCTCGACGCTGATCCACGAGTATTCCTTGACGATCGCCTCGGCGACCGACGGTTCGATGTCGTGGACCAGATACGTGAATCCGTCGGGCTTGTGGAACTTGTCCAGCAGTTCCTGCTCGGTGATCACGCCGGGCAGCTTGGCCGCGATGAACTTCGCCGCGCCCGCCACCTCGGTCTCGAAGTTCTTGCCCTTGGTGGGGTTCTTCGCGGCGAAGTCGTCCATCGTCTTGTGGAGCCAGTTCAGGCTCACCGCGAGGGTCCGCACCTCGACGCTGAACGCGATCTTCGTCCCGTTGCGGTCCAGGATGGACCCGCGCTGCGCGGGACTTTCGATCACCGACGTCCGCTGCCGTTCCGCCGCCTCGGACAGCGCACCGGCCTCGAACCACTGCACCTGCACCAGTTTGAGGCCGGCGAGCACCATCACGACGATCAACAGGATCCGGACGCCGGTGAACCGGCTCCGGTTCCCCCCGTTGCCACGGCGGGCGGTGGCACGGCGGGTCCCGGCGGCATAGGTCCGTCGCGCACTCCCCGCCGACCGGGCCCTGGCCTGCGCCGGGCGGCCGGGCGACATCACTGACCTCCCTGCGCCGGGGCCGCGTTCTCCTGGGGCACCGCGGGCTGGTCGCCCTCGTACGGCGTTCCCTGCTGCGTGCCCTCGGCGGGCGGCGGCGCCGACGAGTCGGGCGTGGCGGCGGGCGCCTCGCCTTCGGCCTTCTTCGGCTCACCGACCACAGTGGACTGTCCATCCGGGCTGACCACGATATGCGCGGGGTCGCCGCCGGGCACCATGCCCAGTTCCCTGGCCTTGGGTGCCAGCGAAGCAGGCGACTCGGCCTTCGCGACCTCGCGCTGCAGCCGTTCCTTCGCTTCGGCGAGCCCGGCGTTGGTCGTGCGGAGTTGTTCGAGCCGGTACGAATCGGCGATGGCCTGCGTGGTCAGCCACAGCGTGCACGCCACGCCGACGGCCAGCAGACCCATCATCATCAGCACGAACGACGCACGCGATCGCGGCCAGCGCAGCTTGAGCTTCTTCTTCGGCTCTTCCTTGCCCGCGCCGCCTTCCGCGTCGGGACGGTTGCGTTGCTGGTCTCGCTGCAGCAGGTCGGCGCGCTGGGCACGGCGGGCGTAGGCACGCTCCGCCGCCGACGTCCGGCCCCGGGAAGCACGGGACGTCGTGGTCTCGGTGGTGTCGGGCGTCTGATCGACGGTGGCGGTCGCGCGGGCACGCCGTCCGGGCGGCGGTGTCCGGCGGCCGCGGGACTTCGCGGGAGCGGTCATCGTGCTCGGTCTCCGATCCGTTCGGCGGCTCGCAGCCGCACGGAGGCGGCCCGCGTGTTCTGTTCGGTCTCCGCCTCGCCGGCCTTCTCGGCCCCTCTGGTGAGCAGTTTCAGTTCCGGGCCGTGGCCCGGCAGTTCCACCGGAAGCCCTTCCGGCGTCCGGGATTTCGCCAGTTCCGCGAAGGCCTGCTTGACCAGCCTGTCTTCGAGGGACTGATAGGACTCCACCACGATGCGGCCGCCGACGGCGAGGCAGGACAGCGCCCTCGGCATCGCCCGCCGCAGCACCTCCAGTTCGCCGTTGACCTCGATCCGCAACGCCTGGAACGTGCGCTTCGCCGGATGCCCGCCGGTGCGCCTGCTCGCCGCGGGGACCGCGTCGTACAGCAGTTCCACCAGCCGCCCGCTGCGCGTGAAGGGTTCCTTCTCTCGTTCCGCCACAACGGCTTTGACGATCCGCTGGGCGAAACGTTCCTCGCCGTAGTCGCGCAGGATCCGGATCAGCTCGCCGGGGGCGTAGGTGTTGAGCACGTCGGCCGCGGTGAACCCGGTGGTCGGGTCCATCCGCATGTCGAGCGGGGAATCCTTGGAGTAGGCGAAACCGCGCTCGGCACGGTCCAGCTGCATCGAGGAGACCCCGAGGTCGAACAGGATCCCGTCCACTCTGGACAGTCCGAGACCCTGCAGTGCGGACGGCATCTCGTCGTAGACGGCGTGCACGAAATCGACACGATCACCGTGCCGCGCAAGCCGTTTCGCGGAGAGTTCCAGCGCGTTGGGGTCGCGGTCGAGGGCGACCAGGCGCAGCAGGGGGAACGCGGTGAGCAGCGCGTCGGAATGACCGCCGAGCCCGACGGTCGCGTCGACCAGCACGGCCTCGCGGTCGGAGAAGACCGGCGCGAACAGTTCGACGATGCGGTCCAGCAGCACCGGGACGTGCTCGTGTTCGTCTGCCATGTCTTCCCCCCTTTCCTGTAGTGCCGGGGAAGATGCCGGATGCCGTCAGGTCCCTGTCCGCCCGCCTGCTGACCTGGTACCGGGGAAGGTGTACCAGGGCCACTGAGCGGACAGAGGCCTCACGGCATCCGTGTGGACGGTTCCCGGCGTGTCCGAAGCATGAACCCGCGCCCCCCGACGGCGTGGGTGCTTCCTCGGTCACGTCTAGAAGACGCCCGGCAGAACTTCCTCTCGAGCCTTCGCGTAGCTGTCCTCGTGTTCGTCCAGGTAGCCCTGCCACGCTTGGGCGTCCCAGATCTCCAGCCTGGTGATCGCCCCGATCACCACGCACTCCTTGTTCAGCCCGGCGTAGCGTCGGAGCTCGGACGCGATCGCGATACGTCCTTGCCCGTCCGGGCGTTGTTCGTCCGTCCCGGCGAAGAGATAACGCTGGTAGGCCCGGACCGCCTCGTTCGTGAACGGGGCGTCGGCGACCTTCCTCGCCATCTGCTCGAACTCTGCCCGGGGAAAGACGAAGAGACAGTGATCCTGTCCCTTGGTGACCATCAGCCCACCGGCGAGCGCGTCGCGGAACTTCGCGGGCAGCGTGAGCCGCCCCTTGTCATCCAGTTTCGGGGTGTGGGTGCCGAGGAACACCGGCTCCACCTCCCTACCGATCTCGGCTGCGAACAACCAAGCCCGGCCACGGGGCTCCCTTCTGCCCCACTGCGCACCACCGTACCCCACTTTTCACCACAGTCAACGCGGCAAAAGCCGCGACCACTCCGTCGTGTCAGACGTTTTCGCTGGTCAGCCAGGTGGGGCCAGGTGGGGGCTCGGTGGGGGACGGTGGCCAAGATCCCCCTGGGCGGGTATCAAAGCAACCTCATCCATGCCTGAAGCGTCCGGATATCGGCCGCCGGAACCCTGCTGTGGCACGAAGTGGGGGGAAAGTGGGGAATCCGGTGGGGAGCGGTGGGGGCGGTTGAGGACACTGTGGAGGGTGCCGACGTCGGGTCATCCCACGAAATGTCGACAAAGGACAGCCGTCACCCCGCTCGCGGTGTCCCCAATGTGGCATTGGGGACTCTGAGCGTCTCCAATGCCACATTGGGGGCGCCTCCGCTCAGCGTCGGTTGCGCTTCCGGCGGCGTCCGTTCATCCCTGGAGTCGCGCGACGGTCGACGCCGCGCCAGTCCTTCGGCTTCTCCGCCGGTTCGGGCAGCAACCGGTCGATGCCCTTACCCGCGAACCAACCGGCCGTGTAACCGGGGATCAGGCTCACGACGGTGAAGAAGAACCACCAACCGAACGAGAACAACGGCCGGGGCCGGTCCACAGGGACGACGTTGTACTGCAGCCCCCCATAGCGGCCCGCGGACTGGTAGGACACGACGTTCACCTCACCCGACAGGTTCGAAACCGAACCGATCACGGCGGAACTGACCAGGGGCCTGCCCGGCGCCTTCCGATCCCACGTCACGTCGGCTTGGCAGACATGGATCATCCAGAACCGCAGCGGGCTGCGATGGCATTCCTGGATGCGCGCCACCCCGAACCGGTCCACTTTCCCCGTGTCACTGATCCCTAGTGACAATCCCAGCGAGAACATGAACCAGGCGACCACCACCGCGACGACGACACCGGCGAGCACCCTCAGACTGAACCGGCCGCGCCGTTTCCGACCCGGCCGCTCGTCTTGTCCGGTCGGTTCAGTCATCGTCGTCGTCGAGCGTTCCGCTGATCCTGCCGGTGGTGGGCGGTGTGACCCTGCCGCGCTCGGCCGAACCGCCGTCGTATTGGACGCGGTTTTCCGCGGCCGCCTTGCCTGCTTCCTTTCCGGCCTTCAGGTAAGGGTTGTCGGCGACCTTGCCCCCGAGGGAGTTCTCCATCCGGTCCATCCCGCCCCGCGTGTGTTTGAGCAGCCGCTCGGCGCCCGTCGCGTCGGAGTCCAGAGCCTTCTTCGCGAGCTTGAGGTTGTCGGCTTTGAAGGTGTCCAGCGTCTTGTCGCTGGCTTTGATCGCCTGATTGGCCTCGTGCCCGAGGTCCGAAGCCTTACGCCCCAGTGCCCGTGCCGCCTCCCGGGCCCGGTCGCTCGATCCTTCGAACCGTTTGACGAACTTCTGGATGGCGCTGAGCAGCTTCCCGATCTTCTTCTGGATCTTCGCCATGACCTTGACCGCGTCGGCGAAGATGCTCGCGGTGAACGCGGCGACCGAACCGCCGAGGGTGAACCACGACGAAGCGAGCGCCAGGAGCGCACGGGTGATCACGTCGCTGATGAAACTGGCGATGATGTCGAAGATCAGCGCCCGTGCGGTGGCCACCACCATCCCGCCCGTGGTGATCCAGTGCGCCGAATCCTTCGCCTCGGCGGCGACGTCGCGCAAGGACTGCGTGTACTGCAGTGCGACCTTCCGGTACGCGATCGCCGCGTCACCGTCCCATCCGGATGTCGTGCTCAGCGCACCTTCGTAGTCGCCCGCCACCGCCTCGAGTTCCGTCGCGATGTTGTTCCACGTCTGTGCCGCCTGCTGGACCAGATCGGGATCGCCGGTCAGGATCTCCAGTGGTTCGCGGATGAAGTCGAGGTTCTCCATCAGCCAGCCGACACCGGCCTTCACCAGCTCGCCGAGCGGGTTCAAGCCCATCGACAGCAGGTCGAGCCCGACCGAGACCCCGTCCATGGCGAGCGCGAAGGTGTCGATGTCTTCGCCGTGCTTGGGATTCAGGGTGCCGGCCATCCCTTCGAGGCTGTCGGCCAGGCCGCCACCCTTGAAGTTCTTCTTCTCCTCCGTCTTCTGCGCGACCAGGTTCTGTTCCCTCGGCCCCGCGACCGGTTCTTCGCTCACAGCTTCTTCCCCAGGTCCCGGCCGAGCTGTGCCGCGTCGTCGTCGATCTTCGTGTAGTCCGTGGCGGCCTTGCGCAGGGCTTCCGACAACGCGCTCCCGAGGTTCGCCGCGCTGGTCATCAGCTCGTCCGCGTCGCCTTGGGCCAGTTGCAGGACACCGCCGACGGGCACCGCGCACAGCAGGCCGTATCCCTGGAAGCCGCCCATTCCGACCTGGTTCGCCGCCGAGGCCGCGCCGCGGATGCGGTCGGCGAGGTCGGCGACCTGGTCCGCGTGTGCTTTGAGGCGTTCCGGCGAGACGCCGTATCCCGGCCCGCTCACGAGCGGCCGGTCCAGTCGACGTGCTGGAAGTCTTCACCGTCGTCCTCATCGGACACGGGACGAGACGGCCGTGGCTTCGCGGGTGGAGCGGGAGGCGGCTCGGCCGGGACACCGAAGCGCGCGGAGTCGTCCGGTTCCGGAGCGGGCTGCGCTTCTTCCCGTGGCGGCAAGGTGCTCTTGATGAAGTCGACCGCGTCGGAGCCTTCGCCGGTCAGCCCGGCCATGATCGCCAGGGTCCGGTCGGCGGCCCTCGTCGTCGCCTTGCGGTAAGTGCTCATGATCAGCGACGCGAGCTGGGCGGGCGGCCGTTCCTGCGCCTGCGGGGCCAGCGAGAGCGACGTCAGTCCGCCACCGGGGTTGACCGTCAAGGTGACCAGCCGATCCGGGCTGCTCAGCGTGACGACGTTGTTCTCCAGATCGGCTTTCGCCTGTTCCGCCTTCGCGAGCAGGGCGGCGCTGCGCCGCTCCTGTTCGCGCATCCACTCCTGCGGATCGCGCATGTCGCCACCGAATGGCACGGTCATTCCGAAACCCCCACTTCCCGAAGGCCCCCTCAGGCTTTCGGCTCGTCACAACCTAGCGGTCCGGGTCCAGCAGCGAAGCCAAACGCGCGGCCAGCCGGGGACCGTCCACAGGGGACACGTTCACCCATGCCTGCCCGCCGCGGCCCTCGGTCCGCGCCGCGCAGTACGCGCCGACGTCGGTGTCGAACCAGGTCAGCCCGCCTGCCCGGTGCGCCCGGCCGTCGCGGTCGCGGGTCCGCACGGTGAACTGGCCCGCGCTGTAGACGGGCCGCGCCTGGATCGCGAGCACCTCGCGCAGCTGGGTGTCCGAAGCCGACGATCGCCCGCCGTCGCCGAACACCGGATCCGCCAGGTCACCGCCGAAGCGCGCCGCGGGCAGGCTGATGCCGTAACCGGGCCCTGGCCGCAGTTCCGGCAGGACGTCGACGATCGCGGCGAACACCTCGCCGTCGCCGATCCCGGAAAGCGCGATGGTCTGCTCGGGCTGCGTGGCCAGCACACCGTGCCGCCCCCGCGCGGCCGCGACCGCGCGGAACGGCGCCTGAGCCGTCATGTCGGCCAGCGCCTCGCATTCGACGTAGACCTCGGCGCGCGCGAGCAGATCGAGCCGCGCTTCCAGGGCGGCGTCGAGCCGGTCCCCGTCATAAAGGCCTCGTTCGGCGAGGTTTTCGTAGACCGCGCCGCGGATCTCGGCGCGTTCCGCCTCCGTGGCGCCGACACTGCGCACGGACAGCGGCCACGGCGGGGCCGCGTGTCCCAGATCGGACCAGAGGACGTCGAACGCCGACGCGGAAACGCGGATCAAGACCGCCCCAGCTCGGGCGGCTTCGCGAAGGAGACCCGCGGGGTCAGCGAACGCAGTGAGGCGTCGCGGGTGTTCATGACGTCGACGGCCTTGCGACGGGCCTCTTCGGCCTCCGCGTGCTTGGCCTCCATCTCGTCGGCGAGCGCGGCGAGGAGCGCGAGATTCCCGCCGGCCGCGGCGCCGCGGATCATCGCGCCGGGGTCGTAGTCCACCGGCGGCGGCATGTCGGCGCGGGCCCGCGCCGCCGCCTCGGCCTGTCCGGAGACGGCCTTCCCGAGCGAGGACGAGAGGTCCGCGGACCAGGCCAGCCAGCCGGACGCGGTGGTCAGCACACCGCGCAGCGCGTCGCCCGCTTCCCCGCGCCAGTTCTCTTCGCTGCTGCCGACCAGCCCGGCCAGTTCGGCCGTCGCGTCCTGCATCCGCCGCGCGAGCGCGTCCCAGCCGGCGCCGATACCGCCCGCGGCCTCGGGGTCGTTGCCCGCTTCGACCTCGGCGGCCAGCGCTTCGTGGCTGTACGCCTCGTACCGCGTGGCCGCGACCGGGACCTCGCGTCCCGGCGTCTCTCCATCAGACACGACACCTTCTCCTAAGGCAGTTTGGGTTCGGCCAATCCCGCCACCGTCACCGCGCGCTCGCAGGCGAGCGGGGTGTCGGTGAAGTTCGTGTTGCTCACGTCGATCTGGACGCTCGCCTTCTCCCCCAAGCCGAGCAGGACCGCGCAGGTCCCGTCGGCGGCCTTCTTGTCGGCGACCTTGAGCGCGGCCCGGCCGCCGACCTTGGTCTTGGTGGCGGTCTTGCGCGCGATCTCGAGATCCGCCAGGCCGTTCTTCTCGTCCACGGTGATGGTGACGCCGAAGGTCGCGGGCACCGTCCAGTCGCAGGCGCGGGCGCCGTTGATCTCCTTCGCGACGCCGAGCACGTTGATCCCGGCGGTCGACCTGTCCTTCGGGTCGAGCAGCGCGCACGGATCCACGCCGCGATCCGGCGCGGGCGCCGAAGACGAAGGTGCGGGAGCCGGGCTCGCGCCGTCATCGGCGGCCGGAATCCGCGCCTGACCGGCGGCCCCTTGCCCACAGGCGGACACTATGAGAACGACGAGGACGCCGAGACCGACAAGGCGGGAGCTCATGGGATCAGCCGCCGACACAATCCACGTCCGCCGCCGCTTGTTCATCCTGTCGGGTGTACTTCGCCAGGGCCTTCGCGATCCGGTTCTTGAGCGCCTCGAGTTCCTTGCCGAACGCGGTGAGCGCCTCGACCGCGGAGCCTTCGGCGCCGATCCCGTACTGCGCCATGAACCTGCCGACCTCGTCCGCGTATCCCCCGCCGAGGGGAACCGTGCGGCCGAGCACCTTGGCCTCGCGGACCATCTGCCCGACCACGTCCTGCAGGGCGGAGATCTTCACGTGGGCGTCGGCGGCCAGCTCCGGCGCGACCGCGAATCCGCTCAGGTCGAACCGTGGCTTGGCGGCACTCACCTCGCTCATATGCGATTACGCCTCTCCGTAGTCGAGCGACCTCGCACCGGAGCATACGACAAAACCCGGCGTCAGCGGGAGCACCCGAAAACGCGCTCAACTCACCCGATCGAGGTAAGGTCTCTGGTTGCACAGAGTCATCGACTGGGGTTGGCGGGGTTCCCCCCACGAGTTCGCCCGAGTTTGACACACTTCGTGGGAGGCTGACCGCTGCCCGGGGGACTGCTCGGGTGTTTGAAAGCTGGCCTTCAGCTGACCAAAAGCGGACATCCAGCCACGCGGCATCAGGAGGTCGAGTGACGTCGAGAATCCAGTCTGCGACGCCCGGCGAACACCAGGGCGAGCAGGCAACCGGGCAAGCGCCGTACCCCACGGACGCCGGCTCGGTCAGCGGTCGGCAGAACGGCCGTGAGGCCAGAGCGTCGCTGGACGAACTGCACGAGACCGCGCGGCGGATCGCCGCCAACGTGGAGCGGGTACTGGTCGGCAAACCCGACGTCATCCGCATCGCGCTCGTGACCCTGCTCGCCGAAGGCCACCTCCTCGTCGAAGACGTGCCCGGGGTCGGCAAGACCTCGCTGGCGAAGGCGCTGGCCCGCTCGATCGACTGCACCGTCAGCCGGATCCAGTTCACCCCCGACCTGTTGCCCAGTGACGTCACCGGGGTGTCCATCTACAACCGGCAGAGCGGCGGGTTCGAGTTCCGTCCCGGTCCGGTGTTCGCGAACATCGTGGTCGGCGACGAGATCAACCGCGCCTCGCCGAAGACGCAGTCGGCGCTGCTCGAATGCATGGAAGAGCACCAGGTCACCGTCGACACCTCGACCTACCACCTCGAAGAGCCGTTCATGGTGATCGCCACCCAGAACCCCATCGAGATGGAGGGCACCTACGCGCTGCCCGAGGCCCAGCGGGACCGGTTCACCGCGCGGGTGTCCATCGGCTACCCCGACCAGCAGGCCGAGCTGGCCATGGTCGACGAGCACGCCGGGCACAACCCGCTGGCCGACCTCGAACCCGTCTCCGACCGCGAGTCGGTGCAGCGGCTGATCGAGACGGTGCGTTCGGTGCACATGTCGCCGGAGATCCGCCGGTACGCCGTCGACCTCGTGTCCGCGACCCGTCAGGTGCCGGAGATCCGCCTCGGTGCCTCGCCGCGGGCGACCCTGCAGCTGGTCCGCGCCTCCCGCGCGCAGGCCGCGCTCTCCGGTCGCGAGTTCGTCGTCCCGGACGACCTGCACACGGTCGCGGTCCCGGTGCTGGCGCACCGCATGGTGCTCACCACCGAGGCGCACGCCGCCCGCCGTTCGGCCACGGACGTGGTCCGCGCGATCCTGCACCGCGTTCCCGTTCCGCAGGGCTCGAACCACCGCTGAGAGAAAAAGAGACACAGCCATGCTGCGTGCGCTGTCCGGCCTGACCACACGCGGCCGCTGCCTCCTCGCCGCCGGCGTCGCCGCGGCGGTCTGCTCGTTCGTGCTCAACGAACGGGATCTGCTGCGGGTCGCGGTGTTCGTCATCGCCCTGCCGCTGCTGGTCGCCTTCTTCATCTCGGCGACCCGGCTGCGGCTGGGCGCGGCCCGTTCGCTGCGCCCGGAACGGGTCTCGGTCGGCTCGCCGGGCGAGGTCCAGCTCGAACTCTGGCGTAACGGCAGGCTGCCTGCCGGCGAGGTGCTGCTCGAAGACGGCGTGCCCTACGCGCTGGGTTCGCGGCCGCGGTTCGTCGTCGAACGCCTTCCCCACGACCGCCGGGTCGCGCTGCGGTATCCGCTGCAGCCGGTGCTGCGCGGGGTCCAGCAGGTCGGCCCGCTGCGGGCGACGATCACCGACCCGTTCGGGCTGTGCGAGTTCGAACGCGAGCTGATCGGGCATTCCCGGCTGGTCGTCGTGCCGAAGGTGGCCGGCCTGTGGGGGCTGCCCAGCGGCGCCGGGATCGGCGCGGGTGACGACGGCAGCATCCGCCTGCACGCCGGACAGGGCGAGTCGGACGTGATCGTCCGGCAGTACCGCCAGGGCGACGACCTGCGGAAGGTCCACTGGCGCTCGACCGCCCGCCGCGACGAGATCATGGTCCGCGTCGAGGAACGGCCCTGGCGCGGCGGCACCACGGTGCTGCTGGACCACCGCGCGGCGGCGCACCACGGCACCGGCCCCGCGGCGAGCCTCGAATGGGCCGTCTCGTTCGCCGCTTCCGTGTCGCTGCACCTGCGCCGCTCCGGTCACCGGGTCCGCCTGATCACCGAACACGGTCAGACGCTGGCCGACACCCCTGGCGAGGGGGGCGAGCACTACGACAACGTCGTGCTCGACGTCCTCGCCGCGCTCCAGCCCGCGCACCAGCGCGACATCACTCTCGGCCACGACCCCGCCGAAGGACAGGAACTCATCGCGGTGCTCGGCACCGTCAGCAACGAATCCGTGCACGAGCTGTCCCGGTACCGCCCGCGCGGGATCCGGAGCCTCGCCGTCCTGCTCGACACCCCCGGCTGGTCGTCCGGCGTCAACCGGCCCGAGAACCGGGCCGCCGCCACCGAAGAATCGGTGGCGCTGCTGCGTGCCGCGGGCTGGGGCGTCGTCATCGCCGGACCCGGGTCGCCCATGCCGCAGGTCTGGGCCGAGCTCTGCCAGACGGCCACCCGCCGGGGCACGCTCATCGGAGGTGGCCTGTGACCACGACCGCGCCACCCCTGCCGCATACCCCGAAACCCCGTCCCGCCGCGCCGCCGCCCGTCTGGACGAGCAGCGTTCTCGCGCCGGTCGCCGCCGGGCTCGCCACGCTGTTCGCCTCGACCTCGCTCACCGGCGTGGTCTCGGGCTGGGCATGGTTCGGCTACCTGCTGGTCGCCGTCGTGCTGATCGCCTCGACCGGCCTCGCCCTGCGCTCGCTGCGCGCGCCGACCATCGTCGTCGGCCTGGCGCAGCTGCTGGTGCTGCTGTTCCTGATCACCGGGGCGTTCACCACCAGCGGGATCCTGAAGATCTTCCCCGGCCCGGACGCGCTCGAAGAACTGCGCGGTGTCCTCGGCGCCGCGGCCGAGCAGATCCGCATCGGCCTGCCCCCGGTCGAGGGCACCCCGCCGATCCTCTGCCTGATCACCATCGCGATCGGCCTGGTCGCGGTCCTGGTCGACACGCTGGCCGTGGCCGCCGCCGCGCCCGCCGCGACCGGCCTGGTCCTGCTGTGCGTGTACGCCGTCCCGGCCGCGCTGGCCGAGGACATGTTGCCGTGGTGGACGTTCCTGCTCGGCGCGGCCGCGTTCGCCGGCCTGCTCGCCGTCGACGGCAACCACCGGCATCGCCGCTGGCGCAACCGGGACGCACCCGGGCTGGGCAACTCGGCGAGCACGTTGTCGGCCCCCGTCGGCGTGGTGGCCGCCGCGATCGCGATGGGCCTGGTGATCGGCACCGCCGTCACCGGGGTCGGCACGGTCGGCAGCCTTCCCGGCGGGACCGGCTCGGGCCGCGGTGGCGCGGGCGGCTTCGGCGTCGAGCCGTTCACCCAGCTGCGCGGCCTGCTCGATCAGGGCGAGAACGTGGAGCTGTTCAAGGTCTACGGGCTGGGCGCGGACAAGCGGCTGTTGCGCGCGTTCACCCTGGACACCTACACCCCCAACAAGGGCTGGGGGCTGGCGCAGAACGGCCGCGCCCAGCAGGGCGTGCAGGCCAACAAGGGGCTCCCGCCCGCTCCGGGCGACGACGGCGCCGGGCCCGCGCGCGAGATCCGGATCGAGCCGACGAACTGGGTCGACAACTGGCTGCCGATCTACGGCGCGCCGAGGTCGCTCAACGGGCTGGCCGACAACTGGCTGTACGACCCGGTCGGCGGGGCCGTGTTCACCACGACCAAGCAGAACGCGCCCGCCTACACCGAGACCGCGTCGATCAAGGAACCGTCGAAGGACGAACTCCGGCTCGACGACGCCCGCCTGGCCGAGGTGCCACCGCAGTTCACCCAGGTCGATCGCGTCGATCCCCGTGTGGTCGCGAAGGCCAAGCAGCTGACGGACAACGAGTCCAACAACTTCGACAAGGCGCAGGCGATCTGGTCGTTCTTCACCGCGCAGAACGGTTTCGTCTACGACACCAAGACCGCCGACGCCACCGACTCCGACGCGCTCGCCGACTTCGTCCTCAACGGCAAACGCGGATTCTGCGAGCAGTACGCGTCCGCGATGGCCGTGATGCTGCGGTCGGTCGGCATCCCGTCGCGGGTCGCCATCGGCTTCACGTCCGGCACGCCGAAGGGCGATCACGTCTCGATCAGCTCCGAGGACGCGCACGCGTGGGTCGAGGTCTACTTCCAGACGAAGGGCTGGGTCAGCTTCGACCCGACCCCGCTGCTCGACGGCCGCGCGGTCGTCCCGCCGTACCTGCAGAACGACGCCGGCAGCTCCACGACCAACGACACGCAGGAAGTGCCGAGCGCGCCCGCGTCGAGCGCCCCCGCCACCGGCACGCCCCGTGACCCGGGCGCGGACCTCGGCGCCGACGGCGGCCCGGGCCAGCAGGAGGAAGAGCCGCTGTGGCCGGCAATCCTCGCCGGGATCCTCGGCGGGCTGGCGGCCGCGCTGACCGTGGTCGCGATCGTGCGGTCGCGGTTGAGATACCGGGCGCTGATGCGGCCGTCCTCTTCCCCGGACTCGCCCGAGCCGGAACACGGGTTCCTCGACAACCAGAACGTGACGAACTGGCTGCCGCTGATCGCGATCGGACTGTGGGTGGCGGCGTTCGCGTTCCTGGCGGCGTGGGTGTCGTGGTGGTTCGCGCTGGCGCTGGTGATCATCCTCGGCGGGCTCGGCACGCCGACGGCGATCCGGGAGATCAAGCGACGGCTGCGGCTGCAGAAGATCGCGTCCCGCTCCCCCGCCGCGGCCGACGCGGCGTGGCGCGAGCTGATGGACGAGTGCGCGGACCGCGGCCTGCCGCTGTCCGGCGGCGACACGGTGCGCGTGGCGGGCCGGAAGGTCGTCGAGAAGCACCGTCTGGACGAGGAGGGCCGCTCCGGTCTGCGGACGGTGATCGGTGTCGTGGAGCGGTCCTGGTACTCGGACAAGCCGGCCGACGATCAGACGCTGGGACCGGCCTTCGACGAGGTCCGCAAGAGCCTGAAGCGGAACGCGCCGATGTCGTGGAAGGGCCGCCTGTTCCCGCGGTCACTGCGGCGGCGGGACAAGTAGCAAGTCCGTAATGCCTGGTGGCGGGTCGTGAGTGGTAAGTGTCGTTCTAACGCTCCTTATCACTCACGACCCCCGCGCCCATCAGTGCCCGCACTCGCGGTAGCACCCTGGCCACGGTCGTGTCGTCCGTCCAGACATGCGTGTCGTCCGTCCAATCACGCGAGTCGTCCGTCGGATCACCCGTGTCGTCCGGTCGGTCACGTGAGACCGCCGGCGCCGGAACCCGCGAGTGGTAGACCGGTTCTGACCGAACGGCATTTGTTCGTCCCGGTGTCGACCATCAGGCTTGAACGGCATGACCTTGATCAACGGAGGATCGCGGACGTTGACTGTCCCCGATCCTCCGTTGATCAAGGTCCGAGGCCGGCACCAGATAGGCAAACCGGTCCGCTCTAACGACACCTACCACTCACGACCCCCGCCACCAGCGCACCGCGTCTGCCTTACCGCTCAACCGGCCACGGCATGACAACGCGAACATGCCGACGAGGCGTCGCCCCGTCGGCATGTTCGCGTGTGTGGGAGCTATTGCTCCTCGAAGCGCTGGCGAAAGCGCTCTTCCATGCGCTGGGTGAACGAGCTCCGGCGCGTGGACGACTTGCCGCCGCCACCCCCGCCGGCCCCCGGGCCACCGCTGTCCTTACCGCCTTCCGTTTCGGCTCCTTGCCGAATCGATGTGACGGCCATCATGACTCCGAAGAACATCACGAGGAACCCGAGCACGCTGATCACTGGGATCTCGGCGACCCGGATGTTGACCACCACGCCGAGCACCAACAGTGCGACGCCCACTACGAACAGGGCGATGCCCTGCAAACGCCGTCGGCGGGCGGGGCGGCGCAACCGGGTGCCTCGCACCGTGGATGCGAACTTGGGGTCCTCGGCATAGAGCTCGCGCTCGATCTGATCGAGCAGCCGCTGCTCATGCTCGGAGAGTGGCATCTTTCCTCCTCCGGCACAGCTGTCGCGGGCGCCGGGCCGCGCAACGTCATGGACCCAACAGTCCACCCCAGGCGGGGTGTCTCTGTCCAGGATACGAGCCCCGCGCTCGTCCGACTACCCGATCCCGTATCCAGAAGGGATCGAATTGGCCGAAACCACTCGACTCGGCTCTCTCGAAGACGACCGAGCAGGCGATGTCACTGGTCACGGGGGGTCAGCAGTGACGCGGGCCGCACCGCGGCGGCACCGAACTTCGACCTCGCGACGTCGGCGGCGACTTCCGCATCCCGCCAACGGGGTTCGGAAGAGGCGAAAAGCAGTTGCTCTCCGCTACTCTCCGTGTCCAAACCCTCGACTCTTACGCCGATCAGGCGGACTGCGCCCGTCGGCGCGTGCTCGGCGAGGAGCTCGACGGCGGTGCGGTGGATGTCGCGGGCCACGTCTACCGGTACGGCGGTTGTCCTGGCGCGGGTGATGGTCTTGAAATCCGCGAACCGGACCTTGATCGACACCGTCCGCCCGCGCAGCCCCCGGCGGCGCAGGGTGGCGGCGACGCGTTCCGACAGGCGGAGCAGTTCCAGCCCGAGCGCCGCGCGGTCGTGGAGGTCGACGTCGAAGGTCACTTCCGCGCCGATCGACTTGTCCGGCGTCTCCGGGACCACCTTGCGGTCGTCGTGCCCGTTCGCGAGCGCGTACAGATGCTCCCCCAGCGCACGCCCGAGCGACCGCCTCAGCCTGGACAGCGGAGCGGCGGCCACGTCGGCGATGGTGTCTAGGCCCTGCTGACGCAAGTGCTCCTCGGTGCGCTTGCCGACGCCCCACAGCGCCGACACGGGCAGCGGGTGCAGGAACGCGAGCGTCTCGGCCGCCGGGACGACGACCATGCCGTCCGGTTTCGCCATCCCGGACGCCAGCTTCGCGACGAACTTGACCTTCGCGACGCCGACCGAGCAGCTGATGCCGAAATCGGCGGCCACCCGCTCCCGGATCCGGGCGCCGAGCCGCGCGGGCGAGGAGTCCAGCCGCTTGAGCGCCCCGCTGACGTCCAGGAAGGCCTCGTCCAGGCTCAGCGGCTCCACGAGTGGCGTCAGCTCGCGGAAGATCCCCATGACGCCCTGGGACACCTCGCCGTAGAGCCCGGGTGTCGGGGTGATGCAGATCAGCTGCGGGCAGAGCCGTTTGGCCGTCGAGAACGGCATGGCCGACCGGACGCCGAACTCGCGCGCCGCGTAGCTCGCGGCCGCGACCACCGACCTCGGGCCGCCACCGGAGACGACCACCGGCTTGCCCGTCAGCTCCGGACGGGTGCGCAGCTCACAGGACACGAAGAAGGCGTCCATGTCGACGTGCAGCAAGCCGCACCCGGTGTCGTCGGGCCAGGTGGTGGCCCCGCTCGTCACCCGGTAGCGGGCCATCCCTCCGGGCAGTTCAGTGTTCATTTGCCGCGCGCTGCCGGAAACGTTTTGCCAGGGCGCACGTAGTCGATGTCGGCTGCGGTGGTCATGGAGGCGCCCTGCCAAAACGTTTCCGGGGGCCTTCGGCCCAGAGAGGGCGCGCGACGGTGAAGTCGCCGTCGGGCGCGGGGCGCCCTCCGGCGACCCTGTAGGCACGTTAGCCGGAGGCACCGACACTTCTGGGACTCCGGGCAGCCCGGTCGCCGCATGGCTCAGGCGGGGCGGTGGGCCAGCACGTGCAGCCGGCTGGCGATGTCCCGCAGCGGCGGAACCGACGCAGCCGCCAGCTCGAACTCGGCCAGGTCCTCTTCCCGCACTCCCCCGGGTACGAAGTCCGCCACGACGCCGTCGCCCTGCAGCGAGGTCACCTCGAGCCCGACCTCGATCAGCTGAGCGCGCAGCGCCTCCGCGTCGAACCGCCGCAGCACGGTCTCCCGGCCACCGCCGAGCACGCCGCTTTCGGCCGCGAGCAGTTCCCGCGCCTCGCCGAGCCGTCCGGCCAGCGCCCGCTGCAGGACCGCCGCGTGCCGGTTCGCCACCAGCACCGAGACCGCGCCGCCGGGTTTGACCGCGGCGGCCAGCGCGGTGAGCACCAGCGCCGGGTCGTCGACGACTTCGAGCAGGCCGTGCGCGAGCACTAGGTCGGCCGATCCGGCGGCGACGTGGGCACCGAGCGCGTCGGAGTCGTCGGCGATCACCGTGATGCTGCCGGAGACGCCCTCTTCCTCGGCGCGGCGGCGCAGGGTCGCCAGCGCGTTGGGGTTCGGTTCGACCACGGTCACCAGGCAGCCCGCCGAGGCCAGCGGCACCGCCCAGCCCCCGCTGCCGCCGCCGACGTCGACGACGTGCGGCTGTTGTGCGCCTCGCGCCCGTGCGGCCCGGAGTTCTGCTTCGAGAACCCGGCGAACCGCCCCCGATCCCCGCGTGGCCACGGTGTCCGTCTTCATAAACGCACAGGGTAATGCCCGCCTTCGCCGGCCCGCCGGGTGTAGTCCGATGCGGTGTTCGACACCTTGCCAAGGGGCCACCCCGCCGACTGCCCGTAGGCTGTATCGAGTGCACACGGTCGCTGTTCTCAGCCTGAAGGGTGGCGTCGGTAAAACGACGGTCGCCCTCGGTGTCGCGTCCGCCGCGCTGCGTAGGGGCGCCCGGACTCTCGTGGCCGACCTCGACCCGCAAGGCAACGCCACCACCTCGCTGGACCCGCCTTTCACCGATCGCACGCTGGCCGACGTCCTGGAGACGCCGGTGCGCTCGGTGCTCGAACGCGCGATCGCGCCCAGCGTGTGGAGCGACCGGATCGACGTCCTTGTCGGCGCGGAAGAGCTCGAGATGCTCAACGAGCCGGACGCCGACAGCCGCCGCCTGGAGAACCTCTCCCGCGCGCTCGACGAGCTGCACACGAACCCGCTGCGCGAGGAACCCTACGAACTGGTGATCCTCGACTGCCCGCCGTCGCTCGGCAGGCTGACCCGTTCCGCACTGGTGGCCGCGGACAGCGCCCTGATCGTCACCGAGCCGACGATGTACGCCGTCTCCGGCGCCCGCCGCGCCCTCGACGCGATCGAGAAGATCCGCGAAGAGCAGAACCCGGGGCTGCGGCCGATCGGCGTCGTGGTCAACAAGCTCCGCGTGCGCTCCTACGAGCACCAGTTCCGCGTGGCCGAACTGCGGGAGAACTTCGGCCCGCTGGTGATGCCGACCGCCATCCCGGACCGGCTCGCGGTGCAGCAGGCGCAGGGCGCGTGCAGCCCGATCCACGAGTGGCACTCCCCCGGCGCGCAGGAGATCGCGCTCACCTTCAACATGGTGCTGGCGAAGGTCCTGCGCTCGAGCCGGGCCGGACGGCATCGCGTCCGCGGCGAGGAAGAGCCCGAGACCGGCAAAACCCCCGCCAAGCTGAGCGACACCGGCACGGGATAGACGCCGATGCCCGAAGGCGACACCGTCTTCCTCGCCGGCAAGGTCCTCGACAAGGCGTTGGCGGGCAAGACACTGTTGCGAGGCGAGTTCAGGGTCCCCCAGCTGGCCACGACGGATCTCGCCGGACGTGACGTGCTCGGCGTCGGCACGGTCGGCAAACATCTGCTGACGCGGTTCTCCGGCGATCTCACCCTGCACAGCCATCTGCGCATGGACGGCACGTGGGACGTCTACCGGGCGGGAGCGCGCTGGCGCAATCCGGCCCATCAGGCGCGGGTCATCCTGGCCACCGAAGATCTGCAGGCGATCGGCTTCCGCGTGCACGACCTCGAACTCGTGCCCACGGACGAGGAAAGCCGCCTGGTCGGCCACCTCGGCCCGGATCTGCTCGATCCACAATGGACGGACGAGCTCGCGGAGCGGGCGGCGGCCGCGCTGGCCGCGGACCCTGATCGCGAACTGGGCGACGCCCTGCTGGATCAGCGGATCATGGCGGGGATCGGGAACCTGTACAAGGTCGAGATCTGCTTCCTGCTCAAGGTGTCCCCGTGGACGCCAGTGTCCGAAGTGGACACCGCGAAGGCGGTGGCGCTCGGCCGGAAGCTGCTGGTCGCCAACGCCTGGCGGCATGAGCAGATCACCACCGGCGATCCGCGCCGCGGCAGGCGCCAGTGGGTCTACGAGCGGACGAGACAGGGCTGTTTCCGCTGTGGCGGCAAGGTGGAGGTACTCCAACAGGGCGACGGATACCAGCAGCGCCCGACCTGGTTCTGCCCGAATTGCCAGCCTGGGCCCCGCCCGGACCGGTAGGCTGACCCGGTGACGTCGTTCAAGCTCCCGCTCTACGGGGCCGACACCGAACGCGGCGACCTCGCTCCCTGAGCCGCCCGTTCCGCCCGTACGTCACCTTCACTCATCTCCCAGGGAGCTTTGTCATGCCCGGAATCCTCACGGGCGAGGCGCTGCGCGCGTTCGTGCACGCCCTGCCCAAGGTCGAACTCCACGTCCATCTCGTCGGCTCGGCGAGCCTGCCCACGGTGCTGGAGCTGGCCCGCCGCCGCCCGTCCGCGGGGGTGCCGACGGAGCCCGCGGCGCTCGCCGAGTTCTTCACCTTCCGCGATTTCCCGCATTTCCTCCGCAACTACCTGGCCGTGACGTCGCTCGTGCGCGACGCCCGCGACATCCACACCCTCGTGACCGGGCTGGCGGCCGATCTGGCCGCGCAGAACGCCCGCTACGCCGAGGTGACCGTGACGCCGTACAACCACGTCCTCGACGGTATGCCGCCGGACGAACTCCTCACCGGTCTCGCCACCGGACGGGCCGCGGCGCGGGCCGACCACGGCGTGGAACTGGCCTGGTGCTTCGACATTCCCGGCGAGAAAGGGGTCGTCGCCGGCCGCGAGACGGTCGTGTTCGCGCTCCGCGAACGCCCCGAAGGGCTGGTGTCCTTCGGGCTCGGAGGCCCTGAAGTCGGCGTCGGCCGCGCGCAGTTCGCCCCGTTCTTCACCGCGGCCAGGGAGGCAGGACTGCACAGCGTCCCGCACGCGGGCGAGACCACCGGGCCCGCCACCGTCTGGTCGGCGGTGCACGATCTCGGCGCCGAGCGGATCGGGCACGGCATCGGCGCGCACACCGATCCGGCGCTCCTGGAATACCTTGCCGTGCAACGGATCCCGCTGGAAGTTTGCCCCACGTCGAATCTCCGGACCGGGCGGTTCCCGTCGATCGCGGCGCATCCCGTGCGGCGGCTGCTCGACCACGGCGTGCTGGTCACGCTCAACACCGACGATCCGCCGATGTTCGGCGCCACCCTCGACGGCGAGTACACGGCGGTGGCCGAAACGCTCGGGCTGACGGCGGCCGAAATCGCCCTGTTCGCGAAGAACGCCGTGGAGGCCTCTTTTCTGCCGTCGGCGGACAAGGCCGTCCTGCTGACGGAGATCGAAGAAATCTTGTTGCAGGACCCCGAACTCCTCGCATAGCGTGGCGGTACACGAGAGAGGAGGTGGTCCAAAGTTGTATTCCAACAGGACTCGTGAGGTGGCTGTCCGCTAGCGGACCCCACGCGTAGGACTTCAGAGCAGCGATACAACGCAAGTTGGAGCCACCTTCGGCTCGTCGTCTCTGCTTCGCGTGATGCCTGATAGCGAATACCAGGCAGTCACCGGGCCCCCGAGGTTCCCGAGCACCGGTCCGGCTCGGGCCCGGACGCCGATTCCCGGCGTTCGGGAGCCGCCTCGGGGGTACCCCTATTTCCGGGGCCGGGCGACCATCCGCCGCCCCGAAGGACCGTCCGCCGCAGTTCCGCACCCGGGAACCCCGTCGACTGGATAGCCTGACGCCATGCTGAGGCCCGATTTCCCGATCATCACCCAGCGCCTGACCCTCCGTGCCTTCACCTCGGCGGATCTCGACGAACTCAACTCCTTCCAGTCGCGCGCCGACGTCGCCCGCTACCTCTACTGGGGTCCGCGCAGCCGGGCCGAATCCGCCGCCGCGCTCGCCAAACGGGTGCACAGCAGCAGCCTGTCGAAGGAGGGCCAGCTCCTCGCGGTGGCCGTGGAGCTGACCGAGACCGGGCAGCTGATCGGCGATCTGAACCTCGAGTACCTCAGCAGCGAGCACCGTCAGGGCGAGATCGGGTTCGTCTTCCATCCCGATCACCACGGCAAGGGGTTCGCCGCGGAGGCCGCCACCGAACTGCTGCGGCTCGGCTTCGAAGAACTGGGCCTGCACCGGATCATCGGCCGCTGTGACGGACGCAACACCGCCTCGGCCGCGCTGATGGAGCGCCTGGGGATGCGCAAGGAAGCGCATCTGCGCGAGAACGAGATCGTGAAGGGCGAGTGGACCGACGAACTCGTCTTCGCGATGCTCGAAGACGAGTGGAAGGCGAAGCGCTAGAGCTCACCAGGCATGATGGGGCCGTGCTCTTCGACAAGATCGTCCGCCCCGCTCTCTACCGGGTCTCCGGCAGCGACCCCGAAACCGTGCACGAACGCACCATCGGCGCGCTCGCCAGGCTGAGCCGGGTCTCCCCCGCGCTCGCCGCGCTCGGCCGCGTCTACCGGACGGACGATCCGGTCACCTTCCTCGGCCTGCGCTTCCCGAACCGGGTCGGCCTCGCCGCCGGGATGGACAAGAACGGCCGCGCGCTGCACGCCTGGCCCGCGCTCGGCTTCGGCTTCGTCGAGGTCGGCACGGTCACCCGGTATCCGCAGCCGGGCAACGACAAACCGCGGCTGTTCACCCTCGCCGAGACCGACGCGGTGATCAACCGGATGGGCTTCAACAACGAAGGCGCGGAAGCGCTCGCCGCCCGCCTCGCCGCGACCGGGAAACCGCCGGTGCCGCTCGGCGTCAGCATCGGCAAGTCCAAGGTGACGCCGCTTGGCGAAGCCGTCGAGGACTATCGGTTCTCGCTGCGGGCCTTGTACCCGTACGCCGACTACTTCGCGATCAACGTCAGCTCCCCGAACACGCCGGGGCTGCGGGCGCTGCAGGACAAGTCCGCGCTGGCCGAACTGCTCGGCGAGCTGCGGAAGACCTCGACCGAGCTCGCCGGCGACGCGAAGCCGACGCCGGTGCTGGTGAAGGTCGCCCCCGATCTCACCGACGAAGCGCTCGCGGAACTGCTGGAGGTCTGCCTCGAACACGGGGTCGCCGGGCTGATCGCGACCAACACGACGCTGTCCCGCGAAGGGATCGCCCCGCCCGAAGCCGCGATCGGCGAGCAGGCGGGCGGGTTGTCCGGCCGCCCGCTCACCGCGCGCTCGGTCGAGGTGGTGCGGTTCGTGCACGACGAGACCGGCGGCAAGCTGCCGATCATCGGCGTCGGCGGGATCTTCGACGCCGGCGCCGCCGCCCGGATGCTCGACGCCGGCGCCGGTCTCGTCCAGCTCTACACCGGTTTCGCCCTGCACGGCCCCGGTCTGGTCAAGCGGGTCGCCCGAGGTCTCGCGGCCCGGCCGTACTGACGAACCTCAGGTAGGCACGCCAGCACTGGTATCGCGTCAGCTCCGTCGCGGTCGCCGTGGCGGCCTGGTCGCACAGGACCGCCAGCGGCGTTTCCCCGTTCTCCAGCCGGATCCGGCCCAGGACGAACGGGGCGGGCAGCGTGGCCGCGAAGGCACCGAGAGCGGCGGGCGAGAGCCGCCAGCGTTCACCCGAAAGCATCGTGTGCTCGCCCGTGGCGCTCACCGGCACCACCCCAGGCTGGGGCGGATCGGTGGGCAGCAACAGCATCCGGTAGCCCTCACCGGTCTGGACCAGGCCCGTGAAACGCGCCCCGGCGGCGACCAGGCTCCCGTTCAACGGCTGCCCGCGCAGCTGCGCGCCGAACACCACGAGATCCGCACCCGGTGCGGGATAAGGGAACTCGGCCTGTTCGTCGGTGAGCACGGCGGCGAGGTCGATGGCGACCTGGTCGTCGAACGGCCGCACCACCACCGACACCCCGTACGGCCCGAGATCCGACGGCGACGACGGCACCGTGACCGCGGCGAGGTCGAGCAGGTTGACGAACGCCGTGAAGCGCTCCAGCCGCTTCGACACACCGTCCGGATCGGACAACGCCTCGGCGACCTCGGGGTGGTCCGCGACGGTCGGGAGCACCAGGGCGTCGTACTCGGACAGCGTCCGGAGCGCGAGCATCCCGGCCTCGGCGACGCGCTGCCGGTCGGCGGTGAAGCCGTCGTCGTGGATCAGCTCGCCGACTTTCAGCAGTGCCGAGACCTCCACGGTCTCCACGAGCGCCCCGGACGCCCTCAGCGCCGAAACCGCGCCGAGGAAAGCGGATCGCGACTGCAGCGAAAGGCCGGTGAGCGTGTCGGAGCCCGGGATCGCCACCCGCGGCCGGTCACCCGCCGACAGCCGGACGTCCGGCGGCCAATCGCGGGCGAGCGGGTCGATCCCGTCGGGACCGGTCATCAGTCCCAGCGCGCGTTGCCCCAAGGTGAGGCTGCGGGCGAACAGGGCGATCCCGCCGCACGGCGCGGCGCCGGTCTTCGGGACGAGCCCCAGCGTCGGTTTCAGGCCGACGATCCCGTTGAGCGAAGCGGGAACCCGGCCCGCTCCCGCCGTGTCCGTGCCGACCGCCAGATCGACGAGGCCGAGCGCGACGGCGACGGCCGCGCCGCTGCTCGCGCTCCCGGAGACGCGGGCGGTGTTCAGCGCCGCACTCACGGCGCCGTAGGGGCTGCGGGTGTGTTCGAGGTCGCTGCCGAACCGATCGCAGTTGGTCTTGCCGATCACGACCGCGCCCGCCGCGGTCAGCCGGGACACGGAGGTGGCGCCGACACAGCAGCCGTCTTCTTCCGCCGAGGAGAGACCGGCGACATCGACCACGTCGGCGACCGCCACCAAGGTGCCCGCGAGCGGCAGGTCCGCACCCGCGCGAAGCCGTTCATCGACGGCTTTCGCGTCCACGAGGGCGTCTTCCAGGGGGCGGAGGGTGATCCAGACGTCAGGGCGGTCGACCTCGGATATCCGGTCGTAGGCGGCTATGACGCGTTGGTAGGAGCTGGGAGGCGGGACGGGGGCCGGCTCTGGTTCCGGGGGGAGCGTCGTCACTGGGCGTCCTTTCCTCGGTGGGGACGAGAAAGACCACTGCGCGAGATCCACTGTGTCCGGTCCGCCACCCTGGGACGCCCGCTCACGCGGGCTGGGTTCAGGCCCGAGCTGGGAGGAGCACTGCGTGCATGTGAGAAACGTTAGGCATCGCGGGTTGCCGTCACCAGCGGATTCGGGTTACGCGAGCGTTTCGGTATCGCACAGTGAGCGAGTCGTTACGCAATGGAGTATTAGCGACGACGAATGAGACGATGGTCCCGGAAAGCGCCTGCTCAGGTGGTGGGGGGGGGGGGGGGGGGGGGGGGGGGGGGCCGGCCCACCCCCCCCCCCCCCCCCCCCCCCCCCCCCCCCCCCCCCACTCGGCCGAACTCAGGAAAGTTCGCGCAGGGCCATCGCGAGGCCGGCGAGCTTGTCGGTCGCGTCGGACAGCGACTCCTTGGACGACGTCATGCCGTCCGAGCTCGCGGCGACGGTGTGCCCCGCGGCCGCGACGAGACCGCCGTAGCCGTCGAGGCCGTCGTCGAGCTGCTCACGCAGTTGCTTGACGGCGGCGTCGAGGGCGCCGCGTTCCCGCTCGGGCGCGGCGTCACGGCCGCGTTCGATGGCCTGGATCCGGCCCGCCAGCCCGCGCAGGGCCTGCGCCGCTTCGGCGGCGGTGGTGCGCGCGTCCGCGACGGCGATCTCCGAGACCGGCATGGTGCCGAGCGACGTCGGCTGCGAAAGCTGGCGAAGCAACTCCGCCAGCGAAGCCTCGCTCTCGGCGAGGCGCTCCATCGGCTCACGCGCGACCGACCGCGCCGGGGGCAGCGGCGGCGGGGTGGCGGGAGCGGCGGGCAGCACGGTGCGGTTGAGCGTCCGCAGCCGCAGCCCCGACTTGACCCCGAAGGTGCCGAAGATGACGGCGAAAGCGCCGCCCGCGATGGCCTGGAGGACGTCGGCCTGACCGTCCTTTAGCAGACCGGTGCCCGCGACGACGGCGAACAGTCCACAAAGGAAGGTGAGGAGGATCCAGAACGTCAGCGCGCGCGAGGCACGGCGTTTGCGTCGCTCCAGTTTGGCGGCGGGTTCGTTCCAGCGCGCCCATTTGGCCTTCGCGTCGGCCACGACCGGGATCTGCCCCGCGGCCATCGACGTCAGCTGCTGCGAGATCTTCGGCATGGCGGGCATCTGCGGCATCTGCGGGCGCGGCCGGGGCGGCGCCGGCCGAGCGGGCCGCGAAGAACCCTCCTCGGAGGGCGGGATGTAGCGCTGCAGCTTCTCCTGCGCGCGCTGGGCGTAGTCGGGCAGCTTTTCGATGTGCTTCTCAAGCTTGGCGGTGAACTCCCCGAAGTCCTTGCGCCTGCCCTGCCCCATGCCCTCTCCCCTGTCTTCTGCTGAGACCGGTCCCGCACCCGCGCGGGATGCGGGACCGGCTCCAGTCGGTGTGTCAGGCGGGGTTCTTGCCCTGTTCGGCCTGAACCCGTGCCTGGATCTCACGCTGGATGTCCGCGGAGCCCGACGCCTTCGGCGCGGCGGCGGTCTTGCCGTCGGTCACCTGAGCGACGGAGTCACCCTTCATGGACGCGCGGATCTGCTCCAGCCGCGAGTGCCCCGCGAGCTGGGTCGTGGAGGCCTGGACCTCCATCATCCGGCCCTGGACGGAGTTCTGTGCGAGTTCGGCCGAGCCGAGCGCGGTGGTGTAGCGCTTCTCGATCTTGTCGCGAACGTCTTCCAGCGACGGGGTGTTGCCCGGCGCGGCCAGCTGGCTCATCTGGTTCAGCGAAGCGGAGACCTGCTCCTGCATCTTCGCCTGCTCCAGCTGCGAGAGCAGCTTGGTGCGCTCGGCCAGCTTTTGCTGCAGCATGGTCGCGTTGCGCTCGACGGCCTTCTTCGCCTGCTCCGCAGCCTGAAGCGACTGGTCGTGCAGGGTCTTGAGGTCCTCGATGCTCTGCTCGGCGGTGACGAGCTGGGCGGCGAAGCTCTCCGCCGCGTTCTCGAACTCGGTCGCCTTCTGCTCGTCGCCCTTGGCGCGCGCCTCGTCGGCGAGCACCAGCGCCTGGCGGGTCGAAGCCTGCAGCTTCTCCACGTCGCCGAGCTGGCGGTTCAGCTTCATCTCCAGCTGACGCTGGTTACCGATCACCGAGGCGGCCTGCTGGGTCAGCGCCTGGTGGTTGCGCTGCGCCTCCTCGATGGCCTGCTGGATCTGTACCTTCGGGTCGGCGTGCTCGTCGATCTTCGACGAGAACGCCGCCATCATGTACTTCCAGAACTTCACGAACGGGTTGGCCATCTCCTCCGCCTGCCTTCTCGCATCCCACGGGCTGTTACCTCGAGGTGGGGCGTCCCCTCTGTGATGTTGCAACGTCCCGACCCCGGCGTTGAGTTCCATCGTGTCAGGTCGGCGTCCCGCGTTCCAGGCGACCCCGACGGAATTCAGGGATCCCCCTGACTGTGATGTCCACGACCTTTCGGGTTCACCGGCCGGTGACGGTGGGTGAAAACGGCCGGAGTCAGCGCCGCAGCGCGGTCTCCTGTTCCAGGCGTGACAACTTCTCGGGGTTCCGGACCGCGTAGAGCCCGGTGATCAGGCCGTCGTCGACACGCAGCGCGATGACGGTGTCGACCTCGTCGCCGAGCCGGAGGATCAGCGCGGGATGGCCGTTGACCAGCGCCGGCCGCATCGTCGCCGCGTCGTCCCGCACCGGACGGCTCGCGGCCAGCAGCGGCGCGACCAGCGCGGCCCCCACCACGGGTTCCAGCACGGCCTGCACCACTCCGCCGCCGTCGCCGAGGAAGACGACGTCCGGGGACAGCACGTCGAGCAGTCCCTGCAGGTCACCGGTCCGGACCGCGCGGTGGAACGCGTCGAGCACATCCTTGGTCTCGCCGGGCGACGCGGCACCCCGCGGCCGCCGGGCTGCGACGTGCGCCCGGGCCCGGTGGGCGATCTGGTGGACCGCGGCCGGGGTCTTGCCGACGGCTTCGGCGATCTCGCCGTAGGCCACGTCGAACACCTCGCGCAGCACGAACACCGCGCGTTCGGTCGGCGTGAGGGTCTCCAGCACCAGCAGCATCGCCATCGAGACACTGTCGGCCAGCTCGACGTCTTCGGCCACGTCGGGGCTGGTGAGCAGCGGTTCGGGCAGCCAAGACCCGACGTAGGACTCCTTGCGCCTGCCGAGCGTGCGCAGCCTGCCGAGCGCCTGCCGGGTGGTGATCCGGACCAGATAGGCCCGCGGGTTCTCCACGGTGGCGAGGTCGACTCCGGACCAGCGCAGCCACGTCTCCTGAAGGACGTCCTCCGCGTCGGCGGCCGAACCGAGCATCTCGTAGGCGACGGTGAACAGCAGGTTCCGGTGGGCGACGAACGCCTCCGTGGCGCTGTCGGACATGGACGGCTCCTTTCGACAGGTGTCCCCACCAGACGCCGCGTCCCGTCGATTTCTGACACGTCGAGGCCGTGGCGCACGTCACGTTCTCGTCCTGTCAGCGCGGTCCGTCCGCCGGTGTCTGGTGGTCGTCCGGTTCAGCACACGACCACGAAAGAGAACCAGATCATGGATTCCCGTTTCGATCTGCACAGCAACGAGCTCGGCGCCAAGATCGGCAAGCGCTTCGCCAACGTGAGTGTGGCGATCAAGGGCTCGACCCTGCCGAAGGTCACCCAAGAGCTGGTATCGCTGCGGGCCAGCCAGCTCAACGGCTGCGGTTTCTGCGTCGACGCCCACGCCAAGGACCTGGCGGCCGCCGGCGAACCCGCAGTGCGCGTCAACCTGGTCGCCGCCTGGCGCGAATCCACGGTGTTACCGAGGCCGAGCAGGCGGCACTGGCCCTCGCGGAGGAAGGCACCAGGCTCGCCGACGCGCACCAGGGTGTCTCCGACGAAACCTGGGCCCAGGTGCGCAAGCACTACGACGACGACCAGATCGCCGCGCTGGTCTACCTGGTCGCGATGATCAACGCCGCCAACCGGCTGCTCGTGATCACGCACACCAAGGGCGGCTCCTACGTGGCGGGCACGTTCGACAACGCCGCGAACTGACGGGAGAGGCCCCAGGCGGACTGCCTGGGGCCTCTCCCGTTCACGACCTTTGCTAGGCGGCGACCATCTTCGGTGCGGAGATCGTCGTCCGCAGCGCGGGACTCATCCGCGGCGGCGGCGAGATCCGCAGGTCGGCCAGGTCGTTGCCGATCAGCTCGGACACCAGGCGGCCACCTTCGACGCCCGCCTCGGCGCTCTCCCGCTCCGGAGCGCGCCGCTTGCCCGCTTCGACCTTCTCGTCCACCGGGGCGACCTCGACGTTGTCCATCGCCGAGACGTCCGCCGCGACCTTGTGCAGGAGTTCGCCCAGCGGAAGGTCCAGGGCCTCGCAAATGGACGCCAGCAGCTCGCTGGACGCCTCCTTCTGCCCGCGCTCGACCTCGGACAGGTAACCGAGGCTCACCCTGGCGGCGCGGGAGATGTCCCGCAGCGTTCGACGCTGGTTCGTGCGGGCGTGTCGGAGCCGGTCGCCGATCGCCTCGCGCAACAGCACGGTCATCACGCGCCTCCCTTCCAGGACTGACTACCCCCTACGTTACCCAGAGCGGTGCCCTGGGCGCAGGTGTTGACACGGCAATACGCCAAGGGCGAACGCGGCGATCATGCGAGATGTTCCCCCAGCAGGGCGAACGCGCCCGAGACCGCACCTGCCCTGACCGCGGCTCGATCACCGCTCAAGTCCAGCGTACGGACGGTGAGCGTGCCCGGCCCGGCGAGACCGACGTGGACGGTGCCGAGTGCCACGCCGTCCTGCCCGGCCGGCCCCGCGACGCCGGTGAGGCCGAGGCCCCAGGTGGCGCCGCATCGATCCTTCGCGCCGGCGGCCAACTGCGCCGCGACCTCGGGATGTACCGCGCCATGCGCGGCGAGGAGGGCTTCGTCGACTCCGGCCAGCGATGCCTTGAGGTCGGTGGCGTAGACGATCAGGCCGCCCCGGACGGCGGCACTCGATCCGGGGACCTCGGTCAGCGTCGCGCAGACCAGCCCGGCGGTCAGCGACTCGGCCGTCGCCACCGTCTCCCCGCGCTCGATCAGGTGAGTGATCAAGGTCTCAGGTTTCATGCGCCCGCGGCACGCCTTCCGGCGGCGCGCAACCGCACCGCGCGCACGACGTAATCGAGCCCGGTGACGACGGTCAGCACGAGCGCGATCCCCATCAGTACCCAGCGCACCGGCTCGGCGGACGCGGGCAACGGCAGCAGGTACGCGGTGATGGCCGCGATCTGCGCGAGCGTCTTGGCCTTGCCGCCCCGGCTGGCCGGGATGACGCCGTGCCGGATCACCCAGAACCGCAGCAGCGTCACGCCGAGCTCGCGGATCGCGATGACGATGGTGACCCACCAGCCCAGTTCGCCGAGCACGCTCAGGCCGATCAGGGCGGCGCCGATCAGCGCCTTGTCGGCGATCGGGTCGGCGATCTTGCCGAAGTCGGTGATCAGCCCGTATTTGCGCGCGACCCAGCCGTCGACCTGGTCGGTGAACGACGCGATCGCGAACAGCGCGGTGGCGATCGCGCGCCAGAACGTGTCGTCCCCGTCCCCGGCGAACAGCGCCATCACGAACAGCGGCACCAGCACCAGCCGCGACATCGTGAGCAGGTTCGCCAGGTTCAGGGTCGGGACCGGGGTGGCCTCGGGAACCCTGGCGTGCTCACCGCCCGTCCCCTCACCGGCCCCGGCGTCGCTCGGGGCGGCATTCACCGGTCGGCCTCGGGCGGCGCGGGCCGCACGATCAGGTCGACGCCCTCGGAGTCGACGACCTCGCAGCGCACGAAGTCACCCACCGCCAGCGCGGGCAGGTCGTCCGTCTCGATCAGGACGCATTCGCCGTCGACCTCGGGGGCCTGGTGCGCGGCGCGGCCGATCGGGTCCTCGCCGTCCTCGGCCTGCTCGATGAGGACGTCGACGAAGTCGCCGATCCGGTCTTCGGCGCGCTGCGAGGTCAGCTCCTCGACCAGCGCGGAGATCCGCGCGACCCGCTCGGCCACCACGGACTCGTCGAGTTTGCCGTCGAAGGTCTCCGCCTCGGTGCCGTCCTCGTCCGAGTACCCGAAGACGCCCACCGCGTCCAGCCGCGCGCCGTTCAGGAAGCGCTCCAGCTCGGCGAGGTCGTCCTCGGTCTCGCCGGGGAAGCCGACGATGACGTTGGTGCGGATGCCCGCGTTCGGCGAGTACTCCCGGATCTGGTCGCACAGCGCGAGGAAGGAGTCCGTGGAGCCGAAGCGGCGCATGCGGCGGAGCACGGTCTCGCTGGAGTGCTGGAAGGACAGGTCGAAGTAGTCGGCGACGCCCGGCGTGGTCGCGATGGCCTTGACCAGGCCAGGGCGCGTCTCGGCGGGCTGCAGGTACGAGACGCGGACGCGTTCGATGCCGGGCACCTCGGCCAGACGCGGGACCAGCAGCTCCAGCGCGCGGGCGCCGTCACGGCCGAAGTCCTTGCCGTAGGAGGTGGAGTTCTCCGAGACGAGGAAGACCTCCTTGACGCCGTTCTCCGCGAGCCACATCGCCTCGGCGACGATCTCGTCCGGCTGCCGGGACACGAAGGACCCGCGGAACGACGGGATCGCGCAGAACGAGCAACGGCGGTCACAACCGGAGGCGATCTTCAGCGCGGCCACCGGGGAGGTGTCGAGCCTGGTCCGCAGCACGCGCGGGCCCCAGCCGTGCTGCGCGTGCCCCGGCACCTCGACCGACTCGGCGGCCGTCGGCCGCTGGACCGGGCTGATCGGCAGCAGCTTGCGGCGGTCGGAAGGCGTGTGGGACTCGACCTTGCGGCCGGCCACGACGTCGTCGAGACGCTCCGCGAGGTCCGCGTAGTGATCGAAGCCCAGAACCGCGTCGGCCTCGGGCAGGCTCTCGGCCAGCTCGTTGCCGTAGCGCTCGGCCATGCAGCCGACGGCGACGACCTTCTTGCCGGTGTCGGACGCCGCGAGCAGCGTGTCGACGGAGTCCTTCTTGGCGGACTCGACGAAGCCGCAGGTGTTGACGACCACGACGTCGGAGTCCTCGGGCTCGGCGGCGAGCTCCCAGCCGCCCGCCGCCAGCCGTCCGGCGAGTTCCTCGGAATCGACCTCGTTGCGGGCGCAACCGAGGGTCAACAAGGAAACGCGACGGGTGGCGACAGGATCAGTGGTGGGAGAAGGCACGTGCCTTAGGGTAGCTGGCCTGTTCGCGGGGTCGGCGATCGCTCGCTCGGGCGAGCCTTCGACCGGGCCTGCCGCCGGGGATGGCTTAATGGTGGACGTGCCCTCAGACCCCCTCCCGCACCGCCGCCCCACCGTCCGCCGGGCGCGGATCGCGGACGTCCGCAAGATCAAGGCGCTGGTCGACTCCGACGCCGGGACGGTGCTGCTGGAGAAGGAACTCGTCACCCTGTACGAGAGCGTCCAGGAGTTCTGGGTGGTCGAAGACGGTGACGACGTGCTCGGCTGCGGCGCGCTCCATGTGCTGTGGGAAGACATCGCGGAGCTGCGCACCATCGCGGTCGACAAGGACTCTCGCGGTCGCGGCATCGGGCACGCGCTGGTGGGGCAGCTGATCGACTTCGCGCGCGAGATCGGGCTGAAGCGGCTGTTCGTGCTGACCTTCGAGACCCACTTCTTCGCCGGTCACGGCTTCGTCGAGATCGACGGCACTCCGGTGACGCAGGAGGTCTACGAGGAGATGCGGCGCTCGGCCGACCCGGGTGTCGCGGAGTTCCTCGACCTGCCGTACGTGAAGCCGAATACCTTGGGCAACAGCCGGATGCTGCTGGAGCTCTAGCTGAAGGGGACTTTCCCCGCATCGGATGCAGTGAAGGGCGCCTTCGCCACTAAGGCGCTGTCCTGTAAGTATCGCCGGCATGCTGACCTGCGGAAAGGGAGCGGGACCTTTGGCGTCGCGGGAGGGGGAGAGCAAAGGACCTTTGCTATCGCCTCCGGGTCAGCCCACCCGGCCCGTCCGCAGCATCGCCCAGCAGGCCTTCGCCGACTGGATCGCCGGCGCCGTCAAGGACCGCCTGGACGCGAGGACCGCAAACACGATCTCTAGGACCGCACCTAGCTGCCCTGAGGCCCCGCATCGGATGCGCTGAAGGGCGCTTTCACCGCATCGCATGCGGCGATGGTCCCCCTTAGCCTTTCTTGGCGTGGCGGGCGACCCGGACCCGGTTGCCGCACAGGGACGGCGTGCACCAGACCCGCCTGCTGTTGGCCGCCACGAACAGCATCGAGCAGTCGTGCGCGCCGCAGCGTCGCAGCTGAGCCGCGCGCGGCCCGGACACGAGATCGATCGCCGCGACCGCGACGGCGGCGAGAGCGATTTCGCCCCCGTCCTGGCCGTGCCAGAACGTCTTCGCGCCTTCGACGGTCAACCGCGGGCTGGTCGGGACGGCGGCCGCGGCCGCGTTCACCCGCTCGACCGCCCACGCCTCGGGCTCCCGCGCGGCCACGACCGCTTCCAGCAGCTCACGGACCGCCGAACGCAGCCTCCTCGTCTGCTCCGCCGACGGCGGCCGGGCGCCTTCGGGCAGGAGCGAAGCCTGTGTCGACCAGAACCTGGCGTGCCCCTCGTCGAGCAGATCGATCGACGGCGAGACGGCCAGTATCACCGTGTCGGCGAGATTCACCGCGAGATCGTCACCGGGAAGCGAGTCCAGATCGAGCATGCCTTGACACTATCAGGTACTAATGGTTCAAGACAGTTCTAACCATTAGGGAGTGTTCATGGCGACCATCCGGCACCGCTCCGTCAAACTCGGCGACGTCGAGGTCTTCTATCGCGAGGCCGGTGCGCCCGACGCACCCGTTTTGCTTCTGCTGCATGGCTTCCCGACGTCCTCGCATCAGTTCGTGCGGCTGATGCGCCGGCTCGCCGGCCGGTGGCGGCTCATCGCGCCGGATCTGCCCGGATTCGGGCAGACCGTCACGCCCGAGGGCTTCACGTTCACCTTCGACCGGCTCGCCGACGTGGTCGGCGAATTCCTGGACGCCCTGGAACTGCGGCGATACGCGCTCTACGTCTTCGATTTCGGTGCCCCGGCGGGGCTGCGGCTGGCCGTCGCGCGGCCGTCCGAGGTCACGGCGCTGATCACGCAGAACGGCAACGCCTACATCGAAGGGCTCGGCCCGGCGATGCCGGACTTCGCTTCCCTCACGGACGAAACCGAGGCGCGGCGCGGGTTCGCGGAAGTCCTCCAGCCAGAGCAGGTCAAGTGGCAGTACACCGAAGGCGCTCGCGACCCGGAGACCATCGATCCGTCGAATTACCTGCTCGACCAGTACTTCCTCGACCGTCCCGGCCGCGTCGAGGCGATGCAGGACCTGCTTTGGGACTACCGGAACAACCCGCCCGTGTACCCGAAGTTCCAGGCGTGGCTGCGGGAAGCCCAGCCGCCCGTGCTCGCCGTCTGGGACCGCAACGACCCGTTCTTCCTCCCGGCGGGGGCCGAAGCCTTCCGGAATGATGTTCCCTCGGCGGAGGTTCACTTCTTCGACACCGGGCATTTCGCGCTGGAAGAGGATCTCGAGCCGATCAGCGACCTGATCGACCGCTTCCTGGCGGCACATCACTGAAGGGCGGCATATGGACACCTCGGTCACCGACCACCTGCTCAGCACGACGCGAGCGGTCCGCCGCAAGCTCGACCTGGACCGGCCGGTCGAGCCCGAGGTGCTCGACGAGTGCCTGCGGCTCGCGCTGCAGGCGCCCACACCGGGCAATCAGCAGGCGTGGCGGTGGCTCGTCGTGCGGGATCAGGGCGTGAAGGACCGGCTGTCCGAGCTGTTCCGGCGGGTCGGGAAGGCGTACCTGGCGGCGAACGCGGAAGCGCTGGGCGAGGCGATCACCGAACCCTCCGTGGCGCGGGCGTTCGCTTCGGGCCAGCACCTGATCGACGTGATCGACCGGGTGCCCGTGTTCGTCATCCCGTGCCTGACCGGCAGGCCGAGCGGCGACAACGCGACCGACGCCGCGTTCTACGGCGGGATCTTCCCGGCGGTGTGGAACTTCCAGCTGGCGCTGCGGTCACGCGGCCTCGGCTCGACGCTCACCACGTACCACCTGACGCACGAGGCGGAGGCGGCCGAAATCCTCGGCATCCCCGCCGACGTCACGCAGGTCGGGCTGCTGCCGGTCGCCTACACGACGGTGCCGGACTTCAAACCCGCGGCGCGCGTGCCGCTGTCCGAAGTCGCGTACCTCGACGGCTGGGGAAACGCGCTTTAAGCCTTCGACACCCGCAGGGTGACCTGGTCGCCCCCCGAACTCACGGCGACCAGGTCCACCCGGCAGGCGGCGAACTCGACGGACTGCCTGCCCCCACGTCCCGTGGAGGCGACTTCCGCCGTCGCCCGCTCACCGCGTCCTGGTTCGGCCAAAGTCAGCTCGATCACGGCCTCCCCTTCCCAGACGCAGACCATTCCCTGGGCACAGCGGGAATCGGACACCAAGCGAGCGAAGCGAATGCTGACGTCCTTCGACGCGACCTCGGTCGTTTCACCGAGCTTGAGGTCGACGGTCTTCCCCAGCTCGACGGCGCCTTGAGCAGGCTGAGGCCGCTGCACCGGCGCGGGCTGGGCCAGTGTGGGCTGGGCCGGCGTGGGCAGGGGCGCCGCGGGTTGTTCACGCGCGGCGGAGCTGCCGGCTCCGCAGGCGAGGCCGACCAGGGCGCAGAGGACGACGAGCAGCTTCTTGAGGTCCACGGGCTAGAGACGTAACGGAGGCTCCGGTCCGTTGCATCGGTCTTCAGTTGATCTTTTCGACCAAGGCCCAGACGCCGGTCGACGGGTTCCGGCCGTGCTCGGAGCCCAACTCGACTTCGTGCTTCTTCGCGCGCAGAACCGCCGGTTCGATCCCGCTCTCGTAGTCCGCGAACCGCAACGCCGACTTGCTGAATCCCGGCACGTGCTTGACCAGGCGTTTCGCGACGTCGCCGTAGCACGCCAGCGGCGCCGAACAGGCCTCGAAATGCAGGAGCAACCAGAACTCGAAGCAGGGGTTCGAGATCGCCAGATTGATCCGGAGCCTGCGGGCCGTCGCCGCGGCCTTGTCGAGGTCGAACTCGTCGACGTCGACGACGCACCACACCTCGTCGTGCGTTCCCTCCGCACGATCGCGCATTCCCGCCGCGTACTTGACCACCGAGTCCGGGTCGCCGCGCTTCGCTTTGATCTTGATCGTGACGGCTGGGTTGCGACGAGCACGCTTGAGCCCTTCGAAGTACGCGGGCTCCGTGGCCTCGGCACCGCAGACGACGAGTACCGAAGTTCGCTGTTCACGGAACGCCGGCCGCCTCCGGCCACTGTTCTCCCTGCGACTCATCTGCCCAGCACTGCCTCGGCGAAGTCACCGAGCACAGGAACAGCCCCGTAGCTACCGGCGAGATAGCGGCGCTCGGTGTTCTGGTCCTTGCGCGGCTTGAAGTCGGTGAGCGGATAGAGCTCGCTGGCCCCTTCGGCGTTCTTGTCGACGAACCAGATCTGGTCGCGATCCAGCACGTTGTCGCCGAGCATGGTGCCCAGGAGACTCGTGTCGTGGGTGGTGAAGACGAGCTGGGCGCCGCGGCGATTGATGTCCTGATCACGGAACAAACCGATCAGCTCCGCCACGAGCTTGGGATGGAGACTGGTGTCGATCTCGTCGACGACGAAGGCCCACCCGTTGTCGAGCACGGTCAACACGGTCGGCAGCAGCCCGAGCCAATTGTTGGTCCCGGCCGATTCGTCGAACAGACTGAAGGGCTCGGCGGCCGGTCCGTGCTGGAGTCGCACCGACCGCTGGTCGCTGCCCTTCTCCTGCCAGACGACCATGTCGGTGATCCCGGTGTCGGCGGCTCGCAGCAAGGCGATCAACCGCTCGCGGTTCTCCGGGTCCACGTCGATGAACTCGGTGACTCTGCGCTGCACCTCGAGCGGTTCCCACTGCTGGTTCCTAAGCCAGACCCGCAGTTCTTGCTTGAACCAGCGATAGACCGGGACCAGCGGGCCCAATTGCAGACGGTCGCAAACGCTGAGCAACAGGGCGTTCGGCTGGATCAACTCCTCCAGCACGGCGAATTTGCTCTTGAGGTCCGCCGTCGTACTCCCGAATCGGACGCTGCCACCCGTCCGTTCGAAGACGACCCGCCGCCGCTTCTCCGGGTAGGTGTAGAGCCATTCCTCCGCCACCCGGTCGGCCGCGGTCTCACCGTCGATCCGGAATCCGTAGGTGTGCCGGATGCCGTCGAGCATCAACTCCACGACATACGTCGACGGGCGTCTGCCGCCGTCAGAACCGAGCCGGAAATGGCTCTTGTGGAGAAGGCTCCAGTAACCCTCCACCAGGGACCTCATGGTGAAGAGCCCATCGAGCAGGTTCGACTTGCCGGAGGCATTCGCCCCGTAGATGGCCGCCACCGGCACCACCGGGCGGTCGTCACCCGGCAAAGCGGGCATCAGGAGCAGCTCCTGCTCGTCTCGGAACGAGCGATGATTGCCCAACCGGAAGCTTCGCAGCATCCTGACCACCTCCCTGACAAAGTTTCAGGCCGTTCTGTGCCAGTAAACCGCACAGAACGGCCTGAAGCATCATCCAGGTTCGGTTCAGTCGTCGGAGACGTCCCCGCCGTTCGCGTCCCCACCGCCGCGGATCATGAACAGCACCGACTCCAGCTCCTCCGGCTTGATCAGCACGTCCCGCGCCTTCGAGCCCTCCGAAGGACCGACGACACCCCGGCTTTCCAGCAGGTCCATCAGGCGCCCGGCCTTGGCGAAGCCGACCCGCAGCTTCCGCTGCAGCATCGACGTCGAGCCGAACTGCGAGGTGACGATCAGCTCGGCGGCCTGCAACAGGACGTCGAGGTCGTCGCCGATGTCGGAGTCGATTTCCTTCTTTTCGCCCGCCTTCGCCGCGGTGACGCCGTCCTGGTAGTCCGGTTGCGCCTGCTCCTTGGCGAAGTTCACCACCGCGGAGATCTCTTCGTCGCCGACGAAGGCGCCCTGGATGCGGACCGGTTTCCCGGCGCCCATCGGCAGGTACAGCGCGTCACCCATACCGATGAGCTTCTCCGCGCCCGGCTGGTCGAGGATGACCCGCGAGTCGGTGAGCGACGACGTCGCGAACGCCAGCCGCGACGGCACGTTGGTCTTGATCAAGCCGGTCACGACGTCGACCGACGGGCGCTGGGTCGCCAGGACCAGGTGGATACCGGCGGCACGCGCCTTCTGGGTGATCCGGACGATCGCGTCCTCGACGTCGCGCGGAGCGGTCATCATGAGGTCGGCGAGCTCGTCGACGATCGCCATGATGTACGGGTACGGCTGGTAGACGCGCTCGCTGCCCGGCGGCGCGGTGATCTCGCCCGAGCGCACCTTCTTGTTGTAGTCGTCGATGTGCCGGACCTTGTTGACCTGCATGTCCTGATACCGCTGCTCCATCTCCTCCACCAGCCAGGCCAGCGCGGCGGCGGCCTTCTTCGGCTGGGTGATGATGGGCGTGATCAGGTGCGGGATGCCCTCGTACGGGGTCAGCTCGACCATCTTCGGGTCGATCAGGATCATCCGGCATTCGTCCGGCGTCGACCGCGCGAGCAGCGACACCAGCATCGAGTTCACGAAGCTCGACTTACCGGAACCGGTGGACCCCGCCACCAGCAGGTGCGGCATCTTCGTCAGGTTCGCGGTGACGAAATGGCCTTCGATGTCCTTGCCGAGCCCGATGACCATCGGGTGGTTGTCCTTGACCGTCGACGGCGCGCGCAGCACGTCGCCGAGGCGCACCATCTCGCGGTCGGAGTTCGGCACCTCGATGCCGACCGCGGATTTGCCGGGGATCGGCGCCAGCAGCCGGACGTTGTCGGTCGCCACCGCGTAGGCGATGTTCTTGGTCAGCGCGGTGATCTTCTCGACCTTCACGCCGGGGCCGAGTTCGACCTCGTACCGGGTGACCGTCGGTCCCCGCGTGAAGCCGGTGACCTGCGCGTCGACGTTGAACTGCTCCAGCACGCCGGTGATCGCCTCGATCATGGCGTCGTTGGCCTTGCTGCGGGATTTCGGCGCGTCGCCGAGCTTCAGCAGGTCCGGCGGCGGAAGCTTGTAATCGCCCTCGACGGTCCTCGTGACCGCCAGCGGAGGCTCGGCCTTCTTCGGCTTCTTCTCTTCAACGGGCTTGGGTGCGGGCTTCGGCGGGCGCAGCGGCGTCGGCGCCTCGGCCAGCGCGGCCTCGATGTCGAGTTGCTCGCCCTCGTGGTCGGCCGAGGCCTGGCGCCGCCGCGACGGCTTCCGCAGGCGGACCGACTTCGGGTCGGCTTCGGTGACGGCGTCGCGTTCCTGGTGGATGGCCTGGCGTTCGGCCTCGGCCTCCTCGATCTCCTCGGGATCGAGACCCCAGTTGCGCAGGCGGTGCGGGATCTCCCGGACCGGGGTCCCGGTGAACACGAGCGTGCCGAACAGCAGCGCCAGCACCAGCAGCGGCACCGCGACCCACGTGGTGACCCCCATGGTCAGCAGGCCGCCGGAGAACGCGCCGATCACCCCGCCGGCGTACATCCGGCCGTCGTTCGTCTCGGGCAGCGCGGTGAAGATGTGCAGCAGGCCGAGCACCGCCAGGACCACCAACAGAGTGCCGATGACCATCCGCGGCCGGGCCTCGGGCACCGGTTCAGACCGCATCAACGCGACGGCCACCACGGTGAGCACCAGCGGGAGCGTCACCGCTCCGGCGCCCAGCAGCGAACGGGCTCCGACCTCCACCCAGCCGCCGATCGGGCCCGCGGCCCGCCACCAGACGCCGAACGCGATCACCAGCGCCAGCGCGATGAGACCGAGGGCGAGACCGTCGCGACGATGCTCGGGTTCCAGTTCGCGGCCGCGGCCGACCGTCCGCGCGAGGGTGCCGAGGCCCTTCGCGAGCAGGTTCCAGGTGCCGCGCACGCCCTTGGCGAACGTGCCGGACGAGCGCTTCCGAGGCGCCGGACGCCGTGGAGCGGGCTTCCTCGCAGTCGTTGACCTGGGCTTCGCCGGGGTACGCGGCTTTCGCGCCGGCCCCTTGCTGCCGCCGCTTCGCGCCGTACTCCGCTTCCTGGTCGTCGACCCGCTAGCCATGTCTCCACGGTAACCGCCTCGACCCTCCAGCCCCGGCTGCCACTCGGAGCACATCCGGAACATTCGTCTCAGGTCACAGCTTGAGCGGCCATCCGGGTGAAAAGGGGTTCATGACATGCTCTGCCCCATGTTCGCGCTGCATCAGGATGAGAATTCGGCTCGCCGCGCCCCGGCCATCTGGCGCACGATGCTGAACATCGACCGGGGGCTGGTCAACTTCGTCGGCAAACTCACCGTGACCGGCGGTGTTTCGGCGGAACTGCGCCGCAAGCCCTTGCTCATGACGGCCAACCACATCGGCGTGTTCGACGCGTTCGTGCTGATGGCGGCCTGTAAACGGATCGGCATCAACCCGCGGTTCATGCTGGCGGGCGGCATTCTCGACGCGCCGGTCATCGGCCCCGCGCTGCGGGTCAGCGGGCACCTGCGGGTCGACCGCAAACAGGCGTCGACGGCCATCGGCCAGTTCGCCGAAGCCACCGAAGCCCTGCGGACCACCCGTGACCCGCTGATCGTCTACCCCGAGGGCCGGATCAGCCACGATCCGGGCCTGTGGCCGGAGCGGGGCAAGACCGGCGCGGCGCGGCTCGCGCTGGCCGCCGGGGTGCCGGTGATCCCGATCAGCCAGTGGGGCGCGCACGAAGCCGTCTATTGGGGGACGGAGACCGTCAACGGTCCCGCCGATCTGGTGCCGCTCGCCAAGTCCGGGCTGAGCGCGCCCGTGCGGCGCCCGCGGTTCCGGGTGCACTTCGGCGAGCCGGTGGACCTGTCGGAGGTCGAGCCGGAGCGGCCGGGCGCCGGCGTCCGCGCGCACGCCAAGATCATGCAGGCGATCACCGACGGCCTGGTCCCGTTGCGCCGCGACGAACTCGACAAGCCGCGCTTCCACGACCCGACGCGGCCGACCGACACCGTCAGTCCCTGGAAGAAGTACTGAGTTCCGGATCCTGAGACGGGGGCTCGCGTTCGCCTAGGGTCGGCGGACGTGAGCCCCCGCATCCTCGTCGTCTACTACAGCGCGACCGGCAACACCGCGAAACTGGCGTCGGCGCTGGCCGACGGCGCCCGCGACGCCGAAGCCGAAGTCCGTGTCCGCACGGTTCCCGAAACCGCCCCGCCCGGCGCGGTGGCGAGCAATCCACGCTGGCAGGCGTGGGTGGACGCGGGGCCGCACCACGAGACGGCGACGCTGGAAGACCTGGAGTGGGCCGACGGTTTCGCGGCCGGGAGCCCGACCCGGTTCGGCGGCCCGGCCGCCCAGCTGAAGTCCTTTTTGGACAGTACCGGCGGCCTGTGGGCCAAGGGAAAGCTCGTGAACAAGGTCGCGACGTCGTTCACCACCGCGTCCACCGCGCACGGCGGGCTCGAATCGACCGTGCTGGCGACGAACAACATCTTCTACCACTGGGGCGCCATCGTCCTGCCGCTCGGCTACACCGACCCTCACCTGCTCGAATCAGGCAATCCGTACGGCGGCTCGTTCGTCTCGCGCAAGTCCGCCGAACCCGACGATCTCGCCCTGGACGCCCTCCGGCTGCAGGGGCGACGGCTCGCCACCGTTTCGCGTTATATCGCCGACGGGCTCTTCAAGGACGGGTGAAGGGAACCGCGAACCCGCCTCCCGCGTCGTAGTGTGGTCACACAGCGTCACGCTACGGGGAGGAAGCGGGATGACCGGCGGGTACGAGGTGGTCCTGGAATCGATCGGCGCGGCATCGAGCGCGGCGAAACGCGCTTCGGACGACGTCGGGAAGGTGGACCTCGCGGCCACGCTCGCGGACGTCGCGGCGGGCCTGCCGGGCGGCGTATCCGGTGAAGCGGCGCGGCTGCTCGCCGACGCGTGGGGCCGCGCGGTGCCGGGCTGGGCAGGCAACACCGCGGACTACGCCGAACGGCTCGACGCGGCGGCCGTCCACTACCGCGCCAACGAGCTGGCGGCGTCACGGGAACTCCCCGTCTGATGCTCACCTGGGGAGACGTACGCCGGTGGGATCCGGCCGCGATCGGCCGGGTCGCCGACGCGCTCAACGACGGCTGCACCCGGATCGTCGCCGCGAACGACGACGTCGAAGCCATGGCTCGATTCACGGGCTGGACCGGCGACGCGGCCACCGCCGCGACGACGCGGGGCGAATCGCTGATCTCCACCCTGGAGCGGCTCGTCGCCGAGGCATCGGCGGTCCGGCGAGGCGCGCACGAGGTGCAGATCGCGCTGGACCGGATCGTCGCGTTCGTGCGCGAGACCGACGAACTGGCGCGGCGGAACGGGCTGGCCATCGGTCCCGGTGGCGAGATCACGCCTTCGGGTGCTCCCTCGCCCGATCAACCGCGAGTGATGGCGGAACTGGCCGACAGGGTCGAGCAGGGCTTGCGCCGCGCGGCCGACGTCGACGCCGATTTCGCCGAGATCCTGCGCCGGGCACTTCGTGGCGAGATCACCGAACAGGGTGGCAGCACCCTCGCTCAGGCGGCCGACGCCGGAGCCGCGCAGAGCGGCCTGTCGATCATCGGCCCACCCGAGAACGGCACCCCCGGCGACAACAAGGCATGGTGGGCGAGCCTGTCGGACACGGCGAAAGTCGCTCTGCTGCAAGGAAATCCGGGACTCATCGGCAATCTCGACGGTCTTCCGGCGGCCGACCGCGACGCCGCCAACCGCGCCGTCCTCGCCCGCGAGATCGCGCGGCTCCAAGGGGATCCCAAACTCAAAGGCCTGGAAGCCATCGAACGGCGGCTGGCCCAGACGGAGCCGCGGGCGTACCTGCTCGGGCTGGACACCGGCGGCGACGGGAAGGCGATCGTTTCCGCGGGGAATCCCGACACCGCGGTGAATGTGGCGACGTACGTGCCGGGGACCGGTTCGGAGCTGTCGAAGATCGGCGGCGATCTCAACCGGTCCGACAAGATGTGGGCCGCGGCGACCACCTCGGGCTCTCCCTCGACGGCCGTGATCACCTGGCTCGGCTACGACGCACCGAACGAGATCAAGGACGCCGCGAGCGCCGAGTACGCCGACGGCGGCAAGGCGGCCCTCGCCCAATTCCAAGACGGGCTGCGGGAAACGCACCAGGGACCGCCCTCGCACAACACGGTGATGGGACACAGCTACGGCACCACCGTCGTCGGGCACGCGGCCGGCGACGGCGGTCTCGCCGCGGACGAACTGGTCTTCGTGGCGAGTCCCGGCGTCGGCGCGCACGACGTGAGCGGACTGCATCTCGACGGGGTGAATCAGGACGAGATCGGCAAACACGTGCACGCGACGGTGGCCGAGCACGACATGATCAACCTGGCGAACCTCGAGATCGCCGGATACGACCCGATCCTCGGGCAGGACCCGGCCGACGCGGACTTCGGCGGGCAGGTGTTCACCTCGGCTCCGGGCACGGACGGCTGGGGCGGATACAGCACGGAGGCGCACAGCGAATACTGGGAAGACAACAACCCGTCGCTCCGGAACCTCGGCTTGATCATCGCCGGGAAACCCGCCTCGTGAGATCCCCGCTTCTGACCACCCTGCTCGTGCTCTTGTCCGCTTGTTCCCCCGGAGGTGGAGACGCCATGAAACCGACCATCACCGAACACGAGGCGAAGGACAAGGTCGAGCAGTACATCGAGGCCGTGGTCGCCGTGCTGCCCGGTTCGGCGGACCGGAAACCGTTCACCCAGCACCGGTCGGAATGCACCGACCCCACCGACGACGGTCCCCAGGGCCGCTTCGAGATCTCCGCGACCTATGAGGTGACCGGCCTCGAACCGGCACGGTTCGCGGAACACTTCGACGCCATCGTCCAGTGGTGGTCGGCTCATGACTTCACGGTGCTGACGGATTCGCGGCCGAAGGACCAGTACGTGTTCGTCCGGAACAACGCGGACGCTTTCGACATGTCAGTACAGGCGAACGACCTCGGCAAGTTCTACGTCGGGGCCACCTCACCCTGCGTCTGGCCGAACGGCACCCCCGAACCCCAGGCCCTCGAAGCCACCGAACCCGAGGAGCCGGTCGCCGCTCCCCCAGAGCCGGAACCGGAACCGGTCCGCAAACCGCGCCGCGCTCCCGTCGACGACGAGGACTTCGCCCAGACCGACTGGACCGACGGCGGCACCTCTTTCTGACTTCGGCCCCTCGACCGGTGCCGCTGCTCGCCCGAGGTACAGGAAGGCCCCCTTCCTCGCGCCTAACGCAGGGTCCCGGCAAAGTCGTATAACTGGTGGTCAGTGCCGCTCTTGGTGATTCGGTCGGACCTCGTCTGCGGTCCGGCGACGAAGGGCGATCCGAGGAGTGCGTGACAGCTCTGAGTGTCCACAAGGGACATTCTTGGCGACCGAATGTCCTATCTGTGCAGTTTCACGGAGGGTCGGGGGGGGTTATTTTTGTTGTAAACAAAAAAATAAAAAAACCACCCCAAAAAAAAAACGGCGCACCACAGCACAAAGGGTACCCCCAAAACACAACCCCCGCCC
>NZ_JBIWKX010000046.1:0-13706 GCF_044765885.1 Amycolatopsis sp. NPDC102389
CTGCGGGGGGGGCGGGGTGTGGGGGGGGGTGTTGGTTGGTTCCATCCCCCCCCCACCCCCCCCCCCCCCCCCCCCCCCCCACCCGCACCGACCATGCCACGTTTGACTTACCCCTCAATAGAACCCCACTTGCCACTCACGACTCCCACGCGAAGATGCGCGAAGTTCCCAAATCGGTCACTTTAACCTGACAAGGTGTCCTTTATGGACATCCGGCGGCAATCCGACTCTCTTCGGCAAGCTCGCTGCTGCGATTCAGGTCATCGCGCCACCTTTGCCTTACCCCTTAATAGAACCGTCCTCACCGGTCACGACCCCACTTGAACACCGTCAGGCCCGGGACCGGTCCATGTTCGAGAAGGCGGGCATCCGGGTAACCGTCGGCGAAAGCACCCGACGGGAGGGATTCCGATGCCAGACAAGTTACGGCCGCCGCAGCAGCAGGAACCGCCGGGCGTGACGTCGAAAATGGACCCGCCGCCGCGCGACTCCATGGAGGATTACGAGGGCCGCGGCCTGCTGAGCGGTAAGCGTGCGCTCATCACCGGCGGCGACTCCGGGATCGGCCGCGCGGTCGCCATCGCCTTCGCGAAGGAGGGCGCCGACGTGGCGATCGCGTACCTCAGCGAGCACGAAGACGCGAAGTACACCGAGGAACGCGTCCGGGCCGAGGGGCGCGAGTGCCTCCTCCTACCGGGTGATCTCGCCGAGGCGGCGCGATGCCGCGAGATCGTGGACCGGACCGTGAAGGAACTCGGCGGTCTGGACATCCTGGTCAACAACGTCGCCACGCAGTGGCCGGTCGACTCTCCGGAAGAGCTCACCGACGAGCAATGGACGCACACCTTCGACGTGAACATCCACAGCTTCTTCCGGGTCACCAACGCCGCCTTGCCCCATCTGGGTGAAGGCTCGGTGATCATCAACACCGGATCGGTGAACGGGTTGCGGGGCAACAAGTCCCTGATCGACTACTCGGCGACCAAGGGCGCCGTGCACGCCTGGACGTACGCGATGGCGCAGGCGCTGGCCGATCGCGGGGTGCGGATCAACTGCGTCGCGCCCGGTCCGGTGTGGACACCGCTGATCCCGTCGACGTTCCCGCCCGAGAAGGTGGAGAAGTTCGGTCTCCAGGTCCCGTACGAACGCGCCGCCCACCCCGACGATCTCGCGCCGTCGTACGTCTTCCTGGCGTCCAACCGGCTTTCGTCGTACTACAGCGGTGAGGTCATCGCCGCGCTGGGCGGCGAGACGACACCCGGCTGAGTCGCTCGACCGCGTCGACGACGGCTTCCGGCGCGATACGGTCCAGGCACGGATGGCCGGGCACGGGGCAGACCCGGGCCCGGCTGTCCTTGCAGGCGGCGTGCTGGTCGCCGAGCACTTCGGACGGCACTCCGTACGGCGCCCACCGCGACGACGGCACGACAGGGGCGAACAGGGACACCACCGGCGTCCCGACGGCGGCCGCGAGATGCGCGGGGCCGGTGTTGGGCGCCACCACGACGTCCGCCCCGGCTAGCACGGCCGCCAATTCGGACAATCCCGTGCGGCCGCCCAGATCGAGCGCGTCACCGGCGACTTCCTTGGTCAGAACGCTCTCCGACGGAGACCCGGTCACGACCACGCGGTGCCCGGCGTCCAGCAGCGCCCGCACGATGGCGGCCGAGCGCTCGGCCGACGGTTGCCTGGCCGGGACCGACGCGGCCGGATGGACGACCACGTAACCCTCACCGCCGACGAGCCCGTCCACCGAGGGCAGCGGTTCGCGGAGCGCGAGACCGCCGTCGTCGCCGGGCGGCAGCGGGAATCCCGCTTCCTCGGCCAGGGAAAGCATCCGGACCGGCTCCGGTGGATCACCGGCAACGCGATGGCGCAGGTCCAGCAGCGATCCGGGATAGTCCTCGCTGATCGCGCCGATCCACGGCACGCCCGCCATCCTCAGCAGCAACGCCAGCGGGAGCGGCGACTGGTGGAACGACGTCAGGATCAACGCCGCGTCCAGGGAAAGCCCGCGTAGGCGCCGGACGAGCGCGTCGGTGTCCTCCTGGGTGACCGGCGGCGGTTCGGGGTCGATCCACGGCGCGCACCAGGTGATAACCTCGTCCACGCCGGGCAGCAGTTCGCCTGCGGCGCGGCCTCGCGGCCCGGTCAGCAGGACCACCCGCTCCGCCCCGGCCGCGACCGCGCGGACGCACGGGCCCGCGAGCAGAACGTCGCCGAGGTTGTCCATCCTCGCGACCAGTACGTTCATCGCGTTCCCGCGACGGCCAGATGCACGGCTTCGGCCAGGTCCCGGGCGACGGTCGCCCGGCGACGGGCGCGATCGACCTCTTCCGGCCGGGTCCTCGCGGTCGGGATGAGGATTCCCCTGGCTCCGGCGGCGAGGGCGGCGTCGACGTCGGCACCGGTGTCGCCGATGACCACACAGCGGCGGACGTCCACGCCGAGCGCCTCGGCGGCCTGGCGGACCAGGCCGGGCGCGGGTTTCCGGCAGGCGCAGCCGTCGCCGTCGTCGTGCACGCAGACCTGCCACGTGCCGAACGGGCCGAGGACCTTCTCGACGCGGGCGTTCACCGCGGCCAGCCGGTCCGGCGCGATCAGTCCTTTCGCGACTCCCGACTGGTTGCTGACCACGCCGATCCTGATCCCCGCCGCCCGCACGCCGTGCAGGAGTTCCTTGGCGCCGGGAACGGGACGGACACCGTCGGGATCGTCGAGATAGGGCACGTCGACGATGAGGGTGTCGTCCCGGTCGAACAGCAGCGCCTGCGGCCGCCGGGAAAGCCGGTGTCGCAGCTCCCCGCGCAGCCGGTGATAGCAGGCCGCGGGCGGGATGAGCGCACTGGTCAGCAGCATCCGCGACAGCTCGCCCGGGGTGCGCGGCCCCGGGACGATCCGGCGCGCGGCGAACTCGGCAGTCACTCCCGCCCACACCCCGGCCGCCGCGGCCGCGGCCTTACGACGGCCCAGCGCGAACAGCGCCGCGGCACCCACCGCGCTCACCGTGGCCAGCGCGTGCCGTTCGAGCCGTCCGTGACCGGCTCCGGTCTGCTGCCGCCAGAGGACACCGTGCTTGTGCCGCATGAGCGCGTCGTCGGCGTTGCCCCGCTGCGCGCGGAGGCTGGCGAGCGGCCCCGACCGTTTCGGCGGATGGACGGTGACGCGTTCGCCCCGCGCGATGAGGTGGCCCGCCTTGGCGACTTGCAAGGCCAGATCCGAATCCTCCCGGTAGGCACGGGGAAAACGTTCGTCGAAGCCGCCGACCTCGGCGAGCACGGCCCGGCGGTAGGCCATGTCGGCCGTGATCCACCGGGCCGTCTCCAGCGCCGCCGTGCCCCGTTCGTCGTCGGTCGGGCGGCGGTCCGGCGGCAGCGGCACGACGAGCCGCGCCTGCGACGCCGCCGTTTCCGGACCGAGGGGGAGAAGATCTTCCGCGAGCTTCCGCGGCCAGTCCGAGCCGATCACCACGTCGTCGTCGAGGAAGGCGATCCACTCGGTCTCGGCGCGCCGCCAGCCGGCGTTGCGGGCCGCGGCGGGACCGCGCCCGCCGGAGCGGACGACTGCGATCTCCGTGCTGGACGGGGGAAGCCGCAGGTCGTCGCCGCCGGGCCGGTCGTCGGCGACGACGATCCGCGCTGGCCGGGGTTCACCGGCGGCTTCGATCGCGGCCAGGAGGGTATGGAGATTCTCCCGGCCGGTCGTCGGAATCACGATCGTGTAGTCGAGGTCGCTCACCCTCTTCCGGTACCCGGGTGCCACGGCCGCAAACTCCGGTCACGCCGGGATCGCGTCGGTCTTCCGCTGCCACGAGCGATGCTCGCCCAGTTGCGCGAGGAACGAGGCGAGGAAACCGTCGGGCAAGGTCGCCTCGGCCGCCGTGGTGGTCACCACGCCTTGGTCGATGAGGGTTTCGGTGTCGTCGGCCAGCTTCGAGGTCACCCCGGCCCGGCGCAGCAGGTCCAGACCGGAGCCGAAGGCGGCCACCGGTTTGCCGTGCTTGTACGCCTCGGCGACGAAATGCACCGCGTATCCGTCGCGTTCGAGGACGTTGATCGAGCTCGGGCCGCACGGGACGACGACCGCGTCGTAGAGCACCGAAGCCATGGTGTTCAGCTGCTTGTCGGGCCGCAGAGGATCCCCTTCACCGCCCGGCCGGAGTTCGGCCTCGGTCGGAGCGAGGACTTCGGCGATCGCGCCCTGCTCGGTCAGCGCCTCGACCACGCGGCCGACGCCGATGGTGTCCACGCCGTCGGCGGCGAGCACCGCGACCTTCCGACTGGCCGGCGTCGCGGAGGGCTGGTTGAGCTGCGAAAGCGCGGGGGAGGAGCGGTCGTGGTGCGGAGTGACCGGAGCGGCGGGCACGCTCACCCCGATCCCCTCGGCCACCCGGGCCGCCAGATCGTGGTCGACGTTGTTGAGTTCGGCGACCGTCCGCGCCCGGACCTCCCGGTCCTCGACCTTGCCGAGTTCGAACCGGAACGCGGCGACGATGTGCTCGCGTTCGACCGCGGACATGCTGTTCCAGAACAAGGTCGCCTGACTGTAGAAGTCCTTGAAGCTCTCGCTGCGCTCACGGATCTTGTGGCCCGCCACGGATTCGGTGTAGTGGCGGAACACGCCGGAATCGGCGATCGCCGGGCAGCCGCCGCCGAGCGAGTTCGGGAAGTAGCTCGTCCGTCCCTTGTGGACGTTCTGCTGGCCGTATCCGTCGCGCTGGTTCGTGTGCACGTTCGCGATCGGCCGGTTCACCGGGAGCTGGGAGAAGTTCGGGCCGCCGAGCCGGATCAGCTGTGTGTCGAGATACGAGAAGTTCCGTGCCTGCAACAGCGGGTCGTTGGTGAAGTCGATGCCGGGGACGATGTTCGCGGTGTGGAAGGCGATCTGCTCGGTCTCGGCGAAGAAGTCTTCGGGATTGCGGTCCAGGACCATCCGCCCGACCGGGCGCACGGGCACCTGCTCCTCGGGGATGATCTTCGTGGCGTCCAGCAGGTCGAAGTCGAAGTCGTGCTCGGAGTCCTCGTCCACCAGCTGGACGCCCAGCTCCCATTCCGGGTACTGCCCGGACTCGATCGCGTCCCACAGATCGCGCCGGTTGAAGTCGGGGTCCTTGCCCGCGATCTTCTGGCATTCGTCCCACACCAGGGAATGCGTGCCGAGCACGGGTTTCCAGTGGAACTTCACGAACGTGCCCTTGCCGTCGGCGTTGACCAGCCGGAAGGTGTGGACGCCGAAACCCTGCATCATCCGGTAGCTGCGCGGCAGCGCGCGATCGGACATCAGCCAGAGCACCATGTGCAGGCTCTCCGGTTGCAGCGACACGAAGTCCCAGAACGTGTCGTGCGCCGACTGCGCTTGCGGGATTTCGTTGTGCGGTTCGGGTTTCACCGCGTGCACGAAGTCGGGGAACTTGATGCCGTCCTGGATGAAGAACACCGGCATGTTGTTGCCCACGAGGTCGTAATTGCCCTGGCGCGTGTAGAACTTGGTCGCGAAGCCGCGGACGTCGCGCACGGTGTCGGCGGAACCGCGCGAACCCGCGACGGTGGAGAACCGCACGAACACGGGGATCTTCTCGCCGCTGGTGAGGAATTCGGCGACCGTGTAGTCGGCCAGCGCGTCGTCGTAGGCCTCGAAGAAGCCGTAGGCGCCCGCGCCGCGCGCGTGCACGACACGTTCGGGGATGCGCTCGTGGTCGAAATGCGTGATCTTCTCGCGGGCGTGGAAGTCTTCGAGCAGCGTCGGCCCGCGGGCGCCCGCAGTCAGTGAATCGTTCGTGTGATCGACCCGGACACCCTGCTGGGTCGTCAGCGCGGATCCTTCCGGATCGACGCGGCTGCCGCCCAGTTGTTCGTCCTTCGCGTCCTCTCGATGCTGTGCCACAGATCTCGCCCCTTCGCCGTGGTGGATTCCCTCGCGGCTACCCGGACACGGTTTCGGCGAAACGGCACCGGGTAACCGCCGGACGAGAACTTCGAGGAGGTGCGAATGACGACGGTGGACCGCTCGACCGTGCTGGAGATCCGCGACCCCGCCGACGACAGTCTCGTCGGCAGCGTCAAGGTGGCGACACCCGATGGCGTGGCGACGGCGATCGCCGCGGCGAAACGGCGGGCCCCGGGTTGGGCCGCCACACCGGCCGCCGAACGCGGGGTCGCGCTGAAGGACGCGGCGAGGTCGCTGCGGGAGCGGGCGGGTGAACTCGCCGTCCTCATCGAGAGCGAGACCGGGAAGCCCCGTGACGAGGCGGAAGAAGGTGTCCTGGCCGGAGCCGGGACCCTCGAGCAGTACGCCTAACTGGGCCCGGTGCACCGTGGGCGATCTTTGCTGGGCGATCCGTCGGCCACCGATCTGATGGTGCCCGAACCGCGGGGCGTGGTCGTCGCGCTGACGCCGTGGAACGACCCCGTCGCCGTGGCCTGCGGGCTGGTCGGCGCCGCACTGGTCACCGGGAACACGGTGGTGCACAAGCCGAGCGAACGCTGTCCGCATACCGGCGCCTGGCTGGGGAGCGCGTTGGCGGAGGCGTTCCCCGAGGGCGTGCTGCAGACCGTGCAGGGTGACGGGAGCGTCGGCGCGGAACTGGCGGCCCACGCGGACGTCGACGTCATCGCGCACGTCGGCGGCACCGCGGCGGGCCGCTCGATCGCCGCGAGCGCGGCCCGGACCGGCGCCAAGGTGCTGCTGGAGAACGGCGGCAACGACCCGCTCGTCGTCGACGCCGGCGTGGATCCGGTGTGGGCGGCCGAGCAGGCGGCGACCGGGGCCTTCGCCAACTCCGGGCAGATCTGCGTCTCGGTCGAACGGATCCATGTGCACCAGGACGTCGCGGACGCCTTCCTCACCGCGTTGGTCGCCGAGGCAGGCCATCGCGACCTGGCCCCGCTCGTCGACCGGCGTCACCGCGAGGGGGTGCACGAGCAGGTCACGGAGGCGATCGCGCAGGGCGCCGATCCGCTGGTGGGCGGGGTCCTGCCGGACGGGCCCGGCGCCTTCTACCCGGCGACCGTCCTCGCGGGATGCACCCCGGGGATGCGGGTCCTCACCGAGGAGACCTTCGGCCCGGTCGCACCGGTGACCGTGGCCGCCGACTTCGACCAGGCACTCGAACAGGCCGCCACCGGCGACTACGGTCTCGCGGCCACGGTGCTCACCTCCTCGATGGCGCACGCGCAGCGCGCCTGGCGGGAACTCCCGGCAGGCACCGTGAAGATCAACAACGTCTTCGGCGGCGCGCCCGGCGGGGCCGCCCATCCGCGGCGTGCCAGCGGCAGCGGCTACGGCTACGGGCCGGAACTGCTCGACGAGATGACCCAGACCAAGGTCGTCCACCTGGCACCCCCGGGGCCGTGATGGAGTTCCGGAGCCGATGGACGGCGCCGTTGGCCTGGGCCGCCCGGGCGTTCCGGGTTCCGGGGGAAGAGCGCCGGAGTCTCATCCAGACCGCGAAAGCGACGGCCGCGGCCGTGCTCGCGTGGGTCATCGCGACGTCGGTCCTGCGCCTGCCCCAGCCCTTTCTGGCGCCGTACGCGGCGGTGTTCCTGGTGCAGGCCACCGTCTACCGCTCGTTGCGAGGCTGGGCGCAGCAGGTCGGCGCGGTCGGCGTGGGTGTCCTGCTCGCGGCGGGCGCCGGGCAGCTCATCCCCTCGGTGACGGTGGCGCTCGGGCTGGTCATCTTCGTCGGCCTGCTGATCGGCGCGTGGCGCGGGTTCGGCGATTCGGGGGTCTGGGTCGGGATCACCGGCATGCTGCTGATCTCCTACGGCAACGCGACCGAACCCATCCTGCTCGCCGACCGGCTGCTGGAAACCGCGCTGGGCGCGGCGATCGGCGCGGTGCTGAACGCGGTGATCCTGCCTCCGCTGCACGGCGAGCGGCTGCGGGCGGCGACCTCCCGGCTGGCTTCGGCGATCGCCGACGTCCTCGACGAGACCGCGGCACTGGTCCGCGACGGCGCGCCGCCCGAGGCGACCGAAGTCCTGTACGACCGCGTGCGCGACGTCCGCAGCCTGGTCGCGGAGGCGGAGGACGCGATCGGCTGGACCAGGGAGGGCCGGTACCTGAACCTCCGCGGGCGGCGTGAGACGCGAGAAGGGTCGTTGCCGAACCTCATCTCCCTGTGGCAGCCGCTCGCCCAGCTGATCGACGCGGTGAGCGAAGCCGCCCGGAGCGAACAGCCGTTCCGGCATCCCGGCGAATACGCGCGCGGGGTGGTCGGCGACCTGCTCGAAGCGCTCGCCGAGGTGGCCCGTTCGGGTGATGCGGACAAGCTCGACGGATGCCGCAAGCTGCTCGACGAGATCGACCACCTGCTCGTCGCGCCGACGGACGAGGTCACCTCCTCGATCGGCCTGGGGGCGATGGCGTTGCCCGCCCGCCGTCTCGTCCAGCGGCTCCACGCCGATTAAGGCGAGGCGACGGTGGGTAACCGTACCCATGACCAGCAGTGGTAAGCGGATCGTGGTCACCGGCGCCACCGGCAACGTCGGCACGGCGGTGGTACGCGCGCTGGGTTCGGACCCCGAGGTCGGATCGATCGTCGGCGTGGCGAGGCGCCCCAGCCGCTGGGAGAGCCCGAAGACCGAGTTCGTCACCGCCGACGTCGCCCGTGACGACCTCCGTGCCGTGTTCGACGGCGCGGACGTGGTGATCCACCTCGCCTGGCTCTTCCAGCCCACACACCGGCCCGAGGTCACCTGGCGAGCCAATGTGCTGGGTTCGATCCGGGTGTTCGAGGCGGCGCAGGCCATGCGGGTGCCGTCGCTGGTGTACGCGTCGTCGATCGGGGCGTACTCCCCGAGGGACGACGACCACCCGGTGACCGAGGACTGGCCGACCCACGGATCACCGAGCGCGGCCTACACCCGGGAAAAGGCTTACGTGGAAAGGGTTCTCGAAGCATTCGACCGGAGTCATCCGAGGATGCGGGTGGTGCGGGTGCGGCCGGGATTCCTCTTCCAGAAGGCTTCCGCACCCGAACAGCGCCGTCTTTTCGGCGGCCCGTTCGTGCCTGGCAAGCTCGTGCGGCCGTCCCTGATCCCGGTACTCCCGGACATCCCGCAGCTGAGGATCCAGACCGCGCACACCGACGACGTGGCCGACGCCTATCGCCGGTGCGCGCTCCAAGACGTCAAAGGCGCCTTCAACATCGCCGCCGATCCGGTGCTGGACACCCGTGCGCTCGCCCGGATCTTCGGCGCCAAACCGGTGAAGGTCCCGGCGGTCGCCGTCCGGCGGGCGCTCGCCGCCGCCTGGTCGCTGCATCTGATCCCCGCGACGCCAGGGCTTTTCGACGCCGTCCTGCACCTTCCGGTGATGGACTGCACGCGCGCCAGGGAGGAACTGGGCTGGACGCCGCGCCACACCTCGGAGGACGCGATCGAAGCGTTCCTCAAGGGGTTGCGGGAAGGCGAAGGATTCCCGACCGAACCGCTGAATCCGGACGTCGGCAGGGCGCACGAACTGGCCACCGGGGTGGGGGAGCGGCCGTGAACGAGAAGGACCTGCTGAACACGCTGACCAGGGTCGTGTCCACTTTGGACCAGACGTCCGTGCGGTTCGCCGTCGCGGGCGGCCTCGCCGTGTACGCGCGGGGCGGGCCGCCGTCCGATCACGACGTCGACCTCTTCCTCAAACAAGAGGACATCGAGGAAGCGGCGGAGGCTTTGGAAGACGCGGGGCTGAGACGGGAACACCCGCCGGAGGACTGGCTCACCAAGGTCTACGACGGCGACTGTCTCGTCGACCTGATCTTCCGGCCCAATCATCGCCCCGTCACCGACGAGATGCTCGACCGCGCTTCGCTGATGCGGGTCGGGCCGACCGCCGCCCCCGTGCTCAACGGGACCGATCTGCTCGTCGACAAGGTCCTCGTGCTCAGCCCGCACCGGTGCGATTTCGGGCCGCTGCTGCGGATCGCCCGCGACCTCCGTGAGCAGGTCGACTGGCACCGCGTGGCCGAGGAGACCGCCGAATCGCCGTACGCCTGGTCGTTCCTGACCCTGCTTTCGGCACTGTCCATCATCGACGGAAAGGAGCTGCCGATGCCCGACGAAGCGCCCCAATACCTGGTCGCCAGGCTGACCAAGGCGCTGGCGGAAGACCCGAGGACGGCCGAACTCGGCGTGCACGTCACCGTGCGCGGCGATCAGGTCCGGCTCAGCGGCGAGGTCCCGTGCGCCAACCGCAAGGCCGACATCGAGGCGGTCGTCTGCGAACACATCGCGGCCGAGCTGGTGCACAACGACGTCCGGCTGGCCGATGTCCGGGAGCCGTCGCACGCCGAGGAGATCCGGTGATCCGGGTCGCCGCGGTCGGGGACGTCCACCTCGGGGAGGACAACCGAGGCCTGCTGCGGCCGGTCCTGGACAACGTCGCCGAGCACGCCGACGTGCTGCTGCTGGCGGGCGACCTCACGCGGCACGGCAGCGTCGAGGAGGCAAGGGTGGTGGCCGACGAGTTCGCGGGGCTCGACGTCCCGGTGATCTCGGTGCTCGGCAACCACGACTACCACTCGGACGAGGCCGAGGCGATCAGCGGACTTCTGGAGGAAAGCGGGATCACCGTCCTCGAAGGCTCGGCCACCACGGTGGAACTGGAGGGCGGGAAGCTCGGCGTCGCCGGCGTGAAGGGTTTCGGCGGCGGGTTCGCGGGCAAATGCGCGAGCCGGTTCGGCGAACGCGAGATGAAGGACTTCGTCGAGCACACCATGGCGGCCGCCCAGCGGCTGCGCACCGCGCTGGAAGGGCTCGAACACGAGGAGCCCGACGTGACCGTCGCGCTCACCCACTACTCGCCGATTCCCGGCACCCTGCACGGCGAACCGCCGGAGATCCACCCGTTCCTGGGGTCGTACCTGCTGTGCGAACCGATCGACGACGCCCAGGTGGCGCTCGCGTTGCACGGGCACGCGCACTACGGCAGCGAACAAGGGGTCAGCCCGGGCGGGGTCCCGGTGCGCAATGTCGCCCAGCCGGTGATCCGCGCGGCGTACGCGACGTACGTCCTCGAACCTGCGAAGGTGCTTACATGAGGGATCGATTCCACGGTCAGCTGAGCGTTCTCGGCGAGCTCCTGTCGAGCATGTGCGGCATGGCCTGCGAAGAACTGCGCCTGGCGAACCGGGTCTTTCTCGACCGGGACGTCGAAGCCGCCGCCGAGCTGGCGACGGTCGAGGCGAGACTGAACGCGGCACGGACCCACTGCGAGGAGACCGCGCAGAAGCTGCTCGCCCTGCAGGCGCCGGTCGCGCGCGATCTGCGCACCGTGCTCGCGGCGGTGTACTGCGCCGACCGGCTGGAGCGGATGGGCGACCTCGCCCAGCACATCGCCGAGCAGGCCGTGCGAGCGCCGGAGTTCGCCGTCCCCGACGCGCTCACCGGGCGCTTCGGCGAGATGGCCGGACTGGTCTGCACGATGGCGGAAGACCTCGGCGCCGCGATCGACGGGCCGACGGCCGAGGTGTTCCACTCGCTCGCCCGATCGGATCAGCGTGTCGACGCGCTGTACGAGGAGCTGATGACGCTGGTCACCGAGCCGGACTGGGCCGACGGCGTCGCACCGGCGATCTCGGTGGCGCTGCTGGCGCGGTTCTACGAGCGGTTCGCGGACCAGGTCGTGTCCGTGGCGCGGCGGGTGGATTTCGCGCTGACGGGGGAGCTGCCCGAGTCTTCAGTGCGGGATGTTCCTGCCGAACTCTGAGGCGCTTTTTGCGTGTTCCGTGAAGGCCTCCTTGAGGGACCCTGGGTCCCTCAAGGAGGCCTTCACGGACTTGGGACAAGCGACACCGAACTCAGGTGGCGCGGTCTTCCAACGCGTCCCGGATCTTGTCGATGAACGCCGTCCCCGGCGCCAGGATCCGGTTCGCCGGCGGGCTGTCCGGCGCGGCGGGATGCGGCCGGGTCGGGGCGATCTCCTTGGCCCGCAACACTTTTTCGCCCAGCTCCCGCAGCTCGTCCGGCGAGCAGGCTGCCTGCAGTTTCGGCAGCAGGTCGCTTTCCTCTTCTTCGATGTGGTGCCGGACGTCCTCGATCAGCTTGCCGACCAGCTGGTCGAACCGCTTGTCCGTCGGCTCCAGACCGATGAGCTCGTTCATCACCCGTTCGGCCTCGGCGTGCTCCTCGATCTCGTGGTCGGCGATCTCATCGCCGTTGGGGAGGTTCTTCCGCGCGGCGGGGTACATGTGCTGCTCTTCCGCGATCGAGTGCCGCACGAGCTCGGCGATCACGTGGTCCGCGAGGTCCTTGCGATGCCGATCACCGCCCTTACCGGACTCGAGTTCTTTGAAGACCCGCTCGACGGCCCGGTGATCTTCGGTGATCACCGAGACGAGGTCGTGTTTCGTGGTGGTGGTCATGGACACTCCTGTCCGTGGTCGTCAGTCCGACGTCGCACGGATACCCGTTCCCCGCGGTTCAATCACCCGGATTCGTCGGTGGCGTGATGCGGGGCGCCGACGGGTTTCGATTCGGGGGAGCCGCGCTGGCGCAGGTACACGCTGAACACCGCCATCGAGCCGATGGCGAGGAATTCCGACTGCCAGTTCTGCAGCGTGCGGTTCCAGAAGTCCGACGACGCCAGATAGCCGGACCACGACACCGGATCGCCGAACTCGGTGAGCTGTTCGGCGTTGTAGGCGCTCATCCCGGCCACGGACTGGGCGAGCCACGACAACAGGAACAGCCCCAGCATCACCAGTCCGAGTGACATCGAGAAGATCCCCGTGCGCCAGCCGCCCGCCCGCACCCATTTCGGTGAATCGGCCGTCGCGTGCGATCCGACCTGCTGGTCCTCATCCGTTTCCGGGCCGACCCGGCCCGCCGGTTTCGATTCGGGGGAACCCCGTTGCAGCAGCCACACGGTCGCGAACACGTAGAGGAAGAACTGCAGGTATTCCGATTGCCAGTTCTCGGCGACGTCGACGGCGAAGTCCGCGGACGTCACGTAGTCGAGCAGGCCGATCGGTTCGGCGGCGTGGCTCAGCTGTCTGTCGTTGTAATCGGCGAGGCCCGCGAACGCCTGTCCCGCGAGGCTCAGCAGGAACAGCAGCCCGAATGCCAGCGAGAGGCCGTTGTCACGGAGAAAGCGTCGCATCATCCGCCTCCTTCACCGGTGGAGCAGGCCCAGCAGGACGCAGTAGCCGAGGACGGCCACGACGAAGACGAGATAGACGGTGAATACCGGGCGCGCTTTCACGGTCCACCCACCGCGCAGTCGTAGACCTGTTCGTTCCGGTGGCGGCAGCCCGCTCCCGTGATCACCCAGCCGGTGGACGATTCGTGCAGGAAGAGGGTGTCGCGGGCGGTCTTCACCTGGGCTTCCTCACTCCAGATCGAGACCGTTTCGGGTGTTCCGCCCGGGACGTCCGCACCCGCGAGACCGCGTTCGCAGCTCTCGGGCGTCCAGGATTCCCGTGCCCGTGGTGCCAGCAAGGCACACGCCGAGCGGTGATCACCCGACGCGAGCGCGCCGAGGAATCGCGTGGCGGCCTCTTTCACCGGCTCTTGCCCGCTCGCTCCGGTACAGCCGGCGAGCAGGAGGCAAACTCCGAACGCCAGCGTTTTGACGATCACGGAACCGGGGTACCCGTCCGTGCGGTCGTTCACACCTAGGCGGTGTCCTGTAAGTCCTGTTGGCGGTTTCGGCACCCAGGTGTGGGGGGGGGGCCCGGCTGGGGGGCACCCGAGAACCAAGATGAGGTTGGGGGA
>NZ_JBIWKX010000046.1:13716-61961 GCF_044765885.1 Amycolatopsis sp. NPDC102389
GCGTGGGCTCCCCCTCCGCTGTGGGGCTACCACCGTGGGCCTTCGCGCCCCCCCCCCCCCACGCTCCGGCCACACGACAACTTGCGGAAAGCCGCCATCGAGGGAAGTGCAGACTTACAGGACACCCCCTCAGGAAGCGGGGTACTGCTTCTCTCGCAGCAGGTTCGCCAGGTGGACGGCGTTGCGCGCGAGGGTCGCGTTGGTCGACGCGACGGCTTCCGGCGTTTCGTCGAGGTCGTTGTAGTCCCCGCCCTTCATCGCCTCGCCGTTCCAATAGGTCCCGCCCTGCGCCGGCACGGTGAAGCCGACGTCGTTGAGGGCCTGGAACAGGTCGGCGGTGATCTTGTGCGCGCCGTCCTCGTTGCCGACGACGGCGGTGACGCCGACCTTGCCGAACATCGCGGGCCTGCCGTCGTCGTCCGTTTCGGACAGTTCGGCGTCGAGCCGTTCCAGCACCCGCTGGGCCACACTGGACATGTGGCCGACCCAGGTCGGCGTCGAGATCAGCAGGATGTCGGCCGCGGCGACCTTGCGGCGGATCTCGGGCCAGGCGTCGCCGTCGCCCATGTCGCCTTCCACGCCGGGTTTGACGTCGTGGTCGACCACGCGCACGAGTTCGCCGGTGGCGCCGTGCCCGGCCAGCTCGTCGAGCAGCTGCTGGGCGATCAACGCGCTGCTCGACGGCGCGGGGGACGGTTTGAGCGAGCACACCAGTGCGAGGGCCTTCAACGGCTGGGTCATCCTGTCCTCCTGTTCGGATCGGTGCCGAGTCCCGTGTGGACGAAGCCCGCCTCGCCGACGGTCGCCGGGTCCAGGAGATTCCTGGCGTCGACGACGACGGCGCGTTCGGCGGCGGCGGCGAGCCGGTCCCAGTCGAGCTCGCGGAACTCGGGCCACTCGGTGAGCACGACCAGCGCCGCCGCGTCCTTCGCGACCAGGTACGGGTCGTCGACGACCTGGACGATGTCCGGCTCGACGGCGTCGACGCCGGGGTCGTACGCGGTCAGCACCGCGCCGCTCCTGGCGAGTTCCCGTGCGACGGCCAGTGCGGGCGAATCGCGCAGATCCCCGGTCCCCGCCTTGAACGCGAGCCCGAGCAACCCGATACGGATGCCCGAGAGCGAACCGTCCGAAACACCGGTGATCGCGCGGCGGATCTTCCGCACCACGGCCGCCCGCTGGCGGGCGTTGGCCTTCATGGCGTCACGGAGGATGCCGAAGTCGACCCCCGCGTGTTCGGCGGTCCGCAGCAACGCGGCGGTGTCCTTGGGCAGGCACGAGCCGCCCCAGCCGGGGCCGGGGACGAGGAAGGCGGGGCCGATCCGGGAGTCGAGTCCCATGAGCCGCCCGACGTCGCGGATGTCGGCGCCGTAGTGCTCGCACAGTTCGGCGAGGACGTTCACATAGGACACCTTCAGTGCCAGGAAGGCGTTGCTGGCGTACTTCGCGAGCTCCGCGCTCGCCGGATCGGTGAACCACACCGGCGCGTTCGTCTCGCCGTACAACGCGGCCACCCGCTCGGCCGCCGCCCGGTTCTCCGGCACCGAGCCGAGGACGATCCGGTCGGGATTCAGGAAGTCTTCGACGGCGTGCCCCTCCCGGAGGAACTCGGGATTGCTCACCACGGGCAGATCCGGCCGTCCGAGCAGCTCCGTCAGCCGGGCCCCGGTGCCGACCGGGACGGTCGACTTGGTGACGACGACGCAGCCGGACGCCAGCAGGCCGGGGAGGGTGGCGACGACCTCCTCCAGCACCCGGACGTCGGCGTCGCCGTCCTTCCCTTTCGGGGTGGGCAGGCAGAGGAACACGACGTCCACATCGGACAGAGCGCGCGTGTCGGTGGTGAACCGGAGCCGTCCGCAGCCCAGCCCGTCGCGGACGAGTTCCGTGAGGCCCGGTTCGGCGATGGTGACCTCACCCCGGCTCAGTTCATCCACTTTGGACCGATCGCTGTCGGCGCAGATCACTTGGTGCCCGAGATGGGTGAAGCACGCGGCGCTCGTGAGCCCGACGTAACCGGCACCGATCACCCCCACCCGCTCAGCCACCGGAAACCCCCGTCCGGAGCAGGTCTTCGGCCGCGGTGAGAACGCGTTCCTCGCGCAACAGCAGCAGCCCCGGATCCGGGTCGCCGCCGTGCGGATCGCCGACGTCGCCCACCCAGAGGACCGTGTGCTGCCGGGCCTCGGGCGGTGGTCCCCAGAGCCGCGGCGGGGTCGGCCCGAACAGCAGGACGGACGGCGTGCCGTACGCGGTGGCGAGGTGCCCGACCCCGGTGTCACCACAGATCACCAGCCGCGCCTCCGCCACCGTGGCGGCCAGTTCGGCGAGACCGGCGTCGCCGGCGAGAACCGCATCGCCGGGCAGGTCCGCCGCCTCGGCGATCTCGCGGGCGAGCGGTACCTCCGCCGCGTTTCCGGTGACGACCACCCGATGCCGTTCGGCGAGCGCCCGCGCCACCCGCGCGTACCGGTCCGGCGGCCAGCGGCGGGCGGCGAACGCGGCACCGGGGTGGATCACCACCGCGTCCGCCGCCGGGCTGGGTCCGGGAGGCGGCGGCAGCGCGAGGTCGGTGCGGTCGGCCGGGATGCGGGCGGCCTCGAGCAGACGGCACCAGCGGTCGACCTCATGCGCTTCGGCGGGCCAGTCCGGGCCGTCGACGCCGGGGAAGTCCGGATGCCGGTGCGTGATCAGTTCGAGCGGGTCCTGGGCGAGCAGGTCGTGGATACTCTCCGGTCCCCGGCCGTGCAGGTTCACCGCCAGCCGCGGCGGCTCGCCGGGCCAGGACAGCTCGCCGAGCCCGGCCGTCGGGAGCAACTCGTCCACCGCGTCGATCAGTTCGACGATGTCGCGCAGGTTTTCGGGCGCGGCGAGCACCAGGCGCTCGCCGTCGAAGGCGCGCCGGAGCGCCCGCAGCGCGGGAACCGCGGTGAGCAGATCCCCCAGGCCGAGGGCGCGCAGCACGAGGATGCCACCGGTCACGGCCAGGACCCTTCTTCCGAAGCGCACACCACGAGTTCGCGGACCTCGCAGCCGGGCGGCTGGGAGAGGGCGAACACCACCGAAGCCGCGACATGCTCGGGCTGGTTGAGTTTGGCGTCCGGCGGCGGCTTGTACTGCTCGGCCCGGTCGTCGAAGAACGCCGTGTGCATGCCGCCGGGCACGAGCAGCGTCACCCCGACGCGGCCCGCGAGCTCCATGGCGAGTGCCCTGGTGAAGCCGACGACACCGAATTTCGAGGCACAGTAGGCACTCGCGTCCCCGGCCACCCGCAGCCCGAGGGTCGACGCGCAGGTCACCACCGTGCCGTGGCCGGACCGCAGGTGAGGCAGCGCCGCGCGGACGACCGCGGCCGTGCCGAGCAGGTTGACCCGGACCACGCGTTCCCAGTCCTCTGTGGACACTTCGTCGAGCGCGCCGCACGCGTCGGTCCCCGCCGCGGTGAAGACGCCGTCGATCCCGCCCGCCCGTGCGGCGAGCTCGTTCACGGCGTTCGCGGCCGCGGCGGAATCGGCCAGGTCGGCCTGGACGAAGGCGACGTCGGCCGCCGGTTCGACGCGGTCGATGACCAAAGGGGTGCCGCCCGCGTCACGGACGGCTTCGACGGTCGCGGCACCGAGTCCGGAGGCGCCGCCGGTGATCAGGACGTTGCCGAGAGAGCGCATCATGCTCCTTCCGCCGCGGCCACCAGCCGGGAGGTGGAATAGCCGCGGATGGTCGGGATCAGGACGATCTCGCCGCCGTGCCTGCGCACCACGGCGCTTTCGGGGAGTTCCGTGTCCGCGTAGTCGCCGCCCTTGACCCAGACGTCGGGGCGCAGGCGGTCCAGCACGGCGGCGGGATCGGGTTCGTCGAACACCACGACGGCGTCGACCGAAGAAAGTTCGGTGAGCAGCCTGGCGCGGTCGCGGGCGGTCACGATCGGCCGTCCCGGTCCTTTCAGGCCGCGCACCGAGGAGTCGGAATTGAGACAGACGACGAGCGCGTCACCCAGGGCCCGTGCCTGCCGGAGCAGGCTGGCGTGACCGGGGTGCAGCAGATCGAAACAGCCGCCGGTGGCGACCAGCCTGCCGCCTCGCGCGCGGACCCGTGCCGCCACGTCGAACGCGGAAGCACCGCGGTGGTCGCTCTCCGGCACCGGCGCGTTGTCCACAGTGGACAACGTGGCGGCGCCGCCGGTCGCCACGAACCGGGCCGCCGTCTCGACCCCCGTGGCCACCGCGTCGGCGGTGGACGCGCCGTCGAGCAGCGCGGCGGCGACCGCGGACGCGAAGCGATCACCCGCGCCGCAGGTGTCCTTGGCGACGATGCCCGACGGAGGCCGGAACGTCGTGCACGCCCCGCCCTCGGTCAGGACCGCGCCCCGCGAACCGGTGGTGACGCTGACCGCGTCGGCCTTCCAGAGCGCGTGCACCTGTTTCGCCAGCTCTTCGGCATCGGCGCGGGATTCGGTGAGCTGTTCGGCTTCGGCGAGATTCGGCGTGGCCACCCGGACCCCCGCCACGGGCTCGGTGCCGCGGGGGTGCGGGTCCCAGACGATCGGGACGGTGGGCGCCAGTTCGGCGAGCAGCGCACGGATCTCCGGATGCCCGGTCACCCCGCGGCCGTAGTCGGCGACGAGGATGGCGCCGGCCGAGCACAGCGCTTCCCGGACTTCGGCGGTGAGCGGGGAGAATTCCGCGCGGCCGTCACCGTTGTCGAGCCGGACCAGCGATTGCCCGGCCGCGCGCACCCGCGTTTTGGTGACCGTGGTGCCGCACAAGGGCATCGGCACCACACGGAGCTCGCGTTCCAGCAGCCCGGCCAGCGTCCGGCCCGCCCGATCGCCGCCCAGCGGGGCGACTAGGACGACCTCGGCGGTGGACCGGGCCGCGAGCAACGCGGCCAGCCCGGCGCCGCCCGGCCGCCGCCATTCGCGGGCGAGGTCGACCACGGGCACCGGCGCGTCCGGGCAGAGCCGGTCCGAGGTGCCGTCGACGTCGACGTCCAGCAGGGCGTCGCCCAGGACGACCAGCGGCCTCACGTCGGCACCCCGAGCGCGTCGTCGAACGCGGTGCACAAGGCGTGCACGAGCGCGAGGTGGACCTCCTGCACGGTGGCCATCGACGGCGCCTCCACCGGGATCGCGTCGGCGCACAGCGCGGCGAGCGGATTGGGGGAGGGGCCGGTGATCGCCCAGGTGGTGACGCCGAGTTCGTGGGCGGCCTTCGCGGCCGCGACGACGTTCTGGCTTCCCCCGCTGGTCGAAAGGCAGACCAGGATGTCGCCGGGACGGCCGTGCGCGCGCACCTGCCGGGCGAACACCTCGTGCTCGCCGTAGTCGTTGACGATGGCCGTCACGGCGGAGGTGTCCGCGTGCAGGGCGATCGCCGAGAAGGGCAGCCGGTCGTTGCGGAACCGGCCCACCAGTTCGCCGGTGAGGTGCTGCGCTTCGGCGGCGCTCCCGCCGTTGCCGCAAGCGAGCAGCCGCCCGCCGGACGCCAGCACGGTGGCCAGGTGGTCACCCCACTCACGGACCTTCGGCGCCCAGGAAACGGACTTCCCGGCTGCTTCGCTCAACGCTGCGAAGTGGTCTTCGATCACGGCACTCCTCCAAAGGGTCAAGGGCGGCGGACCACGAAAGGCCCGATGGCGAGCAGGTCGATGGGGGCCGAGCCGAAGCACTCCAGCGCGTCCCTCGGGGAGTCGACCATCGGCCTCCCCGCGGTGTTGAGGCTGGTGTTGACCACGGCGGGCAACCCGGTACGCCGTTCGAACGCGCCGAGCATGCGGGCGACGAGCGGTTCCTCGCCCGCGTCGACGGTCTGCACGCGGGCGGTGCCGTCGACGTGGGTGACCGCCGGAACGCGATCCCGCCATTCCGGCGCGACGTCGTGCACGAAAAGCATGTAGGGACTGGGAAGCGGGCCACGGGAGAAGATCTCGCCCGCGCGTTCGGCGAGCACCATCGGGGCGACCGGGCGGAACTGCTCGCGCCCCTTGACGTCGTTCAGCCGTTCCAGATTGGCCTCGTGCCCGGGATGCGCGAGCAGCGACCGGTGGCCGAGCGCGCGAGGGCCGAACTCGGACCGGCCCTGGAACCAGGCCACGATCCGGTCTTCCGCCAGCGCTTCGGCGACGGCTTCCGCGACGTCGTCCGGCCGCTCGTAACGGATGTTCGCGGTCTGGAGCGCGTTCTCGATCTGCTCGTCGGTCCAGCCGCGGCCGAGGTCGGCGCCGGTCATCGGGCCGCCGCGCTCGCCGAAGTCGGCGGCGAGTTGCAGAGCCGCGCCGAGCGCGGTGCCGGCGTCACCGGCGGCGGGCTGCACCCAGATCCGGTCGAACGGTCCCTCGGCGTGGAGGCGGGTGTTGGCGACGCAGTTGAGCGCGATCCCGCCCGCCATCGCCAGGTCGGCGTGCCCGGTGTGCTCGTGGAGCGCGGCCGCCAGTTCGAGCAGCACGTCCTCCAGGCAACGCTGCACGCTCGCCGTCAGGTCGGCGTGGACCTGCCCCGGTTCCTGCCCGGGCTCGACGGCGGGCGCGAACGACGTCCAGTCGATCTCGTCGGTGCGGAACCCCATTCCGTTGGTGTGCACGCTTTCGGCGATCCGATCGAGGAAGCGGGGCTTCCCGTACGACGCCAGCGCCATGACCTTGTACTCGTCGCTGGACCGGGCGAAACCGAGATGCTCGGTCAGGTCCTCGTACATCAGTCCGAGTGAATGGGGGAGCCGTTGCTCGGCGAGCTCCTCGAACTTCCCGTCGCGGTACTCGCCCGCGAGGTAGGACGTGCTCTCGCCGCGGCCGTCGGCGACCAGGACCGCGCAGTCCCCAAAGGGCGCGGCCAGCGCGGCCGAGGCGGCGTGCGCGACATGGTGCCGGACGAAGCGGACGGTCGCGGGATCGAGCCCCGGCAAGGCCGCCTTGAGGAACGCGGGGGCACGGCGGGCGAAGTCGGTGCGGAGACACTCGTTCTTCCCGTCGTGGCCCGCCAGCCCCGGCTCGACGAGCGCCGGGTCGTACGAATAGCCGACCGCGTCGAGATCCTGAGCGGCGATCCCGGCCTCGGCCAGGCACCACGCGGCGGCCTCGGCCGGTTGCTCCCAAGCGGAGAACGGCACCGGCCGTTTGCCGTGTTTGCGACGGCTGAACCGTTCTTCCTCCGCCGCCGCCACGATTTCGCCGTCGACGACCAGGGCCGCGGCCGGGTCGTGGAAGACGGCGTTGACACCGAGAATGCGCACCGGGCCACCTCTCCGATCGGGGATGCGGGACGTCACCCGCCTTACTCCCGTAGCGCTACCCGGTGCAGTCGTGGATAAACGACGCGGCGCGAAAGCCCAGGACGTCGCTACTCAGCGAAGCGTCTCTCGGGGGATTCGGCGGCATTCGCGTGTTCCGCCTGGAGACACGCGAGTTACGGCTTCAAGCACGCGAGTTACGTCCAGAAGCACGTGAGTGACGGGTTTCAGAAACCGGCGGCGGACTGTTGCCGCGAGAACCAGGCGATCGTGCGCGGAAGTCCTTCCGTCATCGGGACTTCCGGAGCCCAGCCGAGTTCCCGGCGGGCGCGGGAGATGTCCGGGCAGCGGCGGGCCGGGTCGTCGACGGCGGCGTCGACATGCTCGATCCGGGACGAGCTTCCGGTCACGGCCAGGATCTCCTCCGCGATCCGCAGCACGGTGAGTTCGTGAGGGTTGCCGAGGTTCACCGGCCCGGGCACGTCGGAGCGGGCCAGCGCGATCAGGCCGCGGACGGTGTCGTCGACGTAGCAGAGCGAGCGGGTCTGGTCGCCGGTGCCGGTCACGGTGAGCGGTTCGCCCGCCAGCGCCTGGCCGATGAACGTCGGGATCATGCGACCGTCGTCGGGGCGCATGCGCGGACCGTAGGTGTTGAAGATCCGCGCGATACCGGTGTTCACGCCGCGCTCCCGGCGCATCGCGGAAGTGAGCGCCTCGGCGTACCGCTTGGCCTCGTCATAGACGCTGCGCGGGCCGATCGGGTTCACATGCCCCCAGTATTCCTCGCGCTGCGGGTGCTCCTGTGGGTCGCCGTAGACCTCGCTCGTCGATGCGAGGACGAACCGCGCGCCGTCCCGTTCGGCGATGTCCAACGCCCGTTCGGTGCCGTACGAGCCCGCGCGCAGCGTTTCGAGCGGGAGGCGGAGGTAGTCGCGGGGCGAGGCGGCGGACGCCAGGTGGAAGACGACGTCGAACGGGCCCGCCGCGGTCATCGGCAAGGTGACGTCACGGGAAAGGAGCCGGAAGCCCGGCCGGTCGAGGAGATGCGCCACGTTCGCCGTGACAGCGGTGGCGAAGTTGTCCGCCGCGACGACCTCCGTGCCCGCCTCCAGCAGGCGTTCGCACAGATGCGAGCCGACGAAACCCGCACCACCGGTCACCAGCGCCCTGTCCATGGCGACGGGCTACCCGCTGCGAGCGCCGGAAAAACCGTGTGAACCGGGAGATGCCGGGTACGCCTCGGTCATGCGTGCATTGGTGATCGGCTGGGCGAGCTTCCGCCACGGCGAGGCGACCGCGGGGGACGTCCTCAGTATGCGAAGGGTCGACGAGGTGCTGTCCACCATGGGGTTGCCGCATGACCTGGCCTGGAGCCCGGTCTACCGGCCGGACGACTTGAACTACGAAGAGGTGGATCCGGCGCGGTACAGCCACGTGGTGTTCGTCTGCGGACCCGCGCACGGATGGCAGGTGCAGGAGGTGCACCGCAGGTTCGCGCATTGCCACCGGATCGCGGTCGGGGTCTCGGTGATCGATCCGGAGGACGACACGGTCACCGGCTTCGACCAGGTGTTCGCGCGGGATCACGACGGGCTCGGCACGCCGGACCTCTCTCTCGGCGCGCGGACGAGCGAGGTGCTGGTGACCGGAGTGATCCTGGCGCCGCCGCAACCCGAGTACGGCGACTCCGGCCACCACGCGGACGTGCACGCCTCGGTGCGGGAGTGGATCGCCGGGATCGACTGCGCCAGGGTGCCGCTCGACACGCGGCTGGCGTCGTCGGACTGGGAGCGGTGCGAGACGCCGGATCAGTTCATGTCGATCCTGTCGCATCTGGATGTCGTGATCACGACGCGGCTGCACGGGCTGGCGCTGAGCCTGCAGGCGGGGGTGCCCGCGCTGGCGATCGATCCGGTCGCGGGCGGTGGCAAGGTCACCGCCCAGGCCGACGCGCTCGGCTGGCCCGCCCTCGTCCGTGCCGAGGAGGCGGATGATCGGGAGCTGCTCGACTCCTGGTGGCGCTGGTGTTCCTCGGTGCAGGGCCGGGCGGTGGCCGCGCTCCGCTCGCTACCGTCCGACAACGGGCTCCTGCGGGACATGGTGAAGGCGCTCAAATCCCGGCCGGTGCGATGAACGCGGCCAAGACGACGGTGGTGATCGCCACCCGCGATCGGGCGTCGGAGCTGGAACGCACGTTGCGTGAGCTGACGGCGCTGAGGCCGCCTCCTCCGATCGTGGTCGTGGACAACGGCTCTTCCGACGGCACGGCAGGTCGGGCGGCCGCGTTCCCCGGTGTCCACGTGATCCGGTTGCCGCACAACATCGGCGTGACGGCCCGGAATCTCGGCGTCGCGGTGGCCCGGACACCGTACGTCGCCTTCAGTGACGACGATTCGTGGTGGGCCGACGACGCGCTCGCCGAGGCCGAACGCCTCCTCGACACCCACGACGACGTCGGCCTGGTGGCCGCGAAAACCTTGGTGGGCGAGGAAGAACGCGAGGACCCGGTCGTCCCGCTGATGGCCGGCAGCCCGCTCGGCAGGCCCGACGGCCTTCCCGGGCCCGCGGTGCTCGGCTTCCTCGCGTGCTCCGCGATCGTCCGCCGGACCGCTTATCTGCAGGCCGCGGGTTTCCATCCCCTGCTGCGTTTCGGCGCCGAGGAGAAACTGCTGTCCTACGACCTGGCCGCGCGGGGCTGGTGGCTCTGTTACGCGGAGGCGGTGCTGGCGCACCATCACCCTTCGCCGGTGCGGCCGTCGCCGTCCTGGCGTGAGCGCGCCGAACTCCGCAACCGGATGCTGATCACGGTGATGAGGCGGCCGCTGCGACGGTGCCTCGTCGAAGGATTCCGAGCGGTGGCAAGGGTTCCGCGGGAACCGCATGTACTCGGCGCGCTCGCCGGGGTGCTCCGGAGATTGCCGCGGGCGCTCGCCGACAGACAACGGCTGCCCGCCTCGGTGGAGAGCCGGATCCGCGTTCTCGAACACGCACAGGGAGGATGAAGTGGGAGACCGGATCACGGTCGTGGTGATCACGCACAACCGGCGCGCACAGCTGCTGGAGACGCTCGCCTCGATGACGGCGCTGCCCGACGCGGCGCCGATCGTGGTGGTGGACAACGCTTCCACCGACGGCACCGCGGACGCCGTCGAGGAGCGGTTCCCAGCGATCCGGGTGATCCGGTCGCCCCGGAACCTGGGCGCCGTCGCGCGCAATCTCGCCGTCCGGGAGGTGAGTACCCCTTATGTCGCTTTCTGCGACGACGACACCCGATGGCAGCCGGGCTCTCTGCGACGGGCGGCCGATCAGCTCGACGCGTACCCCGGGCTGGGCGTGGTGACCGGACGGTGCCTGGTGGAGCCGGCGCTCACCGAGGACCCGATCACCCCGGAACTGCGGTATTCCCCCGTCCCCGGCCCGGACTGGCTTCCCGGGCCGGCCCTGCTCGGCGTGATGGCCGGCCTGTCGGCCGTCCGGATCCGCGCGTTCCACGACGTCGGCGGCTTCTCCGAGCGGATGTGGCTCGGGGGAGAGGAGGAGCTGTTCGCCCTCGATCTCGCGGCCAAGGGCTGGTGGATGTGCTGGGACGAGGAGATGGTGATCCACCACGCGCCTTCGGCCGTCCGGGATCCGCGGCGGCGCCGTCAGCTCGGCATCCGGAACACCCTGTGGACGTTGTGGCTGCGACGTCCGCTCGGCAGCGTCCTGCGCCGGATGATCGCGGTCCTGCGTTCGGCGCCGTGGGACCGGGCGACGTTCGCGGCGGTGGCCGAAGCGGTGCGGGGGCTCCCGTGGGTGCTGCGGGAACGCGCGGTGGTCCCGGCGGGAGTCGAACGGGGATTGGTGCTGCTGGAGGATTCGCAGCGGAATTCGGTCGCGCGGCGCTACGTCGGGTGACGCCGATGTGGGCGTCATTCGCGTGTCTGAGGCCGTATCTCACGTGATTGGAGGCGTAACTCACGAGTTACGCCTCCAATCACGCGGTCAGGAGGGCCAGGCGGCCGCGGCCTCTTCGGTGTCCCCGACCAGAACGCGGCCGTACGCGCGCAAGGTGTCCGCCGCCACCCGGTCCCACGAGTACCGCGCCCGCACCCTGTCGGCCCCGGCGACCCCGAACGATTCGCACGCCGAAACGTCGCTGAGAAGCCGCCGCAGCGCTCCCGCCAGTTCCTTCGGATTGCGCGGCGGGACGAGCAGTCCCGTGACGCCGTCGACGACGGTGTCGGTCAGCCCGCCGACCGCGGTCGCCACGACCGGGACGCCGCAGGCCATCGCCTCCAGCGGCACGATGCCGAACGGTTCGTACCAAGGCGTGCAGACCACCGCGTCGGCGGAGCGCAGCAGCGCGGGCATCCGTTCGCGCGACACCAGTCCCGGCAGGCGCACGCGGTCGGTGACGCCCAGCCGGTCGGCGATCGCGAGCAGCCGCCGCACCTCCGGTGCCTCGGTGAGCGGACCCGAATCCGGGCCGCCCGCGATGACCAGTTCCGTGTCCGGCAGCGAGGCCAGCGCGGCGATGGCGAGGTCGAAACCCTTACGTGGCACCAGCCTGCCGACGGTCACGATCCGATGCGAGGCCGTGCGGGGAGCACGCTCGCCGTCCGGAGTGAACTTGTCCAGGTCGACTCCACAAGGGACGACGGAGGCGCGTGAACGCGGCAGGCCCATCCGCACGAGTTCGAAGACCTCGTCCGAGCACGTCGCGATCACCCGGTCGGCCTGTTTGGCGATCATCCGTTCGAGCCGGATCCGCTCGGGCGGGCTCGTGTCGTTCTTGCCCTGATAGCGCCGTTTCACCACGCCCAGCGCGTGAAAGGTCTGGGTCACCGGGATGCTGAGATCCTTCGCCGCGAGGACCGAGGCCAGGCCGGACATCCAGAAATGCGCGTGGACGACGTCCGGCCGGTCCTTCGCCCAGCGGGAACGCAGCACGCGGCCGAACTCTCCCATATGCGGCAGCAGTTCGTCCTTCGGCAGCTTCCGCGCCGGCCCCGCCGCGACGTGGACGACGCGGTAGCCGTCGGGTGTCTCGACCGTCGCCGGGGCGCGCCGGTTCTCGCGGCGCGTGTAGACCGTGACGTCGTGTCCCTGCCTGCTCAACGCGGCGGAAAGCTCGGCCACGTGGACGTTCTGTCCGCCGGCGTCGGCTCCGCCGAGGGCGGCGAGCGGGCTGGCGTGCTCGGAAACCATCGCGATCCTCATCGGACTCCTTCCCGCCGCGGTCGGCGAAATCAAGCGATCACCTCTGCCAGCAGGGTGTTCCAGCGCTCGAGGAACGCCTCGAGCCCGTAGTGGCTCAAGGCGAACTCGCGCGCGGTTTTTCCCGCCAGCACGGCGAAATCTGGTTCATGGATCAGCTCGCGGTAGGCCTTCGCGAGCGCACCGGCGTCCGTCGAGACGGCGCCGGCATCGGAGGGGACCGCGAGTACCGCTTCAGTGGTCGCGAGCGCGACGACCGGCATGCCGAGATGCATCGCCTCGAGTAGCGACAGGCCCAACGACGTCCACCGGGCGGTGTGCAGGTAGACGCGCCGCCGGGCGACTTCGGCGTGCAGTTCCCGGCTGCGCAGGTCGCCGCCGGGACGCAGCGCGGGATGACGCCCGTCGAGGTCCTCGCTGCCGATCCCGTACAGATCGACCGGCGCGATGTCCGCGAAGACGGGTAGGAGATCGCTCCCGGTGATCCGCCCCCGCCGCGCCGGTTCGTTGATCAGGGCCACGCCGTGCGGCAGCTCCCCGGTGTAGCGCTCACCCGGATCGGGGATCCCGTGCGGGATGACCACCGTGGGGGCGAGACCGGAGTCCCACATCAGGTCGTTGAAGTGGGTCACGTGCACCAGCCGGATGTCGTCACGGTCGGCCAGCGGATGCCGGGTGGTGGCCGCGTGCTCCCGGGGCGTGTTGTGTTCGACATAGACGGCGGGTATTTCCTTGCCGGGGCGGCGACACAGCCATCGCGCGGCCAGGTGGACCTCTTCCGGCCGCTGGAGGATCACGACGTCGATGTCGAGATCCTTCAGTTCGTCGACCGGGACCTCTTGGGCGGAGGGCCACTCACGGCCGCTGAGCCCCCGTCCCCACGGCCCGCCTTCGGCGAGCAGCGGGAGGTAGCAGCGATGGCCACCGCGCACGAACGATTCGGTCCAGGAACCGTGGACGTGCCACAGCAGGATCCGGAGCGGGGCCACTTTCGTCATACCCGCCAAGTTGCCCGTAGTGGACGGACTAAACGTTTTCCGTGGTCTTACTTTGCCTCCGGGCGGAAACGCGAGTGGTGACGATGCCTACCACGAGCGCCACAAGGGCGGTCAAGCCGTGGAGGACGTTGTCGGCCCAATTGAGGTTGACCGCGTCACCGGCGGAATCGGTACCGGCCGAAAGGACACCGAATGCGGTCAAACCCGTGAATGCCACGAAAATCAGCCAGCTGTACGCCGGTATCGCGGAAGGTTTGACCACCGCGACCAAACCGAGGACACCGATCACGGTGCGGATGACGTCGAGCATTCCGGTCGCGCTGAAGACCCAAAGCGTGTTCTCGCCGACCTGGTTCGCCTCGGGAAGGAAGAAGAAGCCGAGCACACCCAGTACGAGGTGGACCAGTGCGATGACCAGTACCACCGCTCGCAGCAGGGAGCCCGCCGTACGTCGGTTCATCGGGAACGCCTCCGTTTCGCCGCCAAAGCCGTCGGATACCCCCGGAAGACGGCGTGAAACGCCCCCGGCCAATGGGAGCCGGAGGCCGTTCGGCCGCGTGGTCACCCCGATTGCGGGTCGGTGTCGTCGTGGGGATCGCCGGACGACGTGCCCTGTTCCCCTCTGACCTCTTCACGGTCCTTCTCGTCGTGCTTGTCTTCGCTGCCGGACTTGCTCTTGGCGGGACCGGTGTCCATGACTTCTCCTTCGGTCGCTTTCCTTGGGGCTACCCGTTTCGCGCCGGCTTAATCAGGGGCAAGGGTCGTGACTGTCCATAAGGACGACCCGCACCGACCACGCCACGTTTGACTCACCCCTCGCCGGCCCGATAACGACCTCCGGGCTGAAGGCTCCCTTCACCGCATCAGACGCGACGAAAGGAGCTTTCACCACGGCCGTAAAGCCGCAGGCCATTGTGGACGTTTGGCGCCATCCCGCCGGGGTAGACCTGGGCAACGACGGCGAACCGGAGGGGACATGACCGCGATCTCCCAGGCAGCAACGATTCCACTCGCCCCGGCGCGGCCATGGCTGCTGCGACCACCGGGGGTCTACCGCCCGCAACACGACACCTGGTTGCTGGCTAACACGTTGAGCACGTCCGGAATGCCCCGCGGAGCGAGAGTTCTCGACCTCTGCACGGGGACCGGCGCCCTCGCGCTGACGGCCGCGGCGCACGGCGCGGGGTCCGTGACCGCCGTGGACATCTCCCGGCGGGCACTGGCGGCGGTGTGGGTCAACTCGCGGCTGCGTCGTCTCCCGGTCCGGCCGCTTCGTGGCGGCTTGGCCGAAGCGGCGCGCGGTGGCCCGTTCGACGTCGTGCTGGCGAATCCGCCTTACGTTCCTTCCCCGGTGCCCGCCGCCGGGGCCGCGCGGGCGTGGGACGCCGGACCGGACGGCCGGATCGTGCTCGACCGGATCTGCGCCCGGGCGTCGTCCGTGGTGGCGCCCGGCGGGTACCTGATGATGGTCCACTCCGCGGTCGCCGGACCGGACAAGTCGCTGGAACAGTTGCGGGAAGCGGGAATGACGCCGTCGGTGGTCGCCACGCGATCGATCCCGTTCGGACCCGTGATGCGGGCGCGAGCCGCCTTCCTCGAAGCGGCGGGCCTCATCGTGGCCGGCCAGCGGCACGAAGAACTGGTGGTGATCCGTGCCGACCGGCCGTAGGACCGAGGTCCGGATCGAACCCGGCGGCCCCTTCCTGGTGGAGGGGCCGGTCGAGGTCGTCATGGACGACGGCGAGACCGTGACCTCGGACCGTTTCCTGGTCGCTCTCTGCGCCTGCCGCCGCAGCAAGCGCTACCCGTTCTGCGACACCAGCCACCGGCGCCGTTCACGGCAGGGGGTGCAGCGGCCTGAGGAGTGAGCTCTTCCCGGCCGTCCAAGCATCCAGCAGGTGCTCGGTCAGCCGGTTCTCCAGCAGCTCGGTGGCCTGGATGCCGAGCGCGATATCCGCCGCCAGTCCGGGTTCCCGGTCGAGCAGATCGCCGACGACGTCGTGCCGCAGCACCTGTTCGTGCACCGCGTCGGCCTCGATGTGCTCGGTGTAGAAGTAGCGGCATTCCGGCGCCGCGCCGAGCCGTTCCAGCGCCTGGTCCATGCGCCGGGCGGCGGGCGCGGTGGTGATCTCGGCGGCGGCGAAATGCCCGGCGAGCGCGCCACGCAGGCTCCGGTGCAGACCGAACAGCGACATCATGTTCACCGTCGCGAGCATGGGAGCCGGGACGTGGTCGAGGTACGCGAGATAGCCGCCGGACAGGCCCGCCGCGGTCAGCAGATCGGCGAACAGGCGGGAATGCGCCCGATCGGCCCGTCCGCCGCCGAACTCGTCGAATTCCACGGCGACCAGCGCCGCCTTGGCCTTGCCCCGCAGCCGCGGGATCACCCAGGCATGCGGATCGGCCTCTTTGAGGTGGTAGATCGACCGATGCGCGAAGTACTCCTCGACATGCCACCATTCGCCCTGGTCACGCAGGAAGTGCGAAACGCCCGCACCGTCGACCGGCTCGATCAGCAGGTCGTCCAGCAGGCCGTGGACGTCGTCCCCGCCGGGTACGGCGGCGCGGATGCCGTCGAGGAACGCGTGCTCCAGGACGGATCGGAAGCCGAGCAGGCGGGAGTCCCATTCCCATTCGGAGTCCACGCCGTCGAAGCCCTGGTAGTGCAGCTCGTAGCAGACCTGCAGCGCGAGTTGCAGATCTTCGCCGAACGGATCGGCGTCGGTCGCCGCTTCGAGGTCGAAATCGTCACGGCGTCCGCCTGCCAGGGTGTCCACCACGGCGGCCGAGAGCGGGCCGCGGATCTCGGGCAGCCTCGCGGCCACCTCACGGTCGATCGTCGTCATGCTCCGGGAGTACCCGATCTAGCCGTGCGGAACCGTCTCTTCGGTCAGCATCCGCAACACCGCGACCTCCCCGTCGGCGGCGGCCCGGCGCTGCCGTTCGGCGCCGGTGCCTTCCTGTTCGAGGCGGCGGAGGAGGGTGTGTACGAGCCCCAGATCGCCGGTGTCCTCCAGGGCCTGCTCGATACGCGTGAGCAGTGCGGCGACCCGGTCGCCCACCGGGACCGGCTTCCCGGCCACCGGATCGACCGCGGGCCCCGAAAGGCCGTGACGCGCGGCCGACCACACCGCGGCGGCGGCGATCTGCGGATCCAGCGGCACGGCCTCCACCCCGTGGTCCAGCTCGGTGAGGGCGGTGCGCACCAGCGCGCGGGTCAGCAGCCCCTGCAGGACCGCTTCGTCCACAGTGGACGCGGTGTCGGCGGCGCGGACCTCGACCGTCGGCCACCGCGCGGACGGCCTCGCGAGCCAGAAGGTCTGGTTCTCGTCCACCAGGACGCCGCAGTCCACGAGCTTCCCGACCTGCTCCTCGTAAGCGGCGGTGTCGGCGAAATACGGGGCGATGCCGGAGCCGGGGAAACGGCTCTGCTCCACCATCCGCCAGCTTTCGTAGCCGGTGTCGCGGCCGCCCGCGAACGGCGAGTTGCCCGACAACGCCAGCAGGGTGGGCAGCCATTCACCCAGGTGATTCACCACGGCCACCGAGGTCTCCCGGTCGGGCACGCCGATGTGCACATGGCAACCGCAGGCCTCGTACGCCTTGACCACGCCGGCGTACAGCGCGTCGACCTTGCCGAACCGGTCGCCGGCGTCGTGGTCGCGGCTCGGCGAGGGACGCAGGGGAGTGCCGGAGGCGATGATGGCGCAGTCCTCACCCGCCGCCGCTTCGGCGAGTGAGCGGCGCCCCGCGGTCAGGTGTTCGTACAGCTCGTCGGCGGTTTCGCAGACGCCGGTGGCAGCCTCGACCTGCGTCGGCCGCAGCTCCCGGTGGACCGCCGCGCCGTCCGGCAGCGGGCGGCAGACGCGGTGCCGGTCGAGTACCGCGTCGGCCCGGGGACAGCTCACCCCGGTTCTGGGGTCGACCAGCAGGAACTCCTCTTCGACACCGACGCCGGTCATCACCGCTCCCGCTTCTTCGGCAGCGCGCGCACGGCCGGACCCTGGATCACCGACCCGTCCAGGCCGAACCGCGAACCGTGGCACGGGCAGTCCCAGGTCTTCTCCGCGTTGTTGAACGCGACGAGGCAGCCCAGATGGGTGCAGTGGGCGCCGACGGCGTGCAGCTCACCACCGGGGTCGCGGTAGGCGGCGACGAGTTCTCCGCCGTCGCGGGTCACCTTGGCCTCGCCGGGCAGCAGCTCGTCCAGGGAGGCGGGTTTGCGCAACGCGCTGAGGTGGTCGCCCACCAGGAACTTCGCCACGGTGGCGTTGTTCTCCACGGTCGAGATCGCGGACCGGAGGTCGAAGCGGTTGGGGTCGTACAGGCCCGCCGACGGGTTGTCGCGTCCGGTGAGCAGGTCCGCGAGCAGCAGCCCGGCCGCGGTACCGCCGGTCATTCCCCACTGGCCGAAGCCGGTGGCGACCCAGAGGTGACGGCTCGCCGGATGATAGCGCCCGACGTACGGTATCGAGTCCAAAGTGGACAGATCATGTGCGGACCATCGATGGGTGACCCGGTGCACGCCCGCGTGTTCGCTCGCCCAGGTGGCCAGCCGTTCGTACCGGCTCTCGACGTCGACGGAGTCGCCGACCCGGTAGTGCTCGCCGCCCGCGACCGCGTAGGGGACACCGTCGTTGAGGTAGCTCCGCACGGAGTGGTGGGTGTCGGCGTCGAGGTACATCCCCTCGGGCGGGTGATTCCCCGCGACCGGTCCGGCCACCACCAGGTCGCGGACCGGGTCGAGCCGGGCGAAGAACAGGCCGCGGTCGAACACGGGGTAGTGGGTCGCCACCACGACCTCGCCCGCCCGCACCTCGCCGGAGCTGGTGCGCACCTTCACACCACCGAGTTCGTCGACGCCTTCCGCGCGCACGCCTTCGACGATCGTCCCGCCCGCGCGTTCGATCTCGCCTGCCAGTGCGAGCAGCCAGCGGCGCGGGTGGAAATGCGCCTGCGACGCGAATTTCACCGCGCCGAGGGCGGGCACGTCGAGGTCGACGTCGGTGACGTAGGAAGCGGGAAGGCCGGCCTCGGCGGCCGCTTCCGCCTCACGTTCAAGGCTCTCGACGGTTCCCGGATTGGTCGTGTACACGAAACTGTCGGCGCGGGTGAAACCGCAGTCGATGCCGAGTTCGGCCGTGGCCGCCGCGATCCAGTCCAAGGCGGCCGCCTGCGTGTACGCGTACATCGCGGCGGCTTCGGAGCCCTTGGTCTTGGCCAGCGTGGCGTACTTGAGCCCGTGCTGGGTGCTGACCTTCGCCGTGGTGTGGCCGGAAACCCCCGCCGCGAGGCGGCCGGCCTCCAGCACCAGGACCGAGCGCCCGGCCCTCGCCAGCCGGTAGGCCGTGGTGAGCCCGGCGATTCCGCCGCCGAGCACGGCGACGTCGACTTCCGACGGCAGCGGCTTGCCGGTGCGATCGGGAGCGGGAGCGGTGTCGAGCCACAATGAACGCGTTCCGGGCAACTCCGTCATGAGCGCCGGATTCCCAGGCGGCGACGTGGGCAAACCAGGGTTTTCGGGGACTTCGGAGCGGGTAGCACTGCCCTATGACCACATCCTCCAGGCCCCCAGGGGAAACCAGCACAGAGGACAAGAACATCTTCGTCATCGGCCTCGACGACAGCAACGACGAGGTGCTGAGACGAGTACCCGGTGCCGACCGGTATCGCTTCCACGCCTTGCTCTCACCGGAGGAGCTCCAGCACGGCGAGATCCCGATCGTCGAGCTCGTGGAGAAGGCGGTGGCGCAGCTGGACGCCTTCGACGGCTCGATCGACGCGATCGTCAGCTACTGGGACTTCCCGTCTTCGACGATGGTGGCGATGCTGTGCGAAAAGTACGGCCTGCCCGGTGTTTCCCTCGAGGCGGTGCTGAAGTGCGAGCACAAGTACTGGAGCCGCCTCGAACAGTCGAAGGTGATCGACGAGGTGCCGGCGTTCGGCATCGTCGACCTGGACGAGGACGATCCCCGGCCGCCGGAGGGGGTCGGCTACCCCATGTGGCTCAAGCCGGTGAAGTCGTTCTCCTCGGAGCTGGCCTTCCATGTCGCCGACGAGGACGAGTTCGACAAGGCCGTCGCCGAGATCCGGGCCGGTGTCGACCGGGTCGGCAAACCCTTCGAGCGCGTGCTCGCCAAGGTCGACCTCCCCGCCGAGGTGGCGGACGCGGGTGGAGCCGCGTGCCTCGCCGAAGGAGAGCTCAACGGCGTGCAGGCAGCGACCGAAGGCTATGTCTACAAAGGACAGGTCACGGTCTACGGTGTGCTCGATTCGATCAACTATCCCGACACGCCCTCGTTCCTGAGGCATCAGTATCCGTCGCAGCTGCCCGAGGACGCCGTCGAGCGGATGAAGGAGATCTCCGTCCGCGTGATGGAGCAGATCGGCTTCGACAACGCCACGTTCAGCATCGAGTTCTTCTGTCACCCCGAATCCGGGCAGGCCTGCCTGCTGGAGATCAACCCGCGGCATTCGCAGTCCCACGCGGAGCTGTTCGAGTACGTGGACGGGGTGGCGAACCACCAGATCATGGTCCGGCTGGGCCTCGGCCAGGATCCCGCGACGCGACGGAACCGGGGCGACTACCGGATCGCGGGCAAGTGGTACTACCGCCGCTTCCGTGACGCGCTGGTCACCCGGGTGCCCACCCGCGGCGAGATCGCGGACCTGGAGGCCGAGATCCCCGGGGTGAAGATCGAACCGGTGGCGGAGAAGGGAATCCGGCTCTCTGACCTGCCCGAGCAGGACAGCTACAGCTATGAACTCGCACATATCTTCGTCGCGGCGCAGACCGAACGGGAGATGGAGAGCAAGTACCGCCGGTGCGTCGAGGCGCTGCGGTTCGACTTCGAGGAGGGATAGCCCATGCGGACGGTGGCTTCGCTGCCGTACGAGATCACCGAGGAGGACCACGTCTGGATCCCGGTTTCCGACGGCGTGCGGTTGTCGGCCCGGATCTGGCGGCCGGTCGCTTCGGACAGCGAGCCGGTCCCCGCGATCCTCGAGTACATCCCGTACCGGCACCGCGACCTGACGTCGGTGCGGGACTCCGTGCACCACCCGTATCTCGCCGGCCACGGCTACGCCTGTGTCCGCGTCGACATCCGCGGTTCGGGCGAGTCGGAGGGTGTTCTCGCCGACGAATACCTGGAACGGGAGCAACTCGACGCCGAGGACGTCCTGGAGTGGATCGCCGCGCAGCCGTGGTGCTCGGGCCGGACGGGCATGATGGGGATCTCGTGGGGCGGGTTCGCCGCGTTGCAGGTGGCGGCGCGCAAACCGCCGAGCCTGACCGCGATCGCGATCTCGTCTTTCACCGACGACCGCTACTCCGACGACATGCACTACATGGGTGGGTGCCTGCTGTCGGACAACGTCGCCGAAGCCTCCACGATGTTCGCCTACGCCACCCTGCCGCCCGACCCCGCGCTGGCGGGGGACCGGTGGCGCGACCTGTGGCACGAACGGCTGGAGAACTGTGGCCTCTGGGCCGGTGAATGGCTGAGCCACCAGCGCCGGGACGACTACTGGCGGCACGCGTCGGTCTGCGAGAACTACAGCGACGTCCAGGTTCCCGTCCTCGCTTCCAGCGGCTGGGCGGACGGATACTCGAACGCGGTCTCGCGGCTGCTGGCCAATCTCGACGTGCCGCGGCGCGGGCTGATCGGGCCGTGGTCGCACAAGTACCCGCATCTCGGACGGCCCGGACCCGCGATCGGGTATCTGCAGGAACTGGTCCGCTGGTGGGACCACTGGCTGAAGGACGTCGAAAACGGCGTCATGGACGGGCCGATGCTGCAGACCTGGATGCAGGACAGCGTGCCACCGTCGACCTCGTACGAGGACCGCCCCGGCCGCTGGGTGGGGGAGCCGTCCTGGCCTTCGCCGCATGTGCGCCCGTCCGAACACCTGCTCACCCGGCACCGGATCGCCCGTCCGGGCGAGGACGTCCCGGCGGAGAACCTGTCGGTGGAGTCGCCGCTTTCGGTGGGTCAGTTCGCCGGGAAATGGGCCTCCTACAGCGCTCCGCCCGATCTGCCGTACGACCAGCGGGAGGAGGACGGCGGTTCGCTCGTCTTCGAGAGCGACGAGCTTTCCGAACCCTGCGAGATCCTCGGTTCGCCGGTGGTGGACCTGGAGGTTTCGGCGGACAAGCCGGTCGCGCAGGTCGCCGTCCGGCTGTCCGACGTGGCGCCGGACGGCAGGGCGACGCGCGTGACCTACGGATTGCTGAACCTGACCCACCGGGACGGGCACGAAAACCCGGAGGCACTGGAACCGGGCGAGCGGTACCGCGTGCGCGTCGAGCTCAACGCCGTCGCGCAGGCCTTCCCCACGGGACACCGCATCCGGTTGTCGATCTCCTCGTCGTACTGGCCGCTGGCATGGCCGCCGCCGGAACCGGCGCGGGTGACCGTCCACACCGGACAGAGCTCGCTCACGCTGCCGGTGCGGCCGATCGCGGAGGCGGACGAGGTCCCGGCGCGGCCGTTCGGCGAACCCGAAGGGACGGAACCGTTGCCCGCGACCCAGATCGAGCCCGGTGAGCAGCGCTGGACCGTCTCCCGTGACCTGATCGGCTACCGGTCCGCGCTCGACATCGTGAAGAACGAGGGCAAGGTCCGGTTCGAAGACATCGATCTCGACGTCACGAGGAACGTCTTCGAGTGCTACTCGTGGGTGGCCGACGACTTCTGTTCCCCGGTGGCGGAGACGTCCTGGTCGATGACCTTCGCCCGCGGCGACTGGGAAGCCCGCTCGGAGACCCGCACCCGGGTTTCCTGCACTCCCCACGAATTCGTGATCGACGCACGGCTCGACGCATACGAGGGGGAGCGAAGGACGTTCTCCCGCAACTGGCATCGGACGGTTCCCCGTGATCTGGTCTAAGACGAGTCTCGCCGCGAAGTCGCTGCTCGCGTGGCTGCGCCTCACCAACCGGAAGCGCACCTACGCCGAGCTCGACCGCTTTCGCCGGAGCATCGAAAGCAGCCAGGCGAAGGGCGACCGGGGTCCGATCCGAGCGATCAGGCGCCGATTCGACGTTCGAAGGTCCGAAGTGGACGGACGTCCCTGCTATACCATCCGTCCGCCCGGCGGCGGGGACGGCAAGCACGTGCTGTACTTCCACGGCGGTGCGTACGTGCACCAGATCCAGCACGACCACTGGCGCTTCTTCGGGCGGCTGATCGACCGCACCGGCTGCTCGGTCACCGTGCCGATCTACCCGCTGGCCCCGGAGCATCAGTGCCCGGAGACCACGGCGTTCGTCCGCCGCGCCTACGACGAGTTCTCCGCGGGGATCGACCCGGAAGACCAGATCGTGATGGGGGATTCCGCCGGCGCGGGGATCGCGTTGGCGCTCACGAAGGCGCTGCGGGACGAAGGCGGGCCGGTGCCGAAGGAGACCGTCCTGCTGTCGCCGTGGCTGGATCTGACGATGACCCATCCGGCGCAACCGGCGCTCGACGAGCGTGACCCGTACCTCGCGCTCACCGGCCTGAGCGAGGCGGCCAGGCTCTACAGTGGACGGTTAGCGCGCACCGATCCCAGGCTCAGTCCCGTGTTCGGAGATCTGTCGGGGCTCGGGGCGCTGACCGTCTACATCGGAACCAAGGACGTCCTGCTCTCCGACGCCCGGCGCCTGCGTACCTTGTGCATCGAACAAGGGGTGCCGCTGAGCTATCACGAATACGAGGGCATGATCCACGCGTGGATGCTGGCCGCGATCCCGGAAGCGAGGCTGGCGCTGGAGGAGATCGCGCATCTCGTGGATCGATCGCTCGTGAAATCGGTGTAGCCGCGTGGCGAGCGGGTAACCATAAGGCAACGGCCGGCGCAGCGAGGTTGTACGTCCGCCGGCTGTGAGGTGGACCGGCGTGGGCAGCCCCGGCGGAGCAGGGACGCCGGCGCGCCGGTCACCGTGTCCATCCTTCGCCTGGAGTGCTCGATGCAGCAGTTGGAGTCACTGGGAGACCTCGCCGCGCTCGTCCGGCGGCGGGCAGGCCTGTTCGTGCGGTGGGCGCCGACGCCCGAACATCGCCCCGGCACGAGCCGGGACGAACTCACCGGAGCGGAACTGCCGGGCCTGTCGGTGAACCCTCTCGATCCCGAACCCTGGTGGCGGGATCAGCCGCTCGAACTCTGGCTGGCCAGGCGGCTCTACGACTACTGCCACCTCAGCCACGAACGTCGTCGTGAGACCAAACCCTGGGTGCTGGCGGGCCGGATCGTGGGTTCGGGCCCGGACAACGAGCCGCTGCTGACCGATCCCGAACCCGTCGGGAGGATCTCCACCGCGGTCCTCGGCGAGGCTCGCGAGCTGCTGCGCGACCGGGCACGCCACCAGGCGGACTGGGGCCCGTTGCGCCGCCCACCAGAACTCGGCAGAACCTGACGGCCCCCCGAACCCGTAACTCGCGTGCTTGACCCCGTAACTCGCGTGATTGGAGGCGTAACTCGCGCGAGGCCGGTTCCGGACCGTGTTACGGCTCCAATCACGCGAGTTGCGGCTCTAATCACGTGAGTTGCGGGTTCAATCACGCGAGTTCGGGGTTACCGCGAGGAGGTCCACGACGTCTTCCGGGCGTCGCCGCTTCTCGAACCGGGCCCGTTGGCGGTCGGCCCCGCCGCCCTCGGCGGTGAGCCGGGCACAGCCGTCGCGGACGAAATCGAGGTCGCCGGTCTCGGCGAGGGCGCCGGCGGCGAACGCGACGACGTCGCCGAGCACGTCGCTCGCCGGAGCGAGATCGCCGGTCCGGAAATGCGGGCAGCGACCCGAAAGGCCTTCCCGCGACGCGCGCCAGATCTGCGCCCGCAGGACCTCGTTGGACAGCTTCGAGGGGCGTTCCTCCGAGGCGAGGATCGTGCCGACCAGGCCGCGGATCAGTACCCCGAAGAGAACCGCCTCGCCGACGGTGGCCGCGACGTCGCCGAGCCGGAACTCGACCGTCGGCTGCTTCTCGGAAAGCCTTACGTCCCAATAGACCATCGCGCGATCGAGGATGGCGCCCGCGCGGAGCCAGGCATCGACGACGCTTTCGTAGTGGTCCAGCGAACCGAACAGCGGCGGCGAGCCGGCCGAGGGCCAGCGGTTCCACTGCTGGTAACGCCAGCTGGCGTATCCGGTGTCGTATCCGTCGCAGATCGCGGAATTGGCGGTCACGGTCAGCAACACGGGCAGGAAGGGCCGGACGTGGTCGATCACCCGGATCCCGGTCTCCCGGTCGGGGATGGCGATGTGGACGTGACAGCCGCAGGTGTGCGACGTCCGCGCGGTCGCCCCGAAATGTTCGGACATCCGCTCGTAGCGCGGTTTCGGGGTGATGGCGGGCAAAGTCGTTTCCGCGAGCGGCACGCTGCCGCTGGGCAGCAGGCGGCAACCCCGCCGTGCGGCGGCTTCGGCCAGATCCGCCCGCAGGGCCGTCAGCTGCCGCTCGGCTTCGTCGTGGGTCGTGCAGACGCCGGTGGCCGATTCGGCCTGGGAGCGCGTGAGCTCTTGCTGGAGTTCGCCTTGGTCTTCCTCCGCGGCGTCCACGACGGCGTCACCCGACGGGGAAAGGTGGCCGTCCCGGCCCACCACGAAGAACTCTTCCTCGACCCCGAAGGTGAGTACGTTGTCGTTCACAACCGGTGATACCCCCGGCGGTCTCGGGACAAACTTTGGTTTCGCGGGTCGCGGACGGGGTATTTCTCGGCAATGAGGACGAAGTCGGAGGAGCCGCCGTATCTGCTGGCCGCACAGGCCGGCTCAGTCGTGCGCCACCTGTACAGCAGGCTGCGGGCCGGTGAAGCGGCCTCGCCCGCCGACCTCTGCCGGACCATCGGGGCGTTGCAGCAGCTCGCCGACGACCTCACCGAGGTCCTGCCCGGCTTGCAGGCGCAGCTCGAAGAAGACCTGCTGGACGGCAAGGTGAGGGTGAGCGACCCGGTGGGTGGGGTCTGGGACCAGGCGGGTCAGGCCTGGGACAAGGTCGCCGACGTCGGTTACGCGCTTGCCCAGGCCCGCACGGGCGGCCTCCTGCTGGCCGCGGAACTGCGCGTTTCGCTGCGCACGCTCGGAGAACTCACCTCTTCCTGAGACGCCGTGCTCAGCCGACCGGCTGAGCACGGACCACCGCCACCGGGCAATGCGCGTGGTGCAGCGCGTCGTCGCTGACCGAGCCCAGCAGGAGACGCCGGAGATCGCCGTGATCACTCCGGCCCAGCACCAGCAGCGCGGCCTCGCTGGATTGCACGGTCAAGGCCTGCGCGGCGGGCCCCACCCCGTGCACCGTTTCCACGGCGACCTCCGGATAGCGCTCCCGCCACGGCTCGAGCTGCCGGGCGACGAGTTCGTCGGCGACCTCCTGGGGGATGCCGGGTGCCGGGTCCAGCACCGGCCCGCCGAGCAACGGCTCGCTCGCGGGACCCCAGAGCGGCATCCGCGCGACGTGGACCGCGTGCACGGTGAGCCCGTGACGAGCGGCGAAGTCGAACGCGAAGCCCGCCGCCTGAGCGCTCTGTTCCGAGCCGTCGGTACCGAGGATCACCGGCCCGCCCGGGGGCGGCTCCTCCCCGCGCACCACCACGACGGGACGTCCGGCGGTCTTGGTCACGCCCGACTCCGTCGAGCCGAGGATGGTCCTGGTGAACAACCCGGTATGGGATTCGCCCAGCACGATCATCGTCGCGTCCGTCTCGTCGGCGACCGAGGTCAGGACCTGTTCCGGAACGCCGCCGCGGACGACCGTGCGGACGTCGAGGTCCGGGTCGGAGCGTTTCAGCGCTTCGGCCATGGAGGCGAGCTGCCGCCGGGCGGGTTCGACCTCCGCGGCTTCGTCGGCGGCTTGAGGCACCGCTTCGTTCAGCGGTGTCGCGACCGGGTCCGCTCCGGGTGGGGGAAGCCGGTCGCGGGTGCAGTACGCGAGGACCAGGCCGAGGCCGCGGGTCTTCGCCTCGGCGACCGCCCAGCGGACGGCGCGGCGGGCTTCGGGCGACCCGTCGAAACCGGTCACCACCGGCCCGCGGCCGGTCTGTTCAGCGGACATGGGACATCACCTCCGACGCGCTGGTGATACCCGCTTTCCGCGGTCTTCAAGCGGATGGGCGGTTTCGCCCGACCGGATGCCTGGGTACTTCCACATATGACTTCCCTGTCGACGCCCCGCGCGCTTGACGAGAAGCGCGCCTTCTCCGTGTCCTCCGAGAAGCGGGCACTCGGAGAACCACGGGGACGTCTGCGGCTGCACGTGAGCAGGCCGACCAAGGGGACCACCGTCGTCAAGATGAACGGAGAGGTCGACCTCGGGACCGCGCCACGCCTGTGGGAGATGCTCGACCAGCGGCTCCACGGCAGCGGCACCACGGTGATCGTGAACCTGTCCGAGCTCGATTTCTTCGGGGTCACGGGAATCCGGGCCCTCGAACGCGCGCAGCTGCTCGCCGACGAGACGGGAACCGACTTGTTCATCTTCGCGGGGGAGTGCCGGTCCGCCCGCAGGCTGCTCGGCCTCTGCGAAGGCGGATGCCTCAAGGTGCTGTGACGCGTCACAAGGCCTTGGGCCGGGTGGCGGCGCGAGCCGCGAGGGCCGCGCTCAGCAGGGCGATGTGTTCGAGCCGGGTGGGATCCAGGCCGGTGAGATCGGCGATCCGGCGCAGCCGGTAGTCGACCGTGTTGGGGTGGACGTGCAACGCCGCGGCGGTCTGACGGCGTCCTCCGCGGTCGAGGAAGGTCTCCAGCGTCTGCAGGAGTTCCTCGTTGCCGTCCAGCGGTGTCAGCCGGGTGGCCAGCCGGTCGAGTGCCGGGCCCGGGCGCGAAAGCTGGTATTCGAGCAGGACGTCGTCGAGCCGGTACAGCCCGGGCGGCCGCCCGGATCCGGCGGCGACCGCGAGCACGTCCTGCGCGAGCCTCGCCGCGGCGGGCACACCGGACGGCTCGGCCGCGGCGGTCCCGGCGATGACCTCCGCGCCCGCCGTACGGGCCACGTCGGCGAGCACCCGTTCCAGCCGCACCCAGTCGCGTGTGGACAGTTCGCCGGCCGGGGTTTCGTGCGGTAGCAAGGCGAGCCCGCCGTCAGGCGTGAGCGAAGTCAGGACGGTGCCCCGGATCTGGCGTTCCAGCTCGACCCGCAACCGCCGCAGCTTCCGGCGTCCGGCGACCAGCGGGTCGACCCCGTCGACCTCCTCGTCCGGATGGGCCCCGACCGACGCCGCGAGGACGATGTAGCACGGCGGAAGACGCAGGCCCGCCTGTCCCGCCGCGACTTCCGCGGGTTCGCCGTCGAGCAGCGCGGAGAGCACCGTGTGCCGCGCCGAACGCTCGTCGTCGAACATCGTCCGGCGTTCGTCGAGATAGCCGGCGCCGACCGCGGGCGTGACCACCTCCAGGTAACGCAGGGTCAGCGCGTTGACGGCCAGGACGTCGGCGACCTCGTCCGGGCGGGCGTCCGGCGTCAGCGACGCCCAGACCACCTGGACCCCGATGTGGTACGCGGTGAGCACGATGTCGATCGGGATGCCCTCCTCCGCGCGCCGGGCCGCCGATTCGCGGAGGAAGTCGAGCTCCTCCCTCGTCGGCGTGGCCCCGGTGCGCAGAGTGTCGATGAACGACCGCAGATTCTGCTCGATGACGTGCGTGATGTCGCCGCTGAGCTCCTCGGCGGGAAGAAGGCCGTACTCCGGGACCCGGAGGACGATCTCGGCGAGCACCGTCTTCGCGAGCGACGGCAGGACTTCGGTCAGCCGTTCCGCCAGTGGGCGCCCGCCGATACGGAAGCCTGGATCCTTGTCACCCGTCACAACCGCCCATCATGACAGCTGGTCAGCGCGTGAGCACGTCCCGTGCCGAATCGAGGGTCGGGTGCACGTTGAAGACGGCGTCGAGGCCGAGCAGCGACATCGGGCGCAGCAGGGCCCGCTCCTGGGTGACCAGGATGAACGGGACGCCGGCTTCTTCGGCCTTCGCACGGATCTGCACCAAAACGGTGAAGCCGGACGAATCACAGAAGGTGACCGCGGACAGGTCGGCGATCAGCGCGGACGGCTCGAACCGAAGCTCGTCGTCCAGCGCCCGACGCAGGTCGTCGGAGACGCCGAGATCGATTTCGCCGGATACGGTGACCACCGTGTCGGTGGCCGAAGCCGTGATCGCTATGTCGAGAGGCGAAACGAATCTCCGGGTCGGCCGGAGCGAATCGGGAGCGGGAGCGCGGTAGTCGGTCAAGTTGACTCCTTGCCGGTACGGGGGACCGGCAGCTGCCCGAGGACATGCCGGACCCGGGGAAGGGACCCGGCGGCTGGTGTCTGAACCGCGACAAGCCCAACCGTAGCAGCCTCGCGACCGGATACGCCGGATGAGCGGTGGCCCGCTCGCTCACGCCATCCGCACCCGGGCCTCGCCGACCATGACCTGATCGAGGCCGGGGTGGAGCTCGTCGGCTCGATCCCACAGGTCAGTGGCCATGTCGGGGGAGCCTTCGGCGGCCGCGACATTGCCGAGGCCGGTGTAGGCGCGCGCGGTTTCGTACTGGCTCCCGCAGGCCTCCGCGCGCTCCGCGGCGGCACGATAGGCCGAGGCGGCCAGATCATGGCGCTTCGCGTGGTACCAGGCCCAGCCCAGGCAATTGAGCGCCATGGCGGCGTCGAGATCCAGCCCCAGTTCGTCGAAGACGGCCAACGTCCCGGTGGCGATCGTGGCGGCTTCGGTGGACCGCCCCAGCGCGGTCAGCACCAGTGCGATCCCTCGGTCGGTGATCGCGGCGTTGCGGCGATTGCCGTCACGGACGTAGGACGCGCGCGCCTGCCGGAGATCCCGCAAGGCGTCGTCGTGGTTGCCCCGGTAGTGCTCGGCCCAGCCGTTGTGCGCGAGCGTCGTGGTCTCCCCGTGCCCGTCGCCGATCCGCCGGAACAGCGCGAGCGCTTCGCCGTAGCACGCCGAAGCTTCGTCCAGGTCGCCGCGATCGACGTGCGCGACCCCGAGGTTGGCGGTGGTGGTGGCCAGCGCCCAGGTGTCCCCGATCGCTTCGGCCGACGAACGCGCCCACCGATGGGTTTCCAGCCAGGGGTCCCAGAGCTTGGCGACGAAGAAGAAGTCGCGCAGGAAGAAGGCGAGCTGCCAGCATCTCTCGTGCTCGCCGCGGTCACGCGCGGTCCGGCACAGGGTCACCAGGCCGGGCCATTCGGCGCGGAACCAGGACATCGCCATCTCGCTGTCGTCCAGCCTCGCCGGTTCCGGGACGCCCGGGCCGAAGGCGATCTCCGGGAAGTAGCGGTGCGGGGTGAGTTCCCGGTCGGCCCGTGCGGCGGTCCGGACCGCGAAATCGGTCAGCCTGCTGAATGCTTTCATGCCGTCCTCCGCGTCGGTGAGCACGAATTCGGTGGCGAACGCGCGCAACAGGTCGTGGAATCCGTATCGGTCGGGTTCCGGTTGGGTGAGCAGATGGGCTTCGTGCAAACGGTCCAGCAGCCGATCGGCCTCCCGGAACGAAAGCGCGCTCAGCGCGCTCGCGGTGAGGACGTCGACGTCGGTTCCCGGGTGGACGGTGAGCAACCCGAAAAGTCTCGACTCGGCGGTGCTCAGCTGCTGAACCGACAGCCGGAACGCGGCGGCGAGCGAACGTTCGCCGTCGTCCAGTTCGCCGAGGCGGGCCGTTTCGTCCTCCAGGCGCCGGTCGAGTTCCGCGACGTCCCACGCGGTATGCGCGCGAAGCCGCGCGGCGGCGATCCGGATCGCGAGGGGGAGCCGTGCGCAGCGCCGGACCACGCGGGTGACAGCGGGCCCGTCGGGAACGCCGGTGACCGTGGTGAAAAGGTCCACCGCCGCGTCGAGCGGGAGCATGTCCAAGGAGACGTGCGCGGCGTCGTCGAGCGCGCTCAGCCGGGACCTGGAGGTGACCAGGACACGGCATTTCGGCTCGGCGGGGAGCAACGGCCGCACCTGCGCCGCGCTCGTCGCATTGTCGAGTACGAGAAGCAGACTTCGGCCGCGAAGCCGGGACCGGTACAGCGCCGCGCGGTCGGCCGGTCCGGCCGGGATACGGTCGGCCGGGACGCCGAGCACGCGCAACAACCTGTCGTGCACGGCGGCGGGGTCACCGGATTCGTCCCGCAGATCGATGAACAGGCAGCCGTCGGCGAAACCGGATTCCAGCCGGTGTGCGCAGCGCACGGCGAGTTCCGTCTTGCCGACACCGCCCATGCCGGACACGACGCAGACACCGCCGTCGGTTTCGAGCGCCGTGCGGATCGCCCGCAGTTCGGCCGTCCGGCCGGTGAAGGACGAGGTCGCCGGTGGCAGACCGGACGGCCGGACGTCCGGCCGTGTCCTGCGCCGGACGGGTTCGGCGGGCAGCAGCGGTTTCAGCTGTCCTTCCGCGCCGAGTTCCGTTTCGCACAACTCGGCGAGTGCCGGGTTCGGCGCGGAAATACCGGTCTCGACTTTGCTGAGGTAACCCTTGCTGTAGTGAGTGCGAGCGGCTAGTTCGGTAAGCGAAAGGCCTGCCGCTTTGCGACGGCGTCGCAACTCCGCTCCGAAGGTGGCTCTCTCGTTCATCGGCACCCATCCTCGTCGGAGGATCAGTATGGCCGTGTGGACGATGTTCCGGCTGCGGGTCCCCCCCGCCGGCCCCACCCGGGGACCCGGCCGGCCGACGTGTGCACATTCCATGCCTTGTCCTCAGCCGAACACGAAGCCGAGCAGGGCCAGGATCAGGCCGATGGTGTGGGTCTGCATGTCAGTCCACCTCCTTTCCGTGGGTGGCGACCCCGGGAGAGACCGGGTTCGCGGGCGCGGTTCCCTGTGCGCCGCCGAGCGCCACCCCGATGACGAGCGCGACCACCCATAGCCAGAAAGCCAGCCGTAAGAGCAGCGAAAACGAGCACTCGACCTTCATTCCGACTCCTTCGACGTGCGCATCAGGGCAGCACTCGACAACGCGGGAAACCGCTGGTTGGGGGTGTTATCGCCGCGAATTGGGGCGGCTCACCAAGAATGCGTCGACGCTCCGGGAGCGACAAGGAGTTTCCTGTTTCCCGTATGAGCGGGAAAGGAAAACCCAAAATAACGATCGGCGTCGCACGGCCGCGATCGGCTGGACACGGGCCCCCTGGCTGGCGACTATTGACGACCGTGCTTGAACCACTAGGGGAGGACTGGTGACCGTCAGCGCTGCGGACCTGGCCGGCGAATTGAAGCTGCTTCGGCGAGGCAGGGGAATCGCGGCACCTCAGCTCGCCGAACGGGCGGGCCCCGCGTTGCGCGCGGTCTGCGGTATCTCCGAGAGCGAGGGGAACGCGGCGATCCGGCGAACGCTGGGCGAAGGACTGTCCGGATGGGCGCGGTCGCTGCCCGAAGATCTGTGCACCGCCGTGCTGGCCGCGCTCGGGCTGCACCCGGACGCGGGGCATCCCTTCTATCAGGATCGGGTGCGCTGGCTCGCCAAGCATCTGCAACGTGACGACCGGACCGCCCGCCGCCGGATCGACGACGGCATCGCCCGGCTCGCCGAGGTCGCCGTCGCGTCCACAAGCGAATCCGACGAGGTCGAAGCGACTCAGCCCAGCAGAAGGTGGCACACGGAGGAACTGCGTGTGGCGGTGGCGCTCGACCAGCCGGTGCCGGAGGTCCTCGAATCCCGCCGGATCGTCGCCGACGCCGACGACATCGCCGAACTGGACCTCGCCCTCACCCTGACCGACTCCGTCTACCGGGGCGAGGCCATCGGCAGCGAGGATCTCCGCGTCGACGTGTTCCACGGTGGACGGCTGACCGGGCGGGTGATGGAGTCCACCGATCGCGTGGGGCTGGCGTTGCGGTTGCCCCAACCGCTGAAACGGTTGAGCAAACACGAAATCGCGTTGCGGTTCCGGGCGGAGTTCAGGCATCCGCATTTCGTCTGCGTCCCGCGGCATCCGGTCGATCTGTTCGATCTGCACGTCCGGTTCGCCTTGCCGATCCCGGCGGAAGTCGTGCTGCTGGAGCGGGTCTTCCAGGACGACGCGAGCGACGAGGCGGCGCGCGGATTCTCCTTGACGCCGGACGCCTCGGGCGAGATCCACGTCCAGTTCCGGCACCTGACACCGGGTTTCGCCTACGGGGTGCGCTGGAGGCCATCGGAGCCCTGACGTCGTGTCGTCCGTCCGATCACGCGTGTCGTCCGCCGGATCACGCGTGGCGTCCGGTCGGTCACGACCACGCGGCGATCGCCTTGCCCCTCAACACCCGTTTCGCCGCGATCGCCTTCTCGGACAGTTCGGTCGCATCGCCGAGCGTCGCGACGATGTCGTTCGCGGCGCCGTCGACCAGTTCGATGGCACGCCGGTACCGGCCGGGCCCGCTGAAGGCCAGCGCGAGGCCGAGGTCGAGCCGGGTCTCGAGGGTCTCCGGATGGGTCGAGCCCAGCAGCCGGATCTGGGGCTGGAGGATTTCCTCGAGGAGTTCGGCCTGGCGGCCGAAATCGCGCAGCTGTCCGTACGCCAGGGCGATTCCGTGCCCGATCCGGTACCGCAAGCGGTGTTCGCCGCCGATGACGCGGAGCACGGTCCGCTCGGTCGCGCTCAGCGCGCGCAGGGCCTGCTCCGGCCGCCCCATCAGCAGGAGCGCGCGGCCTGCCATGGCCGCGGCGGTCAAGGTCAGCGGGCTTTCCGGGCCGCGACGTCGTCCGTAGCCGCTTTCGAGTTCGCGCAGTACAGCGGCGGCGCAGTCCGGATGAACGTCTCGGAGGTCGAGGGTGACCGTCGACTCCGCCCACAGCAATTCGGCTTCGGTGCACTGGAAGTGCCGCGCCCTGCCGGTGGCGTGGAACGCCGCGATCACCTCCGCCGCGACATCGCGTGCCCGCCGTGGACGGTCGTCGAGCAGCAGCGCGCGGGCGTATTCGAGCAGAGCCGACGGCAGGAGATCTCCGTGCGGCGAGCCGTGAAGCTCCGGCAGGATCGCGTCGAGCGAGGTGATGGCCTCCTTGGCACGGCCCCGGAGGCGCAGGGCCTGCGCACTCGCCACGACCGCGGGAAACCGGGCTTCACCTTGGCAGGGGAGCTCGTGCCAGAACGTCCGGTCACCGGCGTCGTAGTCGCCCTGACAGTCGAATGCCTGTGCGCCGATCAACCTGGCTGCGCACCGCTCGTCGTCGTCCGCCGCGGACCGCACCGCGTCGCGGGCGTGCCCCACGGCCTCCGGGTACAGCCCGCAGGCGATCTCCACCCGTGCGGCCGTCGCGAAGTCCGTGCTCGTGGCGCCTTCGGTGGACAAGATCATGGCGTGGATCTCACCGGCGGCGAAGAAGTCCCTGTGCCTTTCATGTGCGGCCGCGACCGCGCGCAGGAGCCGGAGCCGGTGCGCCGCGGACGTGCGCTCGGCGAGGATGCGGGCATGCTGGAGGAGGAAGTCCCGGTATGCGGCGCGGTCGTCGGAAAGCAGCCGTAGCAAGGACTTCGCCGCGGAGTCGGGCAGGTCACCGGGATCGAGCCGGGCGCCGGCCACTTCCGCGACGAGTGGTTGCAGTCGTAGCCCTCCGTCCACAAGGGAGGCGAGACCTCGTTCCTCCAGCTCGCCGACGGCTTCCGCGAAACCGTCTCCGTCTCCGAGAACGTCACGGGCGATGCCGAGCGGAAAGGGGGCAGGCGCCAGCAGCCCGCCCAGCCGGACGATCCCGGTGGCGACCGGACCACAGCCGTCGAGCAGGCCACGGATCGCCGGCGGTGCCGTGTCCGGACAGGAGGCGGCAGGCACGGTGCCCTGGCTTAGCGCGGCCAAAGCGTTGGCACGCAGCGTGATCGGGTGCCCGCCGCAGTGCTCGACGAGACGGAGCACCGCCTCTTGTTCGGCGTCATCGGCGGGCGCGCGGTATTCGCTGAACAGCCTGAGTCCTTCCGCCGGCGACAACCCGGCGAGGTCCAGCACCACGACGTCCCACGGAGAATTCCCCGCCCGGCCGACGAGCACCGTGGACACCGCGGAAGTGGGGAGAAGCAGGCGCTCGAGGACGTCCGACGGGAGCCCCGCCGGTACGTCGTCGATGAGGACGAGAACGCGCAGTCCGCCCGCGCCGATCCGCTCGGCGACGTGGTCGCGCAGCCGGTCGAAGTCCATGCCCGCCAGGTCGGCGCCCAGCCGATCCCCGGCCGCGCGGGCCAGAGCGAGGTGGAACTGGGACAGGACGTCTTCGGGCGCGTGCTGCCCGAACGGGCCGAGCCGCAGGACACCGCCGTCGAAGATGCCCTGGGAGAGGCGGGCGTACTGTTCGACCAGCGCGGTCTTGCCCACACCCGGCAGGCCCCGCACCATCAGGACCGGATGGGCGTGCAGGCCATGATGGATCGCGCGGAGTTCGCGATACCTCCCGACCAGCCGGGCCGGGCGGGCGACGGCCACCTTGCGCAAGACCAGTTCGACCAGGTTCCGCGGATCGGCCGCGTATTCGCCGTCCCCCTCCGGATCGATGACCAGGACCCGGCCGGCACGCGAGCGATGGACCAGCACGAGAGGGGAATTCGCGAGCGCGTCGGCGACTTCGCGCGTGATCGGGGCGGTGTCCCGGAGAACACGGAGCCCAGCGTCGCGTAGAGCCGTTTCCACCTCGTCCATCGGCGCCGTGCCGTCCGGATCGTCGGGGGTGAAACACAGGAGGACATCGAAACGATCCGTGCTGTGAGCGGACTTGGTCATCTGTGCTCTCCCCGTGATCGTGGCGGTTCGACAGCGCAGGGATCGATCCCGGTGACGGTTTCGCTACCCGGCGATCGCGCCGTGGCGAAAGCTGTCCTTGATCTGCCCGCTTTTCGGTGAATTCCGCCGGAAAGCGGAAAGGACAGGTGTTCCGGCAACGGACAAAACGAGGACAAGAAACCGCGGCTCGCAACGCCATCCCCGCTTTCCCCGATTACCGGGCATTCGGACCGCGAACGCCCGGGAGAGAGCATGGGAATCGCCAGTGGAACCACGAGCGAGGGAAACGGCGCGACCGGCGCCCTGATCCTCGTCGTGATCGCCGTTCTGTACCTGGGCTATGTCGCCTTCAAGAGACACGGATTCCGGCCGCGCCGCGTGGAAACCACGCTGAGCGGGCAGCAGCTGCGGCAGGTCTTCAAGAAGAAGATCGCCCGGAAGGGCTGGTCCGTCGCGGACGACGGCAACCCGATGATCGCCCGATCCCCGGAGTTCGACGGTGCCCGGCAGGGGATCTCCCTCAAGATCTCCGAGGCGGACGGACGCACCGTCGGTGAACTGGCCGCGATCCTCCACAAGAAGACCTTCGGCGACACGGCGAAGGCGTACAGCCTCCGATGGCGGATGAACGCCTTTGTCGCGCAAGTCCGGCGGCTCGATTCGACCGCGAAAGTGATGGGCTGATCCGATGCCGACCATCGACACGCGCCCGACCGGCGGCGAAGTCCAGGGATACCGCGCTTTGGGCACTCTTCCGCGCCCGGCGGGCCGTCTGACCAAAGAGATGCTCGATCCGCTCGTCATGGCGGCGAAGACCGGCGACGAGGACGCCGTCGAGAGGCTGCTCGCCGTCGTGAAGCCGATGCTGGTGCGCTATTGCCGCGCGCGGATGGGCGGCCGCGATCTCTCCTATCTTTCGGCCGACGACGTCGCGCAAGAGGTGTGCCTCGCGGTCTTCAAAATGCTGCCGGTGTACGAAGATCGCGGCGGATCGTTCCTCTACCTCGTCCGGGCGATCGCGGCCAACAAGGTCGCGGACGCCTTCCGCGTGGTGTCCCGCGACCGATCCGACCCCGTGCCCGAGCTGCCGGAGGCCGGATCGGTCCGCAACGAGCCGGAAAGCCACGTGCTCGGCGTCGACCTCGGCGCGCGGCTGGGCAGGCTCGTCGCCCGGCTCCCGAAGCTGCAGCGAGAGGTGCTCACCCTGCGGATCGTCGTCGGGCTGACCGCCACCGAGACCGCGGCCGCGCTCGGGCTGACGCCGGGGAACGTGCGGGTCAAACAGCATCGGGGGCTGGTGAAGCTCCGCGAACTGGTGCGGGAGGAGGACGACTTCTCTTGAGGGGCTCGGGATGCGGCAGTGTCGCGAAAGCCACTTTCGCGACGTCTGACGTCCCGAAAGTGGCTTTCGCGACATGGGAGCCGGGCAAGCCGTCCTCACCGGCTACTCCAGCACGGGGTCGCCCCACGCCAGTTCCGGGAGCCATTTGCTCTCCGTCGTACCCGGACGGTGGAATTCCAGCCGGAGCTTCAGCACGCCGGCGACCCCGATGTCGATCTTCGCCGGTTTTCCCAGCGCCACCTTGACTTCGGGTGACGGCCTTCCGTCGAGGAGGACGCGGAAGTGCCCGACCTGGAACGGTTCGGCCGCGTCGTCGAGGACTCCGGCCACCGCGGTCAGCCTTCGGTAAGCCATCCCGAGGTCCACTTCCACGAAGGCGAGCCGCTCTGCGGCCCGTAAAACGATGCTGTCCGCGTAGTGCACGTCGTTGATCCGCGCGCCTTCGGTCCGGATACCGTCGCTGCACGCCCGCCATTCCAGACCGGTCGCCAGCGAGGTCCTGCCGGGGCCGGGCGCGCCCGCCGTGCCGCCGAGCCACCGGCCGCGTTCGGGGCGCTGGTGCCGGGCCCGGCCGGTGATCGCGGCCAGGAGATCCTCAACGCCGTCCTCGGTGAACACGTCGACCGGATATCTCGTGGTGGAGTGCGGGTTGAGGAAGTTCGGGATGTCGTCGACGGACTGCTGGGGGAACACGACCGGAAGGATCCGTTTGACCTCGCCGCCGAGATCCCTGGTCAGGCGGTCGCGGATCCGTGCCGCCTCGAACTGAGAGCCCCGGCCTTCGTCGAACGCCGCGTTTCCCTCGGCACGGCGTTTGTACTCCGGTGAGGCGATGACGACCACGAAATTCGCCGTGTCGAGGTGCTTCAACGCCCACAAAGACCAGTCGCGACGTTCGCCGTCGTCCCATTGATCAAGGTGCACTTCGAGACCGATCCTGCCGTGCAGGAAATCCGCGAAGCGGCGGACCCGCTCCTTGTGCTCCGGTGAATCATGTGCGTAAGTGACGAACACATGCGGCGCCTCGTTGTCGGCCATCGAAACTCCTGTCGGGTGAAGGGTGCCCTGCCGTCCGGGTGGTCGCATTCTCGACGATCGAACGTGCACGGGACACCCATTGTCGCCCGCTTGTCATCTTTCTGTCTTTCGCGGGCTCCTGCGCGACGCCGTGTCCAGTTTTTGTCGTGTTTTTGTACCTATTTCGAAAGCGTCGTCGACCCCTACGATCGGGGCTGTCAAACGGATCGGGGTGCGAAGGGGCGATGGCGCTGGTGTACGAGTACCACCTGTTCATCAGCTATCGCCGAGGTGGAGGCGACGCCCCCGACTGGGTGCGGAATCACTTCCATCCTCGGCTGCAGAGACTTCTGGACGACAATGTCGACTATGACGTCAAGATATTTCTCGAGGACGGCATTCCCGTCGGGGGAAGGTGGCCGCAAGAGATCCGCGACGCGTTGCAGCGCGCTCGGATCCTGATCCCCGTGTGCTCCCCGAAGTACTTTCGCGACGAGTGGTGCCTCGCCGAATGGCACACGATGGCGAAACGAGAGGAAATCGTCGCGCGGGACGGCGCGGCGAAGGCGGGCCGGTTGATCTATCCGGTGATCTTCAGTGATTCGGAAAACTTTCCCGACTGGGCCCACGAACGCCGAATGCACAGTTTCCGGAACTGGAACAAGCCGCATCCGCAGTATCAGAACACTCCCGAGTACCTCGACTTCGACCGTGAGATGGAGCGGATGGTGGAGGAACTGGTGGAGATCATCGCGCAGGCACCGCCGTGGTGTCCCGGATGGCCGGTCGAAACCCCGGCGCCCGAACCGCCGAGGCCGTCGAAGCTGCCGAGGTTCTGACCCATGCCGGGAACCGTGGTCACCTTCTACTCCTACAAGGGCGGCGTCGGTCGGAGCTTCACCTTGGCCAATATCGCCGTTCTCCTGGCACGCTGGGGATACCGGGTGTTGTGTTTGGACTGGGACCTCGAAGCGCCCGGTCTGGACACCTACTTCCGGCCCATGATGAGCGAGCCCCCGTCGGGCGGCGTCGTGGACCTGATCGACGACTTCCGCGACGGCAGGCTCCGCCCCGGCGCGCATACGACCCGGCTGACCGGGAAGGTGAAGCTCGACGTCATCACCGCGGGCCGCGCGGACGACGCCTACGTCCGGCGAGTGCAGGACCTCGACTGGGAAGCCCTCTACGAACAGGGTTTCGGCGACTACCTCGAACAGTGCCGGGAGCAGTGGACCGCCGGCTACGACTACGTCCTCATCGACAGCCGCACGGGGATCTCCGACATCGGGGGCATCTGCACCGCGCATCTTCCGGACCGGCTCGTCGTCCTGTTCACGGCGAACGTGCAGAGTATGAAGGGCGCCGTCGACATCGCCGAGCGCGCCAACGCCGCTCGCGACCGCATGCCCTACGACCGTCCACAGCTCACCGTCCTCCCGGTGCTGTCGAGATTCGACGCCCGCGAGGAGTACGCGCGCTCGGAGGAGTGGCGGCGCATCTGTCTCGAAGAGACCAAGGACCTGTTCCGCAGCTGGCTCGACCGCGACGTCTCGCCCGACGTGATGTCGCGTCATCTGACGCTGCCGTACGTCTCCTTCTGGACCTTCGGCGAGCAGCTCCCGGTGATGACGGAACTCAGCCCGGGCGTCGATCAGATCAGTTTCGCGCTGGAAACGGTCGCGGCGGTCGTCGCGCACGACTTCGACCGGACGGACCTGCTCGCCGAGAACCGGGACGCCTACGTCGCCGCGATCCGCGCGGAGAAGCGCACCTTCGCCCACGACGTCCGGGTCAGCACGACGAGACCCACGAAGCAGCTCGCCGACGACCTCATGAAGTACCTGGTGGAACTCGGTATCCGGCCGGTGCTGTCGTTGTCCGGGGAACGGTCGATGCTCGAAAAGACCGAGGACGACGCGAAACACCTGTGCCTGATCGTCGACCGGGAGGTGAGCCGGTGGCAGTCGGCCGAGGTCGAACTGTTCCTGCACCGGACCCTCGGCCAGGATCGGCGCGTCGTCCCGGTGCTCACCAAGGACACCGACCCGCACGCGTTGCCGGGTTACGTCGGCAACCTGCGGCATCTCCGGTTCGGCCCGTCGCGCGGGCCGGTGGAGATCGCCCGGAACCTGGTGGACCAGCTCGCCGGGACGACGGCACTCGTCGAACCGGGTGACCTCGACGTCGCCGGGGTGCTCCGGCAGGCCGAGCGGGCCCGGCTGCGGCCGCTCATCTGGGGACTGGTGGACGAGATCGTCGCCGAACTGCAGGTCGCGATCGGCGCGGGGGCCCGGGAACGGGTGCAGGACCTCGCCGAGGAGCTCATGTCGGTCACGCGGGTCCGAGCGACCGACGCGGCACCGGGCCATCGCGTGCTCGCCCCGCCGGAGACCCGGTCGGCGATCGAATGGGCCGTGCGCACCTCGGAAGCCAGGTTGACGCGCCATGGATTCAGCGGATTTCTCGATCAGCGCTAATCAGGTACGGAAGGATCACGGATGACGGATCGATTGGGACAGAAGCAGACCGCGGCGATGCTGGCGCTGATGGTGGTCGCCCGCGAGGTGTCGAACCCGGAGCTGCGGGAGATCGTCGGCTTCGCCCTCGACGGTAAGGAACGCCGTCAGCTCAACGGCCTCGATCTGGTCGCCAGCGAACAGCGCGGCCGTCCCTTCTACCACGAGCTGACCGAGCGCGGCTGGGCCTGGTGCGAGGAGGAATTGAGCCAGGAAGAGGCGCCGCTGCCCCGGAGCAGCCTGGGCAGTGCCCTGTACGTCGTGCTCGGCGGCCTTGGCAGACATCTCAAGCGCGAGAAGCTCCGGCTCGCCGACCTCTTCATGCCCGACGTCGACCTGACGATCGAAGAGATCGAGTCCCGGATCCGGATCGCCTATCGCAAGCTCTCCCGTTCGCCGCGTGACTGGGTCGCGCTGGTGGAGCTGCGGCCGATGCTCGGCGAAGCGTCCACTGTGGACGTCGACGCGGTCTTGAAGGAACTCAGCCGCTCGGGACAGGCGCATCTGGTGCCGGAATCGAATCGCAAGGCGCTCACCGCCGCCGATCACGCGGCGGCGATCCGCATCGGCGGTGAGGACAACCATCTGATCTCGATCGAGGCGCCGTGATGGACGAGCTGACCGCGCTCGCGGCCCTGCGGTTCGACTGGGCCGACACCCCCGATCACGTGTGGCGTGATTCGCCGTATCACGTCGACGGCCTGCACACCGGCGTGCTGAAGCAGGTCAGCGCGGGGATCAAGGTGGCCGTCGCCAGCGACGGCCCGAGCCCGATCGGGCTGGTCCTCCAAGGGAAGAAGGGCGTCGGCAAGACCCACCTGCTCGGTCTCGTCCGGAGACAGGCCCACGATGCCCGCGGCTACTTCTTCCTCAACGACCTCACGGCGGGCGACGCGTTCTGGGAGAACACCGCCGAGGCGATGCGCCGGGGACTTTCGCGGCTCGACGGCTCCGGCGTCCCTCAGCTCACCAGCTTCCTCCGGCGCGTGTGCCTTCGCGCGAGCATCGACGCGAACGTCACCAAGAAGATCCTGGACGGGCGTGGCCTGTCGAGGGCCGACGTCGACACGTTCGTCGACGGCCTGCGCGCTCTGGATCGCGACGTCGCCAGGGAATGCGCCGACACGGCACGGGCGCTGGTGCTCTACGCGAGCGAAGACCCGAGCAAGAACTACGTCGGGGACGACTACCTCGGCGTGTTCGCGGAGTCGAAATCCGGCGACCGCCGCAAATGGGGGATCCGATCGGATCCGAAATCCGCGAAGACCCAGGTCAGGAACATCACGCGGCTGCTCGCGCTCACCGGCCCGATCGTGATCGCCGTCGATCAGCTCGACACCCTGGTGGCCCGCTCCGCGGTGGCTCTCCAGCAAGTGCGGAACAGTGACGAACAGGACCTGCTCGTCGCCCAGATCGCGGACGGGCTGATGGGCCTGCGGGAAGTGACCAGAAGGACCATGACGGTCCTCGCGTGCCTCCCCGGCACGTGGGAGCTGCTCAAGGCGAAGGCCACCGACACCGTCCCGGATCGCTTCCGTGAAGCCCTGATCCTCGGCCGGGTCACCGATGCCGAAGTCGGCAGGGCGTTGGTCGAGAAACGGCTCGGAGTCGCGTACGAGGCGATGAAGTTCGCCCCTCCTTACCCCACTTGGCCGGTGTCGCCTTCGGCCTTCGACGGGGAATGGGACGAGATGTCGCCGCGAGACGTCCTGAAACGGATCGGCGCGCATATCGACGCTTGCGTCCGGGCCGGCCGGATCATCGAGCTGACGACGTTCGACGAAGGCGGCGTGCGGTCGGCCGGGCCGCCGCGTCCGGCGATGGCCGCCGATCGGTTCGCGGAACTGGACAAGCGGTTCGAGGAACATCGCTCGGAGGCCGAACCGTCGGCACTGCTGGATCCGAAGGTCGAGGACAAGGTGATGCCCCGGCTGCTGTCCGCCGCGATCCGGGGCTGGATCACCGAGGTCGGTGACGACAACCTGGAATGGGTCTACGGGGCGAAGAGCGACCGCAACGAGCTGCACGCCTGGCTCACCCGCACGGTGGACGAGGCGTCCGACCTCGAAGAGCACTGGGCGTTCCGGGCGATCGCGGCGTCACATCCGATCGCCGCGCTGCACCGGTTCCGCAAGGCCCGGTCGGCGGCCGGCGTGCGGAAGGGCGCGGAGAACCGGCATCTGGTGCTGCTGCGCAACCCGGCGTGGTCGGGCGGGGTGAAGACCCAGGCGGAACTCAAGGAATTCTTGAAGGAGGGCGGCAAATCCCGGGGAATGTCCGATGCGGACATCCGCACGTTCTGGGCACTGGACAAGATGTTCGCCGAGGGAAGCCGCGAACTCCACGAGTGGCTCGTCGACCGGCGGCCCGCCGGCCGGTCGGAACTCCTGGCGGAAGTCCTGCCGGAGCCCCAGCCCCGTGCGGTGTCCAGTGAAATGCACGCGTCGTCGGCGTCGCCGGTCGATGGCGAGATCACCCTGGGCACCGCGGGCAGCGGGAAGCCGGTCCGGATCGAACTGACGGCGTTGCGCAAGCACGCCGCGGTGTTCGCGGGTTCGGGTTCCGGGAAAACGGTGCTGCTGCGGCGGATCGTGGAGGAGTGCGCGCTGCAGGGCGTGTCCGCGATCGTGCTGGATCCGAACAACGACCTCGCCCGCCTCGGCGACGCTTGGCCGGAGCCGCCCGAGGCATGGGGAGCGGACGACGCCGAGCTCGCCAAGCGCTACCTGGCCGAGACCGACGTCGTCGTGTGGACGCCGGGGCGGGCGGGTGGCAGGCCGCTCGCGTTCCAGCCGTTGCCCGATTTCGCCGGTGTGCTCGACGACGAGGACGAGTTCAACGCGGCCGTCGAGGTCGCGGTGGCGACCCTCGCACCGCAGGTGAAACTGACCGGCAGCACGGGAAAGGCCACCGTCGGGCTCGCGGTGCTGCGGCAGGCAGTCGTGCACCACGCCCGGACCGGATCACGCAGCCTGCCCGCGCTCATCGAGGTGCTCGAAGACCTGCCCGACGGGGTGAGCACGTTGAACGACGGGAGAAAGCTGGCGGCCGAGCTGGCCGAGCTGCTGAAGGCCTCCATGGTCAACGACCCGCTCCTGGCGGGCGGCGGCGAGCCCGTCGACCCGGCGCTCCTGCTCGCTCCCGGGGAAGGCAAGCGGGCAAGGGTTTCGGTGATCAGCTTCATCGGGCTGCCCTCGGAGAAACAACGGCAGAACTTCGTCAACCAGCTCCAGATGGAACTCTTCGCCTGGGCCAAGCGGAATCCGGCCGGCGACCGGCCGCTCGGCGCGCTCTTCGTCATGGACGAGGCACAGATGCTCGCCGCGTCGGGGACGCTCACGGCGAGCACGCGCAGCACCATCGTGCTCGCTTCGCAGGCCCGGAAGTACGGCCTGGGCCTGCTGTTCGCGACGCAGGCGCCGAAGGGCCTGCACAACCAGGTCGTCGGCAACGCGATGACGCAGTTCTTCGGCAGGCTCAACAGCCCGGCCCAGATCGCCGCCGCGAACGAACTCGCCAGGGCCAAGGGCAGCCCCGTCGACGACATCTCGCGGCTGGAACGCGCCCAGTTCTACGTGTCGGGCGAGGCGTTCGGCTTCCAGCGGGTGACCACCCCGCTGTGCCTCACCCACCATCCGGCCAGCCCGCTCAGCGTCGAGGAGGTGCTCGACCGCGCCCGCGGCGAAGCCGACTGAACCACCGCCCGTACGTCTCGTCAACTGTGCTCGCTGGAAAGGATTTCGCACCATGGCAGGAATCTTCATCACCGTCCGGGCCGGCGACGGTCAGGACCGGCTCCGTGGTCTCGACCGGAGTCTTGGTCACGTGTTCGGAAAGGACCGGATCGTCCGGTCCGGCGGCGCCGCGTCCGTCCTGGTGGTGCCGATCGGCACCGAGGAGCTCGACGAATCGGTCCAGGCTGAGGTCGCCGAGGCACTCCGGCTCGGGAAGCGGATCGTCCCGGTCCTCGTCGACGACGCCGTCATGCCCGGCGAAAGCGAACTGCCGTCCGAAATCGCCGGCCTTTCCCGCCTGCGGTACCGGCGGCTCGGCAGACACACGGCGGAACAGGACATCGCGGGCCTGATCACCGAACTGACCCGCGTCGCCCCGGAGCTGGGCATCGGTGTCGTCCAAGGCCTCGAAGACCTGGCGGAATGGCTCGAGTTCTGGCGGGACGAGACGCGTCCCGTCCTGCCCGAGGCCCTCCCGGTACTCGGCCGGGCCCGCGAAGTGGACCGGTTGTGCGACTGGCTGGACGCCTCGCCATCGGTCCTTCCCGTGTACGCGGGCAGCCGTACCGAGGCCGCGGCGTTCGTCGCGACCGCGTTGGCGGCCCAGCGTCCGGGGCTCCGGGCGGTCCGGGTGTCCAGCCGGGAGGCTTGGCGTCACTGCCGCGACCTGGCCGGTCCTTTCGTCGCCGTGGTGGACGGCGTCGAGGTGGGGGAGGTGGACACCGTCGGCGGCCACGTCGTCGTGGTGCGGCGCACGCCGGACCGCACCGGTGCCGATCTCCTGGTGCTGCCTGGAATCCCTCGCGTCGAGGCGGCCGAAGCGTTCGCCGCGGCCGGTGTCCCGCCCGCCGACGCGACCGCCTACGCGGACCTCGCCCGGCGGAGCCTCGGCGGACTGCGCCGCAGGCTGGCCGTCACGGGTGATCTCCCGAAGTGGGTGAACCCGCTGGAGCGCGATCTCGCCGCGCCGCTCCTGCTGATCGGCCGCTGGTCGGCGGGATCGCGGCACGATCTGGACGAGATCGCCGCGATCGCCGGCCGGGAGATCGACGAGCTCACCCGTTTCTCCGCCAGGTCCGAGACCGGCGACGATCCTCTGCTCGCCCGCTCGGGCGACGTCGTGCGGCTGGCGGATCCGCACGACGCGTGGGCGCTTCTGCACGGCAGGCTGAGCGCGCAGGATCTGCGGCGCTGGCACGAGGAAGCCGTCAAGGTGCTCACCGAGCGGGAGCCAGGGCGGAAGTGGTCGGCGGACCTGAGGCACGGGCTGGCCCGGAGCGCGGCGCTTCTGGCCGCCGAGGGGGAGACGACGCTTTCCGGCGGCGTCGCGTGCGCCGACCATGCCGCGCGGCTCGTCCGCGAGGTGCTCGCGCGGGCCAACGACGACGGGGACGGGATGCTCTGGCGGTCGCTCGCCGATGTGCTGCCCTTGCTCGCCGAAGCCGCTCCTCACGAGTTCCTCGCCGCCGTCGATCACGCGCTGACCAGCGACCCGTCGCCGCTGAGCGGCACTTCCGACGGCCTGATCGCGGCGTTGGAAACGGTCGGCTGGTCCGACGACGCGTTGCCGATGGTGGTCTCCCTGCTGGCCGAGCTGACGCGGCCGGGGCGGGAGGCGGGCGACCAGCCGCTCGAATCCCTGATCACCCTCGTGCAGCCGTGGTACCCGTATCTCGACCTGCCCGGCGGGCAGCGGACGGAGCTGGTCAAGGCGATCGGCCGTCGCTCGCCCGAAGCCGGCTGGCGGCTGGCACTCGCGCTGCTGCGCGGTCCGCGAGGACACCTCCTCGCGAGTCCGAGGCGGCCCCGGGTCCGTCTGGAATGGACGGTCCCGGCGGCGCCGGTGGCCGTCGCCGACGGACCGGAATTCGAGGACGAGCTGGTCGCCGCGGCGTTGTCGGCGCTGGCGGAACGGCCGCATCGATGGTGCGAGTTCTTCGAGCGGCTGCCCGAGCTGACCGCCGCCCAGTGGGACCGCGTCGTGGAAGCCTTCACGAGGCTGGACACCGAACGGCTCTCGGCGGACGAACGTCTTCGGCTGTGGAGCCTCCTCACCGGGTTGACCGCCGAGCACCGTCATCACGCCGGAGCCGGCTGGACGCTGCCGGAGGATCTGCTGCAGTGGCTGGAATCCTGTGCCGAACTGATCGAGCCCGCGGTCAATCCGGGGCGGCACGGCCTGTTGTTCGGCCGGAATCCGTACCTGGACGGCGGCGAATCCCTCGAACCCGAAGCGCGTGAAGCCGAGATCGAGCGCCTTCGCCGTGACGCCGTCAGCGGTGTCCTGCGCGAACACGGCGCCGCCGGGCTGAGCGCCCTCGCCGCCGAGAGTGCCCTGCCCCGGCTGGTCGGTGTGGTCGCGGCCCAGGTGGCCGCGGACGACCTCCAGGAAGACGCGCTCGCCGAACTGGGGCGCGAGGACTGGGCGGCGGGCTGGGCCGGTGAGATGGCGCGGTCACAGGACGAAGAATGGCGTCAGGAGATCGCGATCCAGCTCAAGGAGCAGGACAGGCTGGTCGATTTCCTTCTCGCCGTTCCCGTGGAGCACGCGCTGGCGCTTTTCGAGTCCGCCGACGAAGCGGTTCTCGAGGGCTACTGGACGCACGTCGGTCCGTCGCCGCTTCCCGAAGGACAGGAATCGTTCTTCGTCACGCAACTCGCGCGGCGTCGGCCATGGGCCGCGGTCAAGGCGCTCGCGGCGGGTGTGCGCGCCGCGGCCTCCCTGCCCGCGTCCCTGATCGAGGAAGTGCTGCTCCAGGCGTCCGCCGACGGGGTCGAGGCCCCCGACCGCAAGGCCGTCGCGAACGTGGGCCCGCTGCTCGACCACCTGGTCGAGACCGGCGGTTCGGACGTCGCGGTCGCCCGGTTGGAGCTGCGGTTCCACGCGGCGCTCAAACACCACCGGAAACCGCGGAGCCTGCAGCGGATCCTCGCCGAGAACCCCGGCGGGTTCGTCGATCTCTGCACCCGGATCCAGCCCGCGGACGACGGCGCCGGAAACGTGGAACCGGTCACCGCGTGGCTGACGATCTTCGAGACGCGCACCATGCCGGGCACCACCGGCTCCGGTCTCGACGGTGCCGCGCTCAAGGCCTGGGTCTCACGCGCCCGCACGGAGTTCGCCGGACGTGGGCGGGCCGAGTTCGGCGACCGGGCGATCGGCACCCTGCTGGCGAGCGGTTCCCCGCTTCCCGACGGCGGATGGCCGCCGGAGCCGGTCCGGGACGTCCTGGACGTCGCCGACGGCGGGTACCTCCGCGAAGGCTTCGCCGCCGGACTGACCGTCCAGGACGGAGACTCGGAGGACCTCGTGCAGCGTCATCGTGGCTGGGCCCGGCGGATCAACGTCGGCTGGCCGCGCGTCGCCGCGCTCCTGCGTGAGCACGCCGACGACCTGGCACGACGCGGCTAGCGGTCGAAGCTCCCGGGTGGAGGGGCCGAGCTCCTCCACCCGGGAGCGCCTCGTAGGCTGGACAGGTGACCGGGACGACGACGGCCGAGGTGCTGGCCGAACTGGCCGAGCTCGAGGATCCGCGCGCACGCCAGGTGAACGAGAAGCACGGCGACGACCACGGGGTGAACCTCGGCAAGCTGCGCGCGATCGCGAAGCGGCTGAAAACCCAGCAGGAACTCGCACTGGAGCTCTGGGAAACGGGCGACACCGCGGCGAAACTGCTCGCACTCCTCATCTGCCGCCCGAAGGCGTTCGGACGCGACGACCTGGACCGCATGGTGCGCGAGGCCCGCACCCCGAAGGTGCACGACTGGCTCGTGAACTACGTGGTCAAGAAGAATCCGCACGCCGAAGAGCTGCGCGTGGCGTGGTCCGCCGACCCGGACCCCGTGGTCGCGAGCGCCGGCTGGGCGCTGACCACCGAACGCGTGGCGAAGAAGCCCGAGGGCCTCGACCTCGCCGGCCTGCTCGACGTCATCGAGGCGGAGCTGAAGACCGCGCCGGATCGGCTGCAGTGGGCGATGAACCACTGCCTGGCGCAGATCGGCATCGACCACGCGGAGCACCGTGCCCGGGCGATCGGCATCGGGGAGCGGCTGGAAGTGCTCAAGGACTACCCGACGCCGCCGAACTGCACGTCACCGTACGCGCCCGTGTGGATCGCCGAGATGGTGCGACGGCAGGATGCCGCGCGTTCGTGAGCGGCGATTCGGGTTATCGACGGAGTGAGCTGGCTTCCCGAGGAGAACTCGGCGCGGTCTCGACTGTCCACAAGGGACACTTGTTGAGTCGAAATGCCTGTTTTGTGGCCTTCTCGCGCGGGTCGTGAGTGATAAAGAGGGTTATTGAGGGGTAAGTCAAATATGGCGTGCCGCGCACCCTTTGTAGCCCGGGTCCGCGCCGACCGACGAGGGCTGATCGGGCTGCGAGTGTCCACATGGGACACTTTTCGAGCTACAAGTGACCGATTTGGGAACTTTGCGCATCTTCGCACCGGGGCCGTGAGTGGCAAGTGGGGTTCTAGCCCCATGTCTGAGTTCAGGACATGTCGGACAGTTGATGTTTCAGGACCTCACGGACACTGACCGGCCTGTCGGCGTGGTGACCAGGGCTTGTGTG
>NZ_JBIWKX010000047.1:0-47132 GCF_044765885.1 Amycolatopsis sp. NPDC102389
CAAATAATTATTTGCCTTGTCCATAATTTCGCTTTTTGGGAAAACCCACCCGTTGGGGGGGGGGGGGGTTGGTGGGGTTGGGGTTTTACAACCCCACTTGCCACTCACGACCCCACGGAAAACCGGCCATGCGAACATCAAACCCGCATTTGGACACCAGGAACGGTCCTGTGTGGACACTCAAGGGGTAGCAGGGCGACGTCGGCGCCCGTGCCTCGCGCCGAAGGCCTCCTTGTTCGCGGTCTCACCACGACACGTTTGACTTCCGGCTCCACAACGACCGGCGCGACCAGATGGTCGCGAGCCGGGTGGACCGTCAGCTCGATCGGATCCTCGTCATTCTGGAACCGTAAAACCAAAACGCTTCACGGAGCGCCCCGGCAGCGGATCACCCAACGTCGTCGAGCACCGCCCGGATCACGTGCCGCGCGTTGCCCGCCATGGCCTCGTTGGTCGTGCGGTAGTACGGCAGCGCGATCAGCGCCTGCGAAAGCGTCCGGCCGCGGCCGCGGTTCCAGCTCGCGTCGTCCACGCCCAGCGCTTCCCGGAAGGCTTCCCTCCCGGAAGAGGGCAGCAGATTCCACGCCGGAAACAGGTCACAGGCCGGATCGCCCACTCCCATGCAGCCGAAATCGATCACCGCGGACAGCCTGCCCACGGACACCAACAGATTGCCCGGCATCAGATCAGCGTGCAGCCACACCGGCGCTTCCTCCCACGCCGGGACTCGCAGAGCCGTCTCCCAGAGAGCCAGGACGGCGTCGCAGTCGACGTTCTCTTCCGGGATCCCGCGCAGGCTTTCGATCGCCGATCGCGTCTCCGCGTCCAACGTCGCGAGCGGTCCGCCGCGGTGCGCTTTCGGCGCCAGTGACGGCGACGGCGGGACGCGCCGCATCGCCAGCACGAATTCGGCCAGGTCTTCGGCCAGCGGCACGGGTGAGCCGAGCGCTTCCGGCAGTGGGTTCTCGCCCGGCAGCCAGCGGTAAACCGACCACGGCCACGGGTATCCGTCGGCGGGCACCCCTGCCCCGAGCACCTCGGGGATCGGCGTGGGCAGCCTCGGTGCGATCCGGGGCAGCCACTTCTGTTCCAGCGCCACGTCCTTCGCGCCGCTCTTGGTCAGCGGCAACCGCACGGCCATGTCGTCGCCCAGGCGGAACATGGCGTTGACCGTGCCGCCGGAAGGCCATCGTTCGATCGCCAGCCCGGCCCACCGGGGGAACTGTGCCGCGATCAGCTTCCGCACGAGGTTCTCGTCGACCACGACGGACATCCAACCATCGCCGGGGCATCATCGGGACATGCCGATCCTCGCCGGTCCCGAGCCGCTCACCCCGGAGACCACCATCCGCCCGGCCAGGGCGGGCGAGGAGGACGTCGTGCTCGACCTCCTCGCCGACGCCGCCGCCTGGCTGGCCGCGCGCGGGATTCATCAATGGCCGCAACGTTTTCCCCTGGAGTCGGTGCGGCATCAGATCCAGGCGGGCGAGGCGCTGCTGATCGTCGGGTCCGGCGGGCGGGTCGCGACCTGTGCGGTGTCCGAGGCGGATCCCGAGCTCTGGGGCGAAACCGAGGAACCGGCCTACTATCTGGGCCGCCTCGCGGTGGCGCGGGAAGCGGCCGGGCTCGGGGTCCGGATCATCGACTGGGTCGGAGAGAAGGCCGCGGCTCACCACAAGACCTTCGTCCGGGTGGCGACCACGAGGGACAACCCGGCCTTGCGCGGGTACTACGAGCGCGCGGGCTTCGAGCACGTGGCGGACCCGCCTGGCGCGAAATGGCCCACCAGCCTCTACGAAAAGCGGGTGGCCGAGTCACGGCAAGCCGAGGACCTCCGGCCGTGAAGCGTACTTCCCCCAGTGCCGTCCCGGGTCCGGGACCAGGCGCCGTAGTTCGAGATCCATCAGTCCGGAGACACTTTCCACCTCGGCCACGACGGCACCGTCCGGCGCCACGAACTCCTGGACGACCCGTGACACTTTGCCCGGCTCCCAGGCGAACCGGGTCAGGACGTCGATCCGCGCGCGGGCGCGGAGCTCGCGGCGGAACCGGATCGTCGTTTCGAGGTTGACCGGGCCGAGGTTCCCGGCCTTGAGCGCCAACGGGTCCACTCCCGCCGCCCAGACGCATTCCCAGCGCGCGTGATCGGCGTACGCGAGGTAGGCGGGGCCGCGGACGTGACCGTTGAGGTCGAGATCGTCCGTACGGATGTCGATGGTGACGCGGAAAGGTTCGAGCACTCCCCGATCTTCGCCTCGGCGGGCCGCGTCAGTCTGGAACGTTTCGGCCAGTCCAGGACCGCACGAGCGCGCCGGGCGACGCGCCCGACAGCCGGCGGCATTCCCGCCCGAGATGGGACTGATCCGCGTAGCCCACGTCGGCGGCGACGTCGGCGAGCGACGCGTGGTCGCGCGCCACGGCCTCGACCCGCTTGAGGAATCCGTGAAACCGCAGCACCCGCTGCAGTTCCTTCGGACCGACGCCGACGTCGTGCCGCACATGCCGCCGAAGGCCGCGCTCGCTCACGCCCAGCTCCGCCGCCACGCGATCGGTGCGGGCGCCGGGTGCACGCAATGCGCGAGCGGCGACGATCGACAGCCCGTCCACCTCGACGTCCCGGAGCCTTTCGGCGACCAGCGCTTCGAGCACCGACCGTGCCTCGCCGGGCGTCCGGCACTCGGCCAGCTTGGATTCCGCGCGGCGAGCCCCAGCGGCCCACAGGTCGCGCAGCGGGGTGGCGCCCGCCGCCAGCTCCGTCATCGGCAGGCCCAGCACCGCGCCGCCGACGCCGCACCGCAGGCGGAGCCCGGCGGTCCACACCGCCGACGGCAGATCCTGCCGCACCACACCGCGCACCGTCGAGACCGCGGCGAGCTCTCGCCCGTCCCACACGAGGTCCACACAGCCGTCCGGGAACACCCTCAGCGGACGACGGCAGCCCACCAACCCCGTCCAGGCGCTCTCGACGACGCCGGCCACCGCCGCGCCCGGCCTGCTTTCGCGGTACACCGAACGACCCGAACGGCGGCGCAGCGGAACACCCACGTCCGGCAGTATGCCCCCGCCCACCGACAAGATGCGCATCGTTTGATCTTGCTGAAGACTTGCCGTCGTGCTGCTGCCGGTGCTCGACCCGTCCCCCGCCGAGTGGATCTCGTCCAGGCTCGGCGGCGCGTTCGGCGCGGCGGGCCGCACGGTTCCACGTGGTTACGCCGCCTACGCGCGCCTCTGCCATCCCGCCGAGCGCGATCGCGGTGGCTGGGCGAGCTGGCGCGAAGCTGCGGCCGAGACGGGACGGCGGGCCCATGGCGCCATGCAGTGGCACGCGCTCGTCGGCTCCCCGGATCCGGTGAATCTCACCGGCTCGCTCTGGCGGGGCTCCCCGCCGGGGCGTGGGACGCTGCCGACGCACAGCCTCACCGCGCTGCTGGCCGTGCTCGGCGACCACACGTCCACGTCGGACGCCTGGTTCTGCCTTTGGGAGGGCTACGGTTGGGCCGACGAGGCGACGCTGTCCCGCGAACACCTCGCCGCGCCGCGCCTGCGCCATCCCGGCCGGGATTACCTGCTCTTCCGCGGGCCGCTGACGTCCGCGACCGAACTCGGCTGGCGGCCCCGGCCGCACTGGTTCGAGGCGCAGTCGCCCAACCTGTTCTGGCCGGACGACCGCGCGTGGTGCGTGGCCACCGAGGTCGACTTCGATTCGACCCTCGTCGCGGGTGACGAGGCCCTGATCGCCGCGCTCTTGGACACGCCCGGCCTGGAGGCCTGGCCCATCGAGCCCGACACCTCGCTGGCGGCCGACGGGGACCGGATCAACCGGCTCCCGTGAACGGTCAGCGCTCTTCGATCGCGTCGACCTTCGTCGGGTAGAACGCCACGTGGTCCTTGATCTCGGCGACCGCGTCGTGCGGCGCCTCGTAGGTCCAGACGGCGTTCTCGGCGAGGCCGTCGCCGGTGCGGATGCTGTAGTACGACGCGTCGCCCTTGAACGGGCAGTACGTCGAGTGATCCGTCCGCTCCAGCAGGTCGAAGTCGACGTCGGCACGCGGGATGTACTGCGCGGGCGGGTAGTTCGCCTCCCGCAGCGTGAGCGCGTTCGCGCTGTCCGCGACGACCTTGCCGCCGACGGTGACGACCACTCGCGCCTCGTTCGGCGCCACCGTGATCGGGTGGTCCGCGCTGGGCTTCAACACCTTCTTGTCAGACATACCGGGCACAGCGACGCCGAACGCGCGGATATTCCCGTCAGGGCAGGTAGTACATCGGATTCGGCAGTTTGACCGGGAAGTCGGCGTAGCCGCCCTCGAGGTCGCTGAACTGGTCGCCGAAGTTGGCGAGAATGGTCGCGCCGGTCGAGGCGATGTGCTTCCGAGTGCCCGACTTGTACTGGACGGTGGTGCAGGTCAGCCCGCACGGCAGGTAGTCCGGCGCGGTGGTCTTCGGTTTGAAGAACGCCCCCGTCGGCGCCGGGTAGCCCTCGTTCGCGAGGTTCTTGAGCGACTGCGGGCCCTGGAACTCGTTGCGCCCGGTCAGGAAGTAGATCTTCACGCCGCGCTGCGCGGCCCAGTTCGCCAGTTCCAGCACCGGCTTGTTCGCGACGAACGTGCCCTTGTCGATCGCTTCCTGCTGCTTCTTCGGGTCGAAGCCGAAGTCGTTGTCCGCTTCCCAGCCGTAGGTGACTTCGGCGGTGTCGTCGACGTCGAACACGACGGCGGGGTTCTTCACGCCGCGGTCCAGCCGCCGCGTGAGATAGCGCTTGGCGTCCTCGACCTGGCGCTTGGTGTCGGAAACGAACCGGCTGCCTTCGGAGTACTGATGCTTGCCGTCGCTGCCCACGACATCGCCGTAATAGGCCTTCACGTCGAGTTTGACCTGGCCGATGTTGGCGGGCTCGTGCCCCCGGCGCCAGGTGGCGTCGTCGGAGTTCGCGACGGCGGTGGCACCGCCCGCGAGAACGGCTCCGGCGGCCGCGGCGGCGGCCAGTTTCAGCAGACCGGTGAACCGGCTCATGGAAATGCTCCTCACGTCAGCTGTGCGCGGCAAAGGAACGCTACTCCAGAACGACCGATTCTGGTCAGTACCAAAGTCGCTTCTTCACCACCGCGAGGCTTCAGCTTGCGCCGCAAGGCATCCGGGTCTATGTCGAGACCGCGGACGAGGATCTCCAGCCGACCGATATCGTGTTTTTTCAGCAGTACACGAAGATTCTTCTCACTGTACGGTCCGTACTCGAACACCCGGAACGCCCGGATTCCCGGCGGCGGAGTGTCCCCGGTCAGATACGCGATGCGTTCGTCGAGCTGCCACAAGCCGTGCCGTGCCGCGTAATGCCGCACCAGTCCCGCCCGGACGACGGCGCCGTCGGGGTCGACGATCCATTCACCCGGCTCCCGCGCGGGAATCTCGTCGGGGTCGGCGTCGGTGACCGTCCACTGTGCACCGTCCGAACGCAACACCGTCGCCCGGCGCGACACCGTCGAGCCCACGCCGCGCCACAGGCACGCCTCGCGGACCTGCCCGTCCAAAGAGACCAGTTCGACCTCGTCCGCCCAGGGCGCGATCGTGAAATCGAGACCCGGCGCGCATTTGACCGAAAGCTCGCGCCCCGGATACGCGTCGACAAGGCCGTCCAGCGGTGGCAGGAAATCGGCGGGCTTCCACGCCCGGCGTCCGGCTGAGTCACGGCGGGCCGGGTCGGCGACGACGACCGAAGACCGGCTGACCGGCCGCAGCGCGTCGGCCCTGAGCAACGCCGGCGAAACCCCGGCCTCGGCGGCGTTGTGCCGCGCCATCGCCAGCCGGACCTCGTCCAGATCCGATCCCAGCGCCGTCGAGGCGACGCGGGCGATCTCGATCAGGTCCGCGCCGACGGAACATGTCACGTCATGCACGTCGCGACCGGCGAGCCGCGAAGCCCGGTGCCGGGCGACCGGCGTGGCGCTGGCCTGCTGGAGGGCGTCTCCGGTGAACAGCCACGAGCCCGCAGAGTCCAGTTTCGGCGACGATTTCCGCCGCAGCACCACCGTTTCCAGTACCGCGGCCGCGTGGTCCGGGGCGATCCGGCGCACGGCGGCGACGTCGGCGATGCGGGTCTTGTCGGTCAGCGGCAGGGACGAGCATTCGGCGAGCGCCGCGCTTCCCGCGCCGGAGCGCAGGAAGGCGACGTCGTCGAGTGTGAACCGATACGGCACCTACGACCGCTTGGTACCGGTGATCATCACGTTGTAGAACAGCTCGCGCGGCAGCAGCTTGGCGAGCAGCTTCTTGTCCAAAGCGGACAGCCGCAGCCACAGCCGGTACGCGAACAGACGCCAGCGCAGGGTCAGTTTCTCCTGCGGCACGGCGGCTTCGAAGGTCCGGATCGGCCAGCCCGCCAGCGCCGCGGCGAACTCCTCGGTGACCGCGCGGACGTCCTGCGCGCCCGCCCCGCGGGCCATCGACTCGAGGTCGGACGGGTCGAAGGTGTGGATGTCGACCACGGCCTCCAGCGCGGCCGCGCGGGAGGACTCGTCGAGCTCCTCCTGCGGGCGACGCCAGCCGTTCAGCACCGGGAGCTTGGTCAGGTTCGTGGTGAGGTACCACGTGATCTGCCCGAGCTTGCGCGCGTAGAAGTCGCCGACCTTCGTCGGCTCGCCCGCGAAGACGAACCGGCCGCCCGGCTTCAGCACCCGCAGCACCTCGGCGAACGCCGCGCGGACGTCCGGGATGTGGTGCAGCACCGCGTGCCCGACGACGAGGTCGAAGCTGTTGTCCTCGTAGGGGATCCGCTCCGCGTCGGCGACCCGGCCGTCGACGTCGAGGCCGAGGTTCTCGGCGTTGCGCAGCGCGACCTGGACCATGCCCGGCGAGAGGTCGGTGACCGAACCCTTCTTGATCACCCCGCCCTGCATCAGGTTCAGCAGGAAGAAACCGGTGCCGCTGCCCAGTTCCATCGCGGTCGGGTACGGCTGGCCGTCTTCACCGGCGACGGCGTTGAACACGTCCGTCGCGTAGGAGATGCAGCGCTCGTCGTAGGAGATGGACCATTTCTCGTCGTAGGTCCCGGCTTCCCAGTCGTGGTAGAGCACGTTGGCGAGCTTCGGGTCGTCAAAGGCGGCCTTGACCTCTTCGGCGGTGGCGTGCGGGTTCGGCGCCGGGTCGTTCACCTGGGTCATCGTGCTTACTTCCCCTCGAAGGTGGCCTTGCCAGGGCCGTTTTCGATGAACGACTTCATGCCGTTGCGCTGGTCCTCGGTCGCCCAGAGCGCGGCGAAGAGGTGGGATTCGAGCTTGAGGCCGCTCGCGAGGTCGGTGTCGAGACCGCCGTCGATGGCGGCCTTCGCGGCGCGAAGCGCCACAGCCGGGCCGTTCGCGAACTGCGCGGCCCACTTGTGCGCGGCGGCGTAGACGTCGTCCGGCGCGACGACCTCGTCGAGGATGCCCAGCGCGAGGGCCTCTTCGGCCTTCACGAAGCGTCCGGTGAACACGAGGTCCTTGGTCTTGCTCGGCCCGATGAGCCGCGCGAGACGCTGCGTGCCGCCGGCGCCGGGGATGACGCCGAGCTGGATCTCCGGCTGGCCGACCTTGACGTTGTCGCCGGCGATCCGGCGGTCGGCGGTCAGCGCGAGTTCGAGCCCGCCGCCCAGCGCGTAACCGGTGATGGCCGCGACGACCGGCTTCGGGATGTTCGCGATGGTGGCCAGCGACGCCGTCAGCGCGGCGCCGAACTTCGCGATCTCCGGGTAGGTGCGCTCGGCCATCTCCTTGATGTCCGCGCCGCCCGCGAAGGTCTTCTCGCCGCCGTAAAGGATCACGGCGCGCACGTCGTCGCGCTCGGAGGCCTCACGGGCCGCCTCGGCCAGCTCGGCCTGCACCTGGTTGTTCAGCGCGTTGACCGGCGGGCGGTCCAGCCGGATCGTGCCGACCCCGCCTTCGACCTCGAGACTTACGAACTCTCCCACGCCGTCCTCCTTAACCGTCCAAGACAGATTGCAGGCTACCGGTCAGTACGACCCGTCAGCGGCGACGGGCGAAGAAGCGATCACCGGACCGTTCGAGCATGAGGTCCTGATCGAACGTCTTGGACAGGTTGTCGCTGGTCACGACGTCGTCCACGAGACCGGAGGCGACCGCGCGGCCGTCGCGCAGCAGCAGCGCGTGGGTGAATCCCGGCGGGATTTCTTCCACGTGATGGGTGACGAGCACCATGGCCGGGGCCTCGGGGTCGAGGGCCAGCTCCGAAAGCCGCGCGACGAGGTCCTCGCGGCCGCCGAGGTCGAGTCCCGCGGCGGGCTCGTCGAGCAGCAGCATCTCCGGGTCGGTCATCAGCGAACGCGCGATCAGGGTCCGCTTGCGCTCGCCCTCGGACAGCGTGCCGAAGGTGCGCTCGGCCAGGTGCGCGATCCCCAGCGCGCCCAGCAGCTCCAGCGCGCGGTCGGTGTCGAGGCTGTCGTATTCCTCACGCCAGCGGCCGACGACGGCGTAACCGGCGCTCACCACGACGTCGACGACGCGCTCCTCACCCGGCACCCGCTGGGCGATCGCGGCCGAGGTGAACCCGATGCGCGGGCGCAGCTCGAAGATGTTGACCTTGCCGATCCGGTCGCCGAGCAGGTCGACCGTTCCCGAGGTCGGGTGGAGTTCGGCCGCGGCCAGCCTGAGCAGCGTGGTCTTGCCCGCGCCGTTCGGGCCGAGCACCACCCAGCGCTCGTCCAGTTCCACGGTCCAATCGAGGTCGGCGAGGAGGTCGTTGCCTGTTCGGCGGACCCCGACACCGGTCATCCTCACCACGAGGTCGTCAAGTTCGCTGGGCTGGATCGGCTCGCTCACGCGCCCATTGTGTCCGCACTCGCGCGCGTGTGTGCACCGGGCCGCCGGTCGGCGGAAAGCGGCTGGTCCAGGGAGTGGGACGAAGCGACCCTGGTGCGGTGGCTGTGGCAGCATCGAGCACGTGATCAGGTCCGTGTCCGCCGCCTTCCCCGTCATCGGGGGCTCTTTCTGGCGCCGCCGGGCCATCGATCTGCTCCTCGTCGCCTCGTGCGGGTGTACCACCGCGCGACACGGCTGAGCCCTCCGCTCTTCCGACGGCACCCCGTGTCGCGCCGCGTTCGGCCCTGCTTCCGAGCCCGCGAACCTTCACGAGGAGCCTCTCCGTGACCACGTCCATCACGCCCCGCCAGGACTTCGAGATCCACCCGCAGCTGGTCGACCCGCTGCTGCCGGAACTGCTGCACCCCGACCGTCTGCTCTGGACGCCCCGGGAACTGGCCGACCTGACCTCCACCGTCACCACCGAACTGACCTCTGGCCTGCGCGGCCTGCTGCGTTTCAACGCCGACCGCCGCTGGTGGGCGCGGCTCGCGCTGACCGACGGTGTCGAGCTGTGGCTGCTGTCGTGGCTGCCCGGCCAGCGGACCAAACCGCACGACCACGGCGGCGCGTCCGGCTCGTTCACCGTGCTGCAGGGCGAACTCGGCGAGGAGTACCGCTACCCCGGCGGCCCCGTCCGGCGCCGCACGCACGTCGCGGGCGAGGGCATCGGCTTCGGCGCGGGCCGCGCGCACCAGGTGACCGGCATCGGCACCGAGCCCGCCGCCAGCGTCCACGCCTACTCGCCACCGCTGGTCGCGACCCGCGAATACGCCACACTCGCCGACGTTCCCGCCGAGATCCCCTCGCTGGCCCCGATACTGGGCCGATGAGCGCTATCGACGAACAGCTGGCCGCGGCCCGGTCCGGACTGGACCGGGCGGAGCCCGAGCGGGCGCTGCGGCTGCAGCGGGACGGCGCCCTGATCGTGGACATCCGCCCGCACGTCAACCGGTTCGAAGAAGGCGAGATCCCGGGCTCGGTCGTCGTCGAGCGGATCCACCTCGAATGGCGGCTCGCGCCGGACAGCGAGTGGCGGCTGCCGCAGGTGGAACCGGACTCGACGGTGATCGTCGTGTGCAACGAGGGCTACGCGTCGAGCCTCGCCGCCGCCGATCTGCGGCGGCTCGGCCTGCCGGGCGCGACGGACCTCGAAGGCGGGTTCCGCGCCTGGCGTTCGGCGGGCCTCCCGATCCGGGAAGGCGGCACTCCCGCCGTTCCCTAACACGCGCTAGCGGCGGATCGCCAGCCGGGCGATCGAATCCGGCGAGAGCGGGAGCGCGGCGTGGATCCCGGCGCCCCGCGTCGGTTTGGGGTTGACCAGCACCCCTGTCGCCGCGTCGCGCCTGGCGGCCGCGAGCACGACTTCGCGGCCGGTCCGGTGCCGGATGCGGGCCCACCCCGCGCCGGTGATCGCGCGGTACTCGGCCAGCAGCCGCTCGTCGGTGAAGACGCAGAACCACTCGCCGTGCGCGCCGAGGCGGGCGGGGATCGGGGCGCCGGCCTCGTCCGCCGGGCCCCATACGGTGCCGTCGAGGAACATCCGCATGACCGACGGGACGGGATCGCGTGGAATTCCGCCGGTCTGCTCCCGCTCGGGGCGGATGTTCTCGGTGATCCACCGTGAAGCGAGCCTGAAGTCTTCGCCGGTGAGATCCTCCTGGAAACCGTCCAGGCTGTTCTTGACACTCGCCAGGAATTCGTAGAACCGCCTGGTGCAGGTCCGTTCGGAGACCGCGACCCGGCCGCGGCCGACCATGGTCCTGATCCGGCCGACCATGCCCGCCCCGCCGTGCACCGGATCCACGCCGAGGTTGTACGCGGTCCAGACGATCTCGGGCATGAGCGGGTCGGCGAACCGCTCGAGAACGCGGTTCAGCCGCAGCAGGACGATCTCGCGCACTCGGCCGGGCTCGGCGTCCTCGGCGATCCCCCAGATACCCCGCAGTTCGGGCCCCAGCGCGCGGCGCAGCCCATCCTGCCGGATCCCGGCGCGGGCGTGGACATGGTGCAGCCGGTCCTTGGCCCTGCGCGATGTTTTCGTTTCCTTAGCCGAAGCCACCATTCCTCCGCCATTAGGGATCGGCCCGGCAAAGTCTATTTCACCGGGCCGATCCGTATTGTTCGGCGGAAATCGAGAATCAGCGGTTTCTTTTGTTCGGTACCGGACTAAGCGTGGACGACGCGGGCTAATTCCGCCGACGTGGCCAGCAGACGGTGTTTCGGCAGCACGCGGACGGTATAGCCGATCGAGCCCGGATGCGGCAGTTTCAGCCGCGCCGCGAACGCGCCGATCCCGTCCCCCGACATCGGCACGGTGACTGGGTCGCTCAATTCGTCCCCGTCGCCCACCTTCCCGACGACGGCCTGGACGTCCACTTCGGACGGTTCGAGACCGGCGAGGTCGATCCGCGCCCGGATCGTCACCTCGGTACCGGTGACCATCGGCGCGGAATCCTCGACCAGCAGTTCGGTGTCGAAGATCCGCACCCGCGGCCAGGAGACGTCCAATTTGGTCCGGTAGTCGGCCAGCGACAGCGCGCCGCGATAGCCGTCACCCGTGGCCTCCGCGACCATGCGCGAGGCGGGCAGGTAACCCGATTCGACGTATTCCCGCACCATCCGCGAAGCCTGCACACGCGGCCCGAGGGTCTCCAGCGTGTGCCACACCATCGACATCCAGCCACCGGGCACGCCACCGGCGTCGCGGTCGTAGAACAGCGGCGCGATCTGGTGGCCCAGCAGGTCGTAGAGCGCCGCGGCCTCCAGTTCGTCGCGGCGCAGCGGGTCGGTGACGCCGTCCGCGGTCGGGATCGCCCAGCCGTTGCTGCCGTCGTAGCACTCGTCCCACCAGCCGTCGCGGATGGACAGGTTGAGGCCGCCGTTGAGCGCGGATTTCATCCCCGAGGTGCCGCACGCCTCCAGTTGCCGGACCGGCGTGTTCAGCCAGACGTCGCAGCCGCGGTAGAGGTAGCGCGCCATGGACATGTCGTAGTCCGGCAGGAAGACGATCCGGCGCCGGACCTCGGGATCGTCGACGAACCGGACGATCTGCTGGATCAGCTGCTTGCCGCCTTCGTCGGCCGGATGCGACTTGCCCGCGACGACGAGCTGGATCGGGCGCCGCTCGTCCAGCAGCAGCGCGCGCAGGCGCTCCGGGTCGCGCAGCATCAGCGTGAGCCGTTTGTACGTCGGCACGCGGCGCGCGAAGCCGACGGTCAGCACGTCCGGATCGAAGACCGTGTCGGTCCACCCGAGTTCGAGCGCGGACGCGCCGCGCTGCATCCACGCGGCCCGCACCCGGCGCCGCACCTCGGCGACCAGCTTCTCCCGCAGCTCCCGCCGCAGTGCCCACAGCTGCTCGTCGGAGACGCCGTCCCGCAGCGGCTTGCCCTGCGCCCCGTCGAGGCCCAGTTCCTCGTGGTTGCGCCCGAGCAGCGCGCTCAGTTCACGCGCCACCCAGGTCGGCCCGTGGACGCCGTTGGTGACCGACGAGACGGGCACCTCGTCGAAGTCGAAGCCGGGCCACAACCGGGAGAACATCCGCCGCGAGACGCGGCCGTGCAGCGCCGAGACGCCGTTCGCGCGCTGGGCCAGCCGCAACCCCATATGCGCCATGTTGAACAGGCCGGGGTTGTCCTCCGCGCCGAGCGCGAGCACGCGGCGCGGGTCGACGTCGGGAACCAGCCTTCCGTCGGTGAAGTACCGCTGGACCAGATCGACGGGGAACCGGTCGATACCGGCGCTGACCGGCGTGTGCGTGGTGAACACGGTGCCGGCGCGGACGGCGGGCAGGGCCTCGTCGAACGCCAGCCCGTCGGCCTGGATGATCTCGCGGGCCCGTTCCAGCCCAAGGAATCCGGCGTGGCCTTCGTTGGTGTGGAACACCTTCGGCTGCGGATGCCCGGTCAGCTCGCAGTAGCGCCGCACCGCGCGGAAGCCGCCGATCCCGGACAGGATCTCCTGCCGGATGCGGTGGTCGGCATCGCCGCCGTACAGCCTGTCGGTGACGGCGCGCAGGTCTTCGTCGTTCGCCTCGGTGTCGGTGTCCAGCAGCAGCAGCGGGATCCGGCCGACGCGAGCCTTCCAGATCTGCGCGTGCAGCGTGCGCCCGGCGGGCATCGCGACGTCGACCAGCACCGGTTCGCCGCCGTCGGTCAGCAGCTCCAGCGGGAAGGCGTTGGGGTCGATCACCGGGTAGTGCTCGACCTGCCAGCCGTCGAGCGACAGCGCCTGCCGGAAGTACCCGGCGCGGTAGAGCAGCCCGACGCCGACCATCGGCACGCCGAGGTCCGACGCCGCCTTGAGGTGGTCCCCGGCGAGCACGCCGAGGCCGCCGGAGTAGTTCGGCAGCGCCTCGGTGACACCGAACTCCATCGAGAAGTACGCGACGGCGGACGGGAGATCGGGGTCGTCCTGCTTCTGGTACCAGCGCGGCTCGGCGAGATAGCGGTCCAGATCGGCGACCGCCTCGCGCGCGTGGGCGAGGAACGCGTCGTCGACGGCGAGTTCGTCGAGCCGGGCCGGGGGCAGGGCGGTGAGCATCCGCAGCGGATCGCGGACGCGGTTGAACAGCTCCGCGTCCATCGACGCGAACAGGTCGCGGGTGGGCGGATGCCAGGTCCAGCGCAGATTCGTGGCGAGGTCACCGAGGCCGGAGAGCGACTCCGGCAGGCTCGCGCGGACGGTGAACCGGCGGACTGCTCTCATGAGGAGCGACCATATCGGCACGGACCCCGCCCCGCTCAAGACCCACTTCGGGGATTACCTGCACGCGGGCCATAAGCGCTGGGTAGGGTCCCTGCTTGCCGGAGTACGCGGCCCGGTCGGGGCCCTGACGACAAGCGAGTGAACATGATCCAAGGGGGAGCGCGGGGCTTTCGCCGCCCGGCTCTGGTCGCGGTCGTGACGGTGCTGGCCCTCGGGCTGAGCGCTTGCAGCGACAAGGGAAGCCCGACCGGCCAGCAGGGCAGCCAGCCGGGCGCCGGTGACATCGCCGGTCTGCCGGTCACGCATTTCGAGAGCGGGCTGAAGCCGAACGCGCCCAAGCCGGACCTGCAGGTCCGCAACGAGGACGGCTCCGAAGACGACCAGCTCGCCATCGCCGCGATCGCCGACGCGCAGGCCTACTGGAGCGAGGTCATGCCGCGCGACTTCGGCCAGCCGTACGAGCCGCTGAAGTCGCTGCTGTCCTACAGCGCGAAGACCGACGACGAAGAGACCGAATGCGGGAGCGTCAAGAAGCTCGTCAACGCGTTCTACTGCCCGCCGGGTGACCTGGTGGCGTGGGACCGCGGCGTGCTGCTGCCCATGCTGCGCGAGCGGTTCGGGAAGATGGCGGGCGCCGTCGTGCTGTCGCACGAGCTCGGGCACGCCGTGCAGTACCGGCTCGCCGAGAAGGCGGGCATCAAGAAGAACACCCCGTCGATCGTCAAGGAACAGCAGGCCGACTGCTTCGCCGGCGGCTACTTCCGCTGGGTCGCCGAGGACAAGAGCAAGCACTACCGGGTCTCCACCTCCGAAGGCCTCAACCAGGTCATGGCGTCGCTGTTCCTGATCCGCGACCAGGCGGGCACCAGCGCGACCAAGCAGGGCGCGCACGGCACGGCGTTCGACCGCACGTTCGCGTTCCAGGTCGGGTTCGAGAAGGGCCCGAAGGAATGCGCCGCGATGAACGAGGAGAACATCAAGGCGCGGATCACCGAGCGCCCGTTCGACAAGGGTGACAAGGGCAAGGGCGACGAGAAGCTCGACGCCGAGATCATCGGGATCCTGAAGAAGAGCCTCGACGAGGCCTTCAAGGGCGCGGGTGTCCCCGGCCCGGAGATCACCGAGGACGGCAACGGCAGCTGCCCCGGCGGCCCCAGCACCCCGCCCGCGTCGTACTGCCCGTCGAACAACACCGTCAGCATCGACATGGCCAAGCTGCGCGAACTCGCCCAGCCGGTCGACCAGCAGGCGGAATGGGAAAGCGGGCACAGCGAGGGCAGGGGCGACTTCGCCGCGTTCTCGGAAATCGCGTCCCGGTACGCGATGGGCATCCAGAAGGGTGTCGGCGCGTCGATCGACAACGCGAACGCGGGACTGCGCACCGCCTGCCTGGTCGGCGCGTGGGCGAAGGCCAGCACCGTGCCCGGCGCGACGCTGCGGCTTTCGGCCGGTGACCTCGACGAGGCCATCTCGGACCTGCTGGACCCGGAGAGCCTGGTCTCGGCCGACGTCAACGGCAAGCGCGTGGACAACGGTTTCGAGCGGGTCGAGGCCCTGCGGAAGGGCTACCTGGAGAGCTCGTCCGTCTGCTCGCAGCAGTACGGCTGATCATGGGCTCGTGAGTGGTAAGGACGGTTAGAACCGCCCTTACCACTCACGAGGCTTGTCTCAGTAGAGCGCGCTCGCCAGATCCCGTCGCGCCTTCATGACGCGCTCGTCCGCCGAGTCGAACAGTTCGAACAGCGCCACCAGGTGCTCCCGCACCTTGTTGCGCTCGTCGCCCGCGGTACGCCGCACGACGGCGATCAGCCGCGCGAAGCCTGCCTCGGGCTGCTGCCCCGCGACTTCGAGGTCGGCGGCGGCGAGCTGGGCGTCGAGGTCGGCCGGGTCGGCGTCGGCCTTCGCGATCGCGTCCGGGCCGGCGGCCTCGGCGCGGGCGGTGAACTTGACTTGCGCGAGCGCGGTCTTGGCCTCCTCGTTCGCCGGTTCGACGTCGAGGATGCGCTCGTAGGCCGCCTGCGCGGCGGCGAAGTCACCGCGTTCGAAGGCCTCCTCGGCCTCGGTGAACCGCGGGTCCTCCGGCACCTCGACACCGCCGCCGTTCTCCTCGGCGGCCTGGATACCGGGCAGCCGGTCGCGCAGCGCGTCGAGCAGCGAACCGAGCCACTTGCGGATCTCGGGTTCGGGCAGGGCGCCCGAGAACGCGTCGACCGGCTGGCCGCCGCCGATGGCGATGACCGTCGGGATCGACTGCGCGCCGAAGAGCTGCGCGATGCGCGGGTTGGCGTCGACGTCCACCTTCGCGAGCACCCAGGCACCGCCGGACTCGGCGGCGAGGCGCTCCAGCACCGGGCTGAGCTGTTTGCACGGGCCGCACCATTCGGCCCACAGGTCGACGACCACCAGCTGCTGCAGGGAGCGTTCGACGACCTCGGCCTGGAAGGTCGCCTCGGTGACGTCGATCACGGAGCCCGCCGTGGCGGGGGCGCCGGGCGCGCCACCGTCCGCGGGCCGCGGCGGGGCGGGGGGCTGTTTCTGGGGCGCCTCGGCACGCGCCTTGAGCGCGGAAAGGTCGACCGCGCCGGAAAGCGCGGCGGAGAGGGCCGCCGTCTTCGATGCTGATCCGCGTGGGTGTGTCACGGTTCCATCCTGGCACGCATCCCCGAGCGTTTCACCGCATGCCCCCGGCTGCCCGCTTGGCAGGACGCCGGGGTTCCGGCAGGCTCGCCACGAGGGGGTGATCGACATTCCGACACGCAGGACGGCCACCGTGGCCGTCGCGATCGCCATCGCCATCACGTGGGTGAGCGTCATCACGGTCCTCATCGCCCATCGGCCCGACCCCGGTGTCGCCAGTCCCGCGCAGCTCCGGGAGGGCCTCACCGCCGCGCTCAACGAGCACGACGTCGAGGCCCTCTCCGAACTCATCGACTACCCGCCCGCGTCGGCGGGCGACTTCGCGAAGTCCTATGTCGACGCGCTGACGAGCCGCGGCGTCCACGACGTCACGGTGAAGTTCGCGCCGGACGAGCTGGCGCCGACTTCGGCGACCGTCAGCGGGAAGCTCGGCGACGGAAGCTCCTTCGGCTATCCGGTGGCCATCGCGGTCAAGGACAAGCTGTGGATGGTCTCGTTCACCCCGCCGCTCCCCTGACTCATTCGCTCAGGTGCTTCTCGACGCGCTCCACCTTCGCGGTCAGCTGCCCTTCGTAACCCGGCCGGATGTCGGCCTTGAGTACCAGCCCGACCCGTGACGAACCCTCGCCCGCGGCCTCGACGGCCCGCTTCACGACGTCCATCACCTCGTCCCACTGGCCCTCGATGTTCGTGAACATCGCGTTGGTCGAATTGGGCAGGCCGGACTCGCGGACCACTTTCACCGCGCGGGCGACCGCCTCGCTGACACCGCCGTCCTCCTCGGCCGCGGACGGGCTGACGCTGAAGGCCACGATCATCTTCTGCTCCTCGTTCAGACAGTTTTCCCACGCATAACACCCGGTGGTGCGGCGTGGCACGGGTACCCGCTGGTAACTTCGAGCGCCATGAGCCGTCCGTTGCCGTTCGACCCGATCGCCCGCGCGGCGCAGCTGTGGGAAGCCCGCATCGGGCCGTCCGAAACCATGGCCGCGGTGACCGGGATCATGCGCGTGCAACAGATCATCCAGTCCGCGGTGGACGGAGCGCTCAAACCGCACGGGCTGACCTTCGCCCGGTACGAGGCACTGGTCCTGCTGACCTTCGCCCGCGCGTCCCATCTGCCGATGCGCGTGATGGGCGAGCGGCTGCAGCTGCACCCGACGAGCGTCACCAACATCGTCGACAGGCTGGAGAAGGACGGCTTGGTCAAGCGTGTGCCGCATCCGACCGACCGCCGGACCACGCTGGTCGAGATCACCGACGAAGGCCGCGCACGCCGCGAAGAGGCCACGAAGGCGGTCACCGAGATCGACTTCGGGCTGACCGGTCTCACCGGCAAGCAGACCGAGCAGCTGACCGACCTGCTCACCAAGGTCCGCAAGGCCACCGGCGACTTCACCGAATAACCCCGGAAGCACGCGAAAGGCCCCCATCCGGCAGGACGGGGGCCTTCACGCGCTTGACAGAAGATCAGGCGGCGGCGGTTTCCGGGGTTTTGGCGAACAGGCCGACACCACCGTGCGTGAGCCGCTGCGGGCCGTCCAGCTTGCCGTTGCGCAGCGCCCAGGACTCGAACAGCCAGGTGAACAGCGGCGGGATGCTGGAGAGCAGGGCCAGGATCAGGGTCTTCGGGCGCCAGCCGAGCGGCTTCGCCACGGACAGGGAGACCAGCACGTAGAGGACGAACACGACGCCGTGCACCATGCCGAGGACGGGAACGCCGCCCTCGCCGAGCTTGACGGCGTACTTGAGGAACATCCCGACCAGCAGCCCGGCCCACGAAAGGGCTTCGGCTACCGCGGCCACGCGGAATACTAGAGCGGCCTTGCTGGACACGTTCTCCTCCTGTGGGGTCTCACCACTGTGTGTGCATACATGACTACGTCCGACGAGCACTGTCCAAGGCGGACTCGCCAAGAACGTCAACAGCGCTGTCGGACGTGGTAATACCAGTGTGAGGCGTGACGGCCCTCACCGGAACACCGGGGGCCGTGATGCTCCTCACGACCCCCGGTACGAACCGGTCTAAACCACTCGGATCACCCGGCGCAGGGCGATTTCGGTGCCCCCTCGGGACCGGTCGCCCAGGTCGCCTTCGCCGCGTCGTCCGTCAGGCGGAAGTCCACAGTGGTCCCCCGCGTCAACTGTTCCAACCCGACATAGGCCCGCTGCGACCCGGATCCCAGTCCTTGGACGTACTGGAGTTTCGACCCGTCGGCGCCGGCGGCCTTGATCGTGATGTCGCGGCCGTTCTCCAAGTGCACCACCGACTTCTCGAACCGCGGCGCGTTCAGCAGGAACTGCCCGGTGCCCGGCACCGCCGGATAGAGCCCCAGCGCGCTGAAGACGTACCACGCGGACATGGTCCCGAGGTCGTCGTTGCCGGTGACACCGTTCGGCGCGTTGGTGAACAGAGTGTGCGCCGCGCGGACGACGGCCGAGGTCTTCCACGGCTGCCCGGTCAGCGTGTACATCCAGGGCGAGTGCAGATCCGGCTCGTTGTTGGGGTTGTAACGGAACTGGTTGTAGTAGTTGTACGGACCGACGACCCATTCCTCGCGCACGGTCTTCGCCGGATCCTTGAGCAGATCCCCGTAGGCGAAGAAATCGTCGAGCCGCTTGCCGACGTTCTCCTTGCCGCCCATACGCTCGACGAGACCGGGGACGTCCTGCTGGGTCAGCCACTGGTACTGCCAGGACGTGCCCTCGTGGAACCCGTCCGGGCTCTGCGGGGTGTACGGCTTGTCCGCCGGGCTGAACCATCGGCCGCCTTCGAGCTTGGGCCGGTAGAAACCGGTGAAGCCGCGATCGCTCACCGAAGAATCCCACAGGGTGCGATAGCTGCGTCCCTTGTCCGCCAAGGCCTTCGCGTCGTCCTTCTTGCCGAGACCGGCGGCCATGATCGACAGCGAGCAGTCCGCGAGCGCGTACTCCAGGGTGGCCGAAGCGCCGTGGTTCGGGTCGGTGTCCTGCCCCTTCTTCGGGAAGTCCTTGTCGTACTGGACGAACCCGTCCTTCTGGTAGCTCGCGTTCCCCGAGCGGCCCTGGAACGGCGAGGACGCGGGCGGGATCTCGCGCGAATTCTGCAGAAGTGCCTGGTACGCCTTGAGTTCCTGCCCGGACAACGCCCCGAAGCGCCACAGGTCGACCAGGAACGGGGTGACCGGATCACCGGTCATCGTGTTCGTCTCCTGGTTCGCGTAGGCCCAGCGCGGCAGCCAGCCACCCTGGTCGTGGATGGCGAGCACGGATTTCGCGACGTCCTTCGCGCGCGACGGCCGCAGAAGCGCGAGCAGCTGGTTCTGCGTGCGATAGGTGTCCCACAACGAGAAGAACTCGTAGTACGTCCAGCCCAGCGCGCGGTGGATCTTGTCGTCGAACCCGCGGTACCGGCCGTCGGCGTCGTTGCCGGTCAGCGGCTGCAGCAGCGCGTGGTAGAGCGAGGTGTAGAACACCGTGCGGTCGTCCTTCGTACCGCCCTTGATGTCCACTGAGGACAGTTCCTTGCGCCAGGCACGCTGGGCGCCCTCGCGGACCGCGTCGAACGAACGGCCCTTCTCGGACGCCAGGTTGAGCCGGGCACCGGAAGCGTCCACATGGGAGATCGCCGTCGTCGCGGTGACCTGCCCGCCGCCGAAGGTCAGCCACGCGCCGCGCAGCCCTTCACCGCCGGCGGACTCCTTCGAACCCGGCGTGCCGCCCGTCGGCGACCAGGTGCCGAAGGACTTGAACGGCTTGTCGAACGTCGTGGTGAACCAGGTCTTGTACGGCTTCCCGCCGCAGAACGCCTGCGACTCCACCATTCCTTCGACCGTCCGGTCACCGACGACGCGGATCTGGCTCGCCGTCACGGGCTCCTTGTCGTTGGCCTGCCCGACGTTGACGAAAACGTTCGCGTCGCCCGATTTCGCGAAGGTGTACCGCTCGGCACCGGTCCGCGTGGTCGCGGTGGTCTCCGCGTCGACACCGCCGTAACCGGTGAGCCGCACCTTGTAGTAGCCGGGTTTCCCGACCTCGCCCTCGTGCGTGTACGGCGAGGCGTACTTCTTGTGGTCGAACGTCTCGGGTTTCGCGGTGTCGAACGCCGCGCCGGGCCCGACCGCGCCGGTGGTGGGCAGGGTCGACACGAGGCCGCCCTGCTCCCAGCAACCCGCCCCGGACAGGAAGAAATGCCCGAAACCGCGGATCGCGGTGTCGTCGTAGCGGTAGCCGGCGTAATGCGACGAGATCGGGCTGACCTGCGTCATCCCGAACGGCGCCGAAGCACCGGGGAAGGTGTTGCCATCGTCCTTGGTGCCGATGAAGGTGTTGACCGCGTCCACGGGGTCGCCACCGGGCGCCGCCGCCGCGACGGGCGTGAGCAGCCCGGCGGGGAGGGTGAGCGCGGTGAGCAACCCGGCGACGCGGGTCGAAGTGCGTGCAGGCATGGGAAAGGCCGCCTCCTGACAACGTTGTCGCTGCCTGCTCACCTTCGACAAGAACGGACCACCTGGTCAAGAGGTCCGCCGAACCCTGTCCGATTCAGGACAGTGCCCCCGGGGGTCGTAACGGTTCGAACTCGGAAAACGCCCCTGGGACGAATCGGGCATTGACATCACCGCGTCGCTGGCGTTCAATTCCCGCCACTATGACAACGTTGTCTTCCAGCGGACCGGACAACGGCCACCGCACCACCAGCCGACGGGCCACGATGAGCGACGTGGCCCGGCTCGCGGGCGTGAGCATCAAGACCGTCTCGCGGGTAGTGAACGACGAGCCCGCCGTCCATCCGGACACCGCGGAGCGCGTCATGGCGGCGATCGAGCAGCTCGGCTTCCGGCGCAACCTCGGCGCGCGGAACCTCCGGCGCGGCTCGACGACCGGGACGATCGGCCTGATCGTCGAAGACGTCGGAAACCCCTTCTACTCCGAGCTCAACCGGGCCGTGGAACGCATCGCGACCTCGTTCGGCCGCCAGGTGCTGACCGGTTCGTCGGAGGAGAACTCCGACCGCGAGCGCGAACTCGTCCTGGAGTTCTGCTCGCGCCGGGTGGACGGCATCCTCGTCGTCCCCGCCGGGATGCAGCACGGCTACCTGGTCCCCGAGATGCGCGCCGGCACCCCCGTGGTGTTCCTCGACCGCCCGGCGGGCGACATCATGGCCGACACGGTGCTGGTCGACAACATCGGCGGCACCGTCGAAGCGGTCGCCCACCTCGCGAAGCACGGCCACCGCCGGATCGCGTTCCTCGCCGACAGCCCCGACATCTTCACCGCGGGCGAACGCCTGCGCGGTTTCCGCGAAGGCTGTGTCCGCAACGGGATCCCGTACGACGAGCACCTCGTCGTGATGCGGACGCCGACCGCCGAGAGCGTCGGCGACGCCGTGAAACGGCTGCTCACCGGGCCGAACCCGGCCACCGCCGTGGTCGCGGGCAACAACCGGGTGGCCGTGCACCTGCTGCGCGCGCTGGCCCACGCCGAACGCCGGCCCGCGATGATCAGCTTCGACGACTTCGAACTGGCGGATCTGCTGGATCCGCCGGTCTCCGTGATCGCGCACGACGTGAGCGCGTTGGGCCGGGCGGCCGCGGAACTGCTGTTCGCCCGCGTCCAGGGAGATCAATCCGCACCGAGAAAGGTAGTCCTGCCCGTGCATCTCGTAGCCCGCGGTTCCGGGGAGGTCGCCCCGTCATGAGCGGCCACCTCGAACCGATCCGCCTGCCGGCGAACCAGCCGCCGCAGTTCTACCGCGGCGGCGACGCCATCGCCGCGTTGCGGGGCGCCCCCTCGGAGTCGAAATTCGGCCCCGAAGACTGGGTCGGCTCGGCCACCACGATGTTCGGCCAGGAGACGAACGGCCTGACCAAGCTGCCCAGCGGGGTCTGGCTGCGCGACGCCGTCCGCGAGAACCCGTCCGCCTGGCTCGGCGCGAAACACGTCGAGGCGCTCGGTGATTCGACCGGCCTGCTGGTGAAGCTGCTCGACGCGGGTCAGCGCCTGCCCGTGCACTTCCACCCGTCGGATTCGTTCGCGAAGCGGCACTTCGACTCGCACTTCGGCAAGACCGAGGCGTGGATCGTGGTCGGCACCTACGGCGACGACCCGCGCGTCTACCCCGGCTTCAAGGAGACCGTCGACAAAGCGACGGTCAACGAATGGGCCCGCACCCAGGACGCGCCCGCCATGCTCGAGGCGCTGAACAGCGTCGCGGTCACCCCCGGCGACACGGTCTACATCCCGGCGGGCCTGCCGCACGCGATCGGCGAAGGCGTGTTCGTCGTCGAACTCCAGCAGCCGACCGACTTCTCGCTGACCCTGGAATGGCGCGACTTCCTGGCGAACCCGGAGAAGGCGCATCTCGGGATCGGCTTCGAGACCGCCATCGAAACCCTGGACACCTCGGGCTGGGACGAAGAACGGCTCGGCTCGATCGTCAAGCGCACCGCCGGCGACGAAGCGTCCACTGTGGACCTCCTCGCCGACGGCAGCGACGCGTTCTTCCGCGCCGACCGGCTCCGTCCCGCTGTTTCCGGTACGTCGACAACGTTGTCACTCGATCCGTCGTTCGCGGTACTGGTGGTCATGGACGGTTCGGGCACGCTCCGCACCGAACACGGCGGCGAGTACGCGCTGCGCAAGGGCGAGACGTACGTGGTCCCGCACGACGCCGGTCAGTCCTCTGTGGATGGTGACGTCACCGTCATCCGCTGCCGTCCGCCCGCACCCGAGAAGAGGGAGCGATCGTGAGCGAACTCCTGCTCGACGCACAGAACCTGGTCAAACGCTACGGCTCGGTGGAAGCCCTGCGCGGCGCGTCCTTCCAGGCACGCGCCGGTGAGGTCACCGCGCTGATCGGCGACAACGGCGCCGGAAAGTCCACTTTGGTCAAATGCCTGTCCGGCGCGGAGCAGCCGACGTCGGGCAAGATCCTGCTCGACGGATCCGAGGTGGTGCTCGAATCCCCCACCACGGCGAGGCGGATGGGGATCGAGACGGTGTACCAGGATCTCGCGGTCGCGCCGGAGCTCGACCCGGCCGCGAATCTGTTCCTGGGCAGGGAGATCCACCGCAAGGGGATCCTCGGCAAGCTCGGGATGCTGGACAAGAAGGAGATGAAACGCCAGGCCGTGGAGGAGTTCCAGCGGCTCGGCGTGACCCTGCAGAGCACCGACGTCCCGATCGGCTCGCTTTCGGGCGGGCAGCGGCAAAGCGTCGCCGTCGCGCGGTCGGTCGTGTGGGCGTCGAAGGTCGTGTTCATGGACGAGCCGACGGCCGCGCTCGGCGTCGTGCAGCGCGAGCGCGTGCTCGACGTGATCAAGAAGGTGCGGGACAAGGGCATCGCCGTCGTGCTGATCAGCCACAACATGCCCGAGGTGCTTTCGGTGGCCGATCGCATCGAGGTGCTGCGGCTCGGCAAACGCGTCGCCCGGTTCACCGGCGCCGACACGAAACTGGAAGACCTGGTCGCCGCGATGACGGGCGCCCTCGTACAAGAGGAGGCGGCGTGACCGTGTCCACTCCGACGAAGAACGGCCCCGAGATCCAGACCTCTGTGGACGGTGGCTTCGGCAAGCGGTCCATCGGGCAGCGGCTGATCGGGGCCAACACGTTCTGGATCGCGCTGGTGCTGCTGGCGCTGATCATCGTGTTCACCGCGATCGCGCCCGCCGAGTTCGCGACGGTGTTCACCTTCCAGACGCTGCTGATCGAGACCTCGGTGCTGCTGGTGCTCTCGGTCGGCATGACGTTCGTGATCATCACCTCCGGTATCGATCTCTCGGTCGGTTCCGTGCTGATCTTCGCGGGCATGGTGGCGGGCAAGACGATGGAGGCGCTGAGCCCGGACGGTGACGCGACCAAGGCCGGTTGGGGCGTCATCACCGCCGGGCTCGTGGCAGCCGTCGTCGCGGGCACGATTTGGGGCCTGATCAACGGTTTCCTGATCGCGGTGGCGAACATCCCGCCGCTGATCGTCACGCTCGGCACGATGGGTGCCGCGCTCGGCGCCGCGTACCTGCTGAACAACGGGTCCGACGTGCGCAGCGTGCCCACCGAGCTCAACAAGACGCTCGGCTACGGGACGTCGTTCGGCGGCGTGCCGAACCTGGTGCTGGTGGCCGTGGTGATCACGCTGATCGGCGCCTGGCTGTTGCACACCACCAAATTCGGCCGCTACACCTACGCCGTCGGCTCCAACGCCGAGGGCGCGCGCCGGGCGGGCATCGGGGTGACCGCGCATCTACTGAAGGTGTACACGCTCACCGGTTTCCTCGCCGGTGTCGCCGGTTTCCTTTCGCTGGCGTACTACGCGTCGACGACGATTTCGGCGCACACCACCGACAACCTCAACGCCATCGCCGCCACGGTGATGGGCGGCACGAGCCTCTTCGGCGGTGTCGGTTCGGTGCTGGGCACGGTGATCGGCGTGTTCATCCCGGCCGTGCTCAAGAAGGGCTTCAACATCACGCAGGTCCAGGACTTCTGGCAGATGATCGCGGTCGGCGCGGTGCTGATCGCCGCGGTCTGGTTCGACCAGCGGCGCCGTCGTCGCCGCAACTCTCGTTAGTTCTCCCTACGCACAAAGAGGTGCTATTCCCCATGAAGAAGACCCTGCTCGTCGCCGGTGCCGCCGTCTCCGCGGCCCTCCTGCTGACCGCCTGCGGCGGCGGCACCGTCGGCGGATCGTCGTCGGGCGACTCCGCCGCCAAGACCAACAACAAGAAGCTGTCGCTGATCCCGGGCGTGCAGGCCGAGCCGTTCTACATCTCGATGCAGTGCGGCGCCGAGGCCGAGGCCAAGAAGGCGGGCTACGAGCTCACCACGCAGGCGCCGCAGAAGTTCGACGCGGCCATGCAGACTCAGCTGGTCAACGCGCTGGGCTCCAACCCGCCCGCCGCGCTGCTGATCGCGCCGACCGACGCGCAGGCGATGCTCGCGCCGATCCAGCAGGTCAAGACGCGCGGCGCGAAGGTCATCGAGGTCGACACCGCGCTGAAGGACACCAGCGTGGCCGAGTCGTCCATCTCGTCGGACAACGCCGAGGGCGGCAAGCTCGCCGCGAAGACGATGGCGGAGCTGGCCGCGGGCAAGACCGGTTCGGTGCTGGTGCTCGACACCATCGCGGGTACCTCGACCACGAACACCCGCGCGAAGGGCTTCGAGGACGAGCTGAAGAACTACCCGAACCTGAAGTCGGCCGGCGTGCAGTTCACCCAGAACGAGCCCGACCAGGCCGCGTCCAAGGTGACCGCCGCGCTGGCGTCCACCCCGGACCTGGTCGGCATCTTCGCGACCAACCTCAACACCGGTGAGGGCGCCGCGACCGGCCTGCGGAACGCGGGCAAGATCGGCGCGGTCAACCTGATCGGCTTCGACGCTTCGCCGTCGGAGATCGAGGGGCTGAAGAAGGGCGAGTACCAGGGCCTCATCGCGCAGGACCCGGCCGCCATCGGGCAGCAGGGCGTGCAGCAGGCCATCGCGGCGCTGGAGGGCAAGCCGGTGACGCGCAACCTGACCGCTTCGCTGCACTCGATCACCAAGGCGAACATGGACGCGAACGCGCAGTACTTCTACAAGCAGAGCTGCTGACAGCAGGCAAGCCGCGGTCCGTGGTGGGCCGGGTGGGGGGGGGGGGGGGGGGGGGGGGGGGTTTGGGTGGCCCCCCCCCCCCCCAACCCCCCCCCCCCCCCCCCCCCCCACCCCAGCCGGAGCGAACCTCTCCAACGCGCCGTACAGCGCAGCGCCGCCGCCCAGGTGGCCCAGCGCGTAGGCGTACTCACCGTCCTCAAGCAGGACCTCGGGCCCCGAGCCGGTCCACTCGAGCCGGTAGTGCCACCAGTGCATCCACCGCCCCACCCGCCGCTTCTCCCGGTACACGCGCAGCCGCGTGACCTCGCTCCACCGGACGTCGAGAACGCCGGGGACCGAGAACCCCGCGGCCGAGATCGTCAACGTGCCCGCCGACTTCCGGAGAGCGAGCAGGATCAGCCCCGCGAAGGCCACGCTGAGCAGGCTGAACACCACCCCGGAAACCGAGCCGGAGAACAACGTCAGCACGACGGCCACCAGGCCGCCCCCGCCGAACACCACGAACCCTGCCCACGCGAACCGCCGCATCACGACGTCCAAGCGCAGCATCACCGCATCACCGGGGACCATGCCCGGAGCGTAACCGGCGAAACCACGCACCGACGTTAGGATCTAGGCCCCGACGTCGCGGAGGAGGCCGGATGACCACCCGTCTGCCCTGGCGTCCCGCCGTGAGCGCGGATCCGGTGCCGGTGCTCGCCGCCGCCCAGCGCGTCTCCGACGATCTCATGGACGGCCTCGCCGGGCCCCGCGCCCGCCACGCGGCGCACGGCCTCCGCCGGCTGTTCGGCGTCTCCGGCCTCGGTCTCGGTGACCTGTCCGGCTCGCTCGTCTGGTCCGGCCGCCCGGCGGCGGACGACGTCGTCGCCTCCGCGCTCGACGAGGTCCTCCACTCCGAGACGCCGGTGTCCGAGCCCGGGCTGCTGGCGCTGCCGCTGCACGTCCACGACGAGCTGGCCGGTGTCCTCCTGGTCTCGGACGGGACGAACGCCGTCGCCCGCCAGGCCGTCGAGCTCGTCGTCCACGCACTCGAACGGGGCAGGCTGGAGGCCTCCGCCGAGCAGGCCGCGGAGGCCGAGCTGCGGGCGCTGCGGGCCGAGATCTCGCCGCATTTCGTCTACAACGCGCTCACCGTGATCTCCTCGCTGGTCCGCTCCGACCCGGATCGCGCCCGCGACCTGATGCTCGACTTCGCCGAGTACACGCGCTACAGCCTCGCCCGGCACGGCGAGTACACGATGGTCGCCGAGGAGTTCCGCGCCATCGAGACGTATCTGGCGTTGCAGCGCGCCGTGCTCGGCGAACGGCTGCGGGTACAGGTGCGCGTCGCGCCGGAGGTGCTGGCCGTCGCGGTGCCGTACCTCGTGCTGGAACCGTTGGTGGAGAACGCGATCCGGCACGGGATCGAGCCACGCGCCGAGGCGGGGTTCATCCAGGTTCAGGGAATGGCGGAAGGGAACGACTGCGTGATCAGCGTCGAGGACGACGGTGTCGGCATGGACCCCGCACGCGCGGCGGCGATCCTGGCCGGGCGTGGCGACGACGGCGGCGTCGGACTGGCCAATGTGGACAGAAGGCTGCGCAGCGTCTACGGGCCCTGGTACGGCCTGACGGTCGAGACCGAGACCGGCGCGGGCACCAGGGTCGTGGTACGCGTGCCCCGTTTCCAGCCGGGGGTGCTGCCGTGACGAACGGGCTTCGGGTGCTGGCGGTCGACGACGTCCCGCCCGCCCTCGACGAGCTGTGCAGCCTGCTGCGCGAGGCTCCGGAAGTCGCCGAGGTGGTCGCCGCCGGCGACGCGGTCAACGCGCTCAAACTGTTGCAGGGCAGTCATTTCGACGCGGTGTTCCTCGACATCTCGATGCCCGGCCTTGACGGTCTCGAACTGGCCTCCCTGCTGGCACGGCTCAACGAACCGCCGGTGATCGTGTTCGTCACCGCGCACGACGGGCACGCCGTGGCCGCGTACGGTATCGGCGCGGTCGACTACCTGCTCAAACCGGTCCGCGCGGAACGGCTGTCCGCCGCACTGTCCAAAGTGGTCCGGATGGCGGGCAATCAGGCCGACGAGCCGAAACCCGCGCCGGACGCGATGTCCGCGCTGCCAGTGGAATCCGGCGGGCGCACCCGATACGTCCGGCGCGACGACGTCCAGTTCGTCGAGGCGCACGGCGACTACGTCCGGCTGCACACGAAATCCGGCGTGCATGTCACGCGGATGCCCATCTCCCGGCTCGAAGAGTATTGGGAGGGAACGGGATTCACCCGCGTGCACCGGGGTTTCCTGCTCGCCGTGGACGCGGTGCTCGAACTGCGCAGCGACACCACCGGCGGGCTGCTGGCGCATACGGAAGCCGGTGACGTGCCGGTGAGCCGCCGCCACGCGCGCGACCTGCGCGACCGGTTGCTCGCCGCCGCGCAACGCGGCGAACTGGGCCGGGGAAGCCGCCCGTGAGCCGCGTCAAACGGGTCGCCGTCACCAGCCCGCAGACCCGGCTCGCGCATTCGCGGCGCCGGTCACGCGGACGCTGGCGGGTCCCCCGGCTGGCGGCGAGCGACGCCGAACGCGCGGACCTGCTGTACCGGGCCCAGCGCCGTCGCGGGCTCCCCGCGCTGGCCGGGATGTTCGGGCTGGTCTTCGGGCTCCCGCTGGTGTTCGGGCTGTTCCCCGGGCTCGATTCGGTGCGGCTGGCCGGGATCCCGCTGTCCTGGCTGATGATCGCGATCCTCCCGTACCCGGCCATGGCGCTGCTGTCGTGGTGGCAACTGCGCCGGGCGGAAAAGATCGAGGACGAGTGATGGTGGCCGCTTTCGCGGTGGCTCCCGTCGTGCTGGTCACCCTGCTGATCGGGTTGCGCGGGGTCGCGGCCATGCGCACGACGTCGGACTTCCTCGTCGCTTCGCGCCGGATCTCGCCGCTGGTCAACTCCGCCGCGGTCTCCGGCGAATATCTGTCCGCCGCGTCGTTCCTCGGCGTGGCCGGGCTGGTGGTGAAGGACGGCATAGGCGCGCTCTGGTATCCGGTCGGGTTCACCGCCGGGTACATCGCGATGCTGGTGCTCGTCGCCGCGCCGATGCGGCGCTCGGGCGCGCTCACCGTCCCGGACTTCGCCGAAGCGCGGCTCGCCTCCCCCGCCCTGCGCCGCCTCGCCGCCGTCGTCGTCCTCGTGATCGGAACCCTTTACCTGGTCCCGCAATTCCGGACCGCGGGACTCGTGCTGACCGCCGTCGGCGGCACGCCGTACTGGGTCGGCGTCGTCATCGCGGGCACCGCCGTCAGCGCGACACTGGCGCTCGGCGGGATGCGCGCGGCGACCTACGTCCAGGCCTTCCAGTTCGTGCTGAAACTGCTGCTGTTCATCGTTCCCGCGATCTGGCTGGTCTCGCAGGTCTCCCCGGAGGAACGGTCGGCCGCGGTACATCCCGTGGAGTTCACCCACTTCGCGCGCGACACCCGGCTGTCCTTCGAGATCGACGTGACGCTGACCCTGCGCGAGCCGACCACCCTGCTCACCCCGGAGAAGCATGTCGTGCCGCCGGGCGAACTGGTGGCCAGGAGCGGGGAGACGCTGGAATTCGCCGAGGGCGCCCCGGTTCCCGCCGTCCGGGGCGGTGCCCCGCTGGGCGGGCCGGACTGGCAACGACCGCTGCTCGACCTCGGCGACCAGGGCTATCCCCTGCTCGGCACCTGGGCGATCCTGATCGCCACCATGCTCGGCACGATGGGCCTGCCGCATGTCCTGATGCGCTTCCACACCAGCCCGGACGGCCGCGCCGCCCGCCGGACGGCGGCGATCACCGTCGCCCTGCTCGGCGTTTTCTACCTGTTCCCAGGGGTTTACGGCGTCTTCGGCCGCGTGCTGGTGCCCGAGCTGTACGTCTCCGGCGCGACGGACACGGTCGTCGTCGCGTTGCCCGCACAGATCGACGACGGCTGGGCGGGCTCGTTGTTCACCGGGCTGCTGACGGCGGGCGCGTTCGCCGCGTTCCTTGCGACGTCGCTCGGGCTGCTGCTGGTCATCTCCGGCGCTGTCGCGCACGACCTGGCGCCCGGCGGCCTGCGGCGGCTGCGGTGGTCGGTGCTCGGGGCGGCGGCGGTGATGGTCCTGCTCGCGTTGCCGTCGGCCAGATTGGACGCGGGTGTCCTCGTCACCTGGGGTTTCACCGTGGCCGCGTCGACGTTCTGCCCGTTGCTGGTGCTCGGCATCTGGTGGAACCGGCTGACCGCGGCGGGTGCGATCAGCGGTGTCCTCGTCGGGCTCGTCGCGTCTTCGGGCTCGATCCTGGTGGCCTTGTTCGTCCCGAGCCTGAGCGGTCTGCCCGCGATCCTGGTGTCGCAGCCCGCGCCTTGGTCGGTTCCGCTGGCATTCGGCGTAATGATCGTGGTTTCCTGGCGGGGCAGGCCTCCCGCCTGGTCCACGGCAGCCATGCTGCGGCTGCATTTGGACGATCGGACAGCCGAGACCCCTTCGTCGTGGTCGGACCACCGTTCGTCGACCGTTCGTCGTCTCGGCAGACGTTTGAACCGCTGAAGGTTCCGGTCTCCTTGACCTCTCCTTAACGTGTCGCGGAACACATTCGCGGTGCGAGGAGAGCACGATGAGTACCGAAACGAACGCTCCCAGTCCGCCGGAAACGGACTGGGACAAGGCCCATGACAGCGCGGAGTTCAAGGAGCTGCGGGCTCGGCTGCGCCGGTTCGTGTTCCCCGTCTCGGCGCTTTTCCTTCTCTGGTACCTGCTCTACGTGCTGCTCGCCGACTACGCGCACGGCTTTATGAGCACGAAGCTGGTCGGCAACATCACCGTCGGCCTGGTCTTCGGTCTGCTGCAGTTCGTTTCGACCTTCGTGATCACCGGGCTCTACGTCCGCTACGCGAACAAGAAACTCGACCCCATCGCGGAGAAGATCCGCACGGACATCGAGAGTGAGACCAAATGACCCTCGCCGCCGGAGTCGAGGGCAGCAGCCCCGCACTCAACATCACCATCTTCGGCCTCTTCGTGGTGGTCACGCTGTTCGTCGTGTTCCGGGCGAGCCGCAACACGAAGACGGCGTCGGACTACTACGCCGCGGGCCGCGCGTTCACCGGTCCGCAGAACGGCGTGGCCATCGCGGGCGACTACCTGTCCGCCGCGTCGTTCCTCGGGATCGCGGGCGCGATCGCCGTGTACGGCTACGACGGTTTCCTGTACTCCATCGGCTTCCTGGTGGCATGGCTAGTCGCGTTGCTGCTGGTCGCGGAACTGCTGCGCAACACCGGTAAGTTCACGATGGGCGACGTCCTGGCGTTCCGGATGAAGCAGCGCCCGGTGCGGGCCGCGGCCGCGACGTCCACCCTGGCCGTCTCGTTCTTCTACCTGCTGGCGCAGATGGCGGGCGCCGGTGGCCTCGTCGCGTTGCTGCTCGGGATCGAGAGCAAGGCCGGGCAGGCCGTGATCATCGTGATCGTCGGCATCATCATGATCGCCTACGTGCTGATCGGCGGGATGAAGGGCACCACCTGGGTCCAGATCATCAAGGCGGCGCTGCTCATCGTCGGCGCGCTGGCGATGACGCTGTGGGTGCTCGGCATGTACGGCTTCAACCTTTCCTCGCTGCTGCAGGGCGCCGTGGACAAGGCGGGCAAGGCCGGCGAGGCGCTGCTCGGACCGGGCAACCAGTACGGCAAGACCGGCACGACGAAGCTCGACTTCCTGTCGCTGGGCATCGCGCTGGTGCTCGGTACCGCGGGCCTGCCGCACGTCTTGATGCGCTTCTACACGGTGCCGACCGCGAAGGAAGCCCGTCGTTCCGTGGTGTGGGCGATCGGCCTGATCGGCGTCTTCTACCTGTTCACGCTGGTGCTCGGCTACGGTGCCGGCGCGCTGGTCGGCGCGGACAAGATCAAGGCCGCGCCCGGTGGCGTGAACTCGGCGGCCCCGTTGCTGGCGCTGGAACTCGGTGGGCCGATCCTGCTCGGCCTGATCGCGGCGATCGCGTTCGCGACGATCCTCGCCGTGGTCGCGGGGCTGACGATCACCGCGTCGGCGTCGTTCGCGCACGACGTCTACGCCAACGTGATCAAGAAGGGCAAGGCGACACCGGCTTCGGAGGTGAAGGTCGCCCGGATCACCGCGCTGGTGATCGGTGCGGTCGCGATCCTCGGCGGCATCCTCGCCAACGGACAGAACATCGCGTTCCTGGTGGCGCTCGCGTTCGCGGTGGCCGCGTCGGCGAACCTGCCGACGATCCTCTACTCGCTGTTCTGGAAGCGGTTCAACACCCAGGGCGCGCTGTGGAGCATTTATGGCGGTCTCGCGGTCTGCATCGTGCTGATCGTGTTCTCGCCGGCGGTGTCGGGTAAGCCCGTGGACGCGAAGACGGGCAAGAGCGCCTCGATGATCCAGGGCGTCGACTTCCACTGGTTCCCGCTGGACAACCCCGGCATCATCTCGATCCCCGTGGCGTTCTTCCTCGGCTGGCTCGGCACCGTGCTGTCCAAGGAGCACAACCAGAAGAAGTACGCCGAGATGGAGGTCCGGTCCCTGACCGGGGCGGGCGCCGAAAAAGCCGTCGCCCACTAGTCGCCGGGACGGTGCGGCCGGCACCGAACGCCCCCGGCCGCACCGTCCCGGTTCCCACTCAGTAAGGCAGCTTTCCCGCCGTCAGTTCAGCCAGCTTCGCGCGGAGATCAGCGTGAACCGACTTCCACAGCCCGGTGCCCAGAGAGATCCGCGCCACCCCCAGTTCGGCGAGCGCGGAGAGATCGGGGCCCGCGGGCATCGGGGAGACGTTGACCGCCCCCGGCGCGACCGCCCGCACGAACTCGCCGAGCACGTCCGGCGACTTCACCAGGATCGGGTAGACGCAGTCCGCCCCGGCCTCCAGATACGCCTTGGCCCGCAAGATCGCGTCGTCCAATACGGCTCGTTCGTCGGACGCGCCGAGAAAGACGTCGACGCGGGCGTTGATCACCAGCGCGTCCCCGGCGGCCTCGCGCAACCGCGCGACCTTCTCCGCCTGCGCTTCCAACGGAAGAACGCCGCCCGAGGCGTGATCGGTGTCCTCGTAGTTGCAGCCGACGGCACCCGCCTCGGCCAGCCTCGCCGCGAGTTCGCCCGCTTCGAGCCCGTACCCGCCTTCCGCGTCGACGGTCACCGGGACCGCCACCGCCCGCGCGATCCTCGCGGCCGCCGCGAACATCTCGTCGACGGGCGCGTCCTCCCCGTCCTCGTAACCGAGAACCTTGGCCACGGCGAAGGAACTCGTCGCCACGACCGGGAACCCGGCGGCCTCCACAAGACGCGCGCTGTCGGCGTCCCACGCGTTCGGCAGCAGGAGCGGCTCGCCCGCGACGTGCAACTCCCGCAGCCGCGCCGCCGTCATTCGGCGCGCTCGGGCAGAGGCGCGTGGCTGGTCACGCACATCCGGTTCCAGCTGTTGATCGCGATGGCCTCCCAGACGATGGCGCGGTACTGCTCCTCGGTGAAGACGCGCGTGGCCTCTTCGTAGACGTCGTCCGGGACGTCGTGCAGGGTCGCGACGTTCGTGATCGCCTCGGTGAGCGCGAGCGCGGCGCGCTCCTGCTCGGTGAACAGTTCGGTCTCGCGCCAGCCCTGCAGCACGAACAGCCGCCGCGGCGACTCGCCCATCTGCAACGCGTCGTGGGAGTGCATGTCGAGGCAGAACGCGCAGTGGTTGATCTGCGACGACCGCATCTTCACCAGCTCGAGGATCTTCTGGTCGACCCCGGCGTTGGCGGCGGCCTTCTCGACTTCGGCCTGCAGTTTCGCCATGGCCTGGTAGATCTCGGGCACTCGCTTGCCCACGTGGATTCGCTCGGTCATGACTGCGAATCTAGCGGCGACTGGCCCACGAGTATGGTCCAGTCACATGGCGGAATCGTGGTCCAGTTCGGGAATGGACGTCCATCTGGACTGGCGTCCCGAGAGCGGCCGGGCCGGGCTAGCGACGGCGATCCGCGCGGCCATCCGGGAAGGGCGCTGGCAAGCGGGCGCCGCGGTGCCCTCGACCAGGGCGCTGGCGCGAGACCTCGGCGTCGCCAGGGGAACGGTCACCCGCGTCTACGCCGATCTCGCCGCCGAGGGCTACCTGCGGACCGCGCAGGGCGCGCCGACCCGCGTCGCGACGGCCGGCGCGCTGCCCGCGTCACCGCCGAGGCCCGTCCCCCGCGATCCGGCGCCGCGCTGGGACCTGCGCCCCGGCAGGCCGAACCTGTCCGCGTTCCCCCGCTCCGCCTGGCTCGCGGCCACCCGCCGGGCACTGCACAAGGCGCCGATGACGGCGTTCGACTACACGGCCGAATCCGGCGCGCCGGAACTGCGGGAAACGCTGGCCGCGTATCTGGCCCGCAGCCGCGGCGTGATCGCCGACCCCGCCCGCATCCTCGTGTGTTCCGGGTTCTCGCACGCGATCGCGATCCTGGCGCGGGTCCTGCACGCGCGCGGCGCGGCCGAGATCGCCTTCGAGAACCCGTCACTGCACATCTACCGGGACATCGTCGCCGCCAACGGCCCCCGCGTCGTCGGTGTCCCGGTCGACGACCACGGGATCACGGTGTCCGCTTTGGACAGTCCGGCGGTCGTGGTCACCCCGGCGCACCAGTACCCGCTGGGCGTCACCCTCGCCCCTCGGCGGCGCGCGGAACTCACCCGGTGGGCGGAGGAGACCAGCGCCGTCGTCATCGAGGACGACTACGACGGCGAGTTCCGGTTCGACCACCAGCAGGTCGGCGCATTGCAGGCGCTGGCACCGGAACGGGTCGTGTACGTGGGCACGACGAGCAAGACACTCGCGCCGTCGCTACGGCTGGGGTGGATGGTGCTGCCACGGTTCCTGGTCGAACCGGTGCGCGCGGAGATGGCCGCGAGCGGGGCCCGGCCCGCGCTGCTCGACCAGCTGACGATGGCCGAACTGATCGAATCCGGCGCCTACGATCGGCACATCCGCCGCTGCCGCGTCGAGTACCGCTCCCGGCGGGACAGGCTGCTCGCGGCCTTACCGGATTCCGTGCTGCCGCAAGGGATCTCGGCGGGGCTGCATCTGGTGCTCCAGTTCCCCGGCGAGGTACCGAGGGAGATGGAGGTGCTGGCCGCCTGCCGCCGTCGTGCGATCGGGCTCGAAGGGCTCAGCGGTCACTGGATCGGCGAGCCGCAGCGCGAAGGGCTCATCATCGGGTACGGCGCCGCCGCGAAGCACGCTTTCGGCGGCGCCACCCAAGCCTTGCGCGAGGCCATCTTCGAAGTGACCTAGCAACCCCCGCGTTTCGTCCTCTGAATGCGGTAGTACGTGCTACCAACCACCGCATTTAGAGGACGAAACGCGGCGGAAGGGCCTAGCGCACCAGGTCTCAGAACTCACTGAGAATATCGATCAGGTTCTGCTGGCGCTGCTCCAAAACCCCGGGTGTCCAGCGTTCGGTTGCCAGTACCTGAGTGGTGAGGGGGAAGTTCGAAACCGACTTGGCGGTGAAGTACTTCGTCTTCTTGGTGACGAAGTCATAGTTCTTTGCCTGGGCGTTCTTGGTTCGGCTCAACAGCACCAGGTTCGCCAGCCGGTGGGTCCAGTACGCCCGCTCCATCGGATTGAACAGCCGAGTCCAGTCAGAGCCGCGCTGAGGGTTCTGCGGGAGAACATGTTCGACGGTGATCATCTTGGGCTCATACCGGAGCGCCTCCGGATCCGACAGCAGCTCGTCGAGCCGGATCAGCACGTACTTCCGGACGATCCACTGGCTGTAGATCTCACCGCCCAGCCGGTCGATCACCTCGGCACATTCGTCTGACGTCAGCTCAAGCGCCGGGGCGTCAAGCCCCAGGCCCTCGTCGAGTTCGCGAAGAAGCTGTCCGATGCGCTGACCACGTTGGTGTGTGTTGAAGCGCCGAAGGAGCATAGACGCTCCAAGACGGTCGAGCTTGCGAAGAAACTCTTCCAGCCATTCAGAATCGAAACGGTGGTTAGTGAACGCCCACAGCGCGGGTGGCTGCCAGTCGAAGTCGTCAAGCCGGTGCAGACGTCGCAACCAGCGATTGATTCCCGTCGGGTCGTCCACCGGCTGGTAGTCGGCGGCGAGGAGGTCTCGATAGGCCTGCCCGTAGGGTTCCAGCACATCGTCGACGAACGCCGCTGGACAGTCGGGCAAAAACCCGCTGAGCACACTGCTGTCGAATTCCTGAAGCAGTTCCCTCCTCGCCCGCACTTTCATGTAGACCATCCGAATGTGGGAAAAAAGGTCCGCAAACGCGTCCCGGCCTAGATCGACCTCCAGATCTTCCCACTTGCCCGCGTACTTCTCCTTCAGCTCTTCGGGCAGTGCGCCGACGACCCTGGACTTGAAGATGTCAGCAGGTGAAAGCTCTACGCCACGCGAGTTCATCACCGAAAATATCCGGTAGGCGCTGGCCAGGTCGGGCGTGCTCACGATCACCAGGAAAGTTCGCTGAACGATGGTTTTCGCGAGCGCGAAGCGCTCCTCCGGGCTTTTCTGTTCCAGGAGCGCGCGCAGCGCGTTGACGTTCTCCGCGATACGTTCCTGCGCGTCGTTTGCCGGTGCCGCACCGTTCTCCAGAACGGCCATGCCGCCACGGTCCTGCACATGCTTGCGGAAGAACTCTTCATCGCGACGGCGAAGCTTGAGCCGGGGGCGTGACGCCAGGTCTTGAATGGGGTCGCCGGGCTCCCAGATCAGCTTGTCCAGGTAGTCCTTGTTGTCGTCGCTCAGCTCACGAAGTACCGACAAGAGGATCGTCAGAGTGGTCAGCCGCTGCTGACCGTCGATCACCTCGGCTCTCGGCTCGCCCGCATCCTTGACCAGAACGACCGACCCGAGGAAATACGGCTCGTCCGGGTTGCGATCGACCGCGTCGTACAGGTCGTGAAACAACTGGGTCGCTTGCTCGCTGCCCCAGGTGTACGGCCGCTGGTAGTCGGGGATGGTGAACTCGTAGTCACTCGCGAACACTTTCGACAGTGGGACTTCGTGCGCTTCGAGCTTCTTCATACGACCAATCCACTCCGGGACGTGCGGGCTCCCTACGAGTCGTACGAGTGCCGGATCCCGTTACTCCGCGACGCGGTGTGACCCCCGCCTTTCGTCCTCTGAATGCGGTAGTACGTGCTACCAACTACCGCATCCAGAGGACGAAACGCATGAGGGGGTCAGCAGAACCAGGGGCGCGCCCGCAGGATGTCGGTCTTCAGGACGGGCGCACCGTCGACCGGAGCGGGGTTCTCCGGGGTCGGCTGGATGCCGCCGGCGGCGACGTCGTCGAGGGTTTCGAGACCTTCGTGGCCGACTGTGCCGAAGATCGTGTAGTTCGGGCGCAGCGCGGAATCGCCGTACACCACGAAGAACTGGCTCCCGTTCGTCGCCGGGCCCGCGTTGGCCATCGCGAGGACGCCGCGCGAATACACCTTGCGCTCGCCGGTCGGGTCGGTCGGCGCGGGCGGCAGGCCGACGGGCAGCTCGTCCTTGTACTTGTAGCCGGGGCCGCCCTCGCCGGTGCCGCTCGGGTCACCGCACTGCAGCACCTTCAACGTCGGGTAGGCGGTCAGCCGGTGACACGTCGTGCGGTCGTAGAACCGGTGCTTCGCCAGGTGCAGAAAGCTCTGCACCGTGCACGGCGCCTTCGCCCGATCGAGGGTCAGGTCGATCTTGCCCTGGTTCGTCTTCAGCTGTACCGGGATCTTGCCCCGGTCCGGCGTGCGACGCGGGTCCGGCGGCAGCGGGACCGGGCGCACGGCCGGGTCGTCCGGCGTCTGCGTGTACTGGCACGGCCCCTTCGTGACCTTCGGCGGCGCGCCTTCCGCCGACGCCGTTCCAGTGCCGGCCGCGAGCATCAGCCCGGCTCCCAGCACTGCCACAAAGACCTTCGCGATCCTCTGCACGGTTCCTGCCTCCCAGCCGTGGACGAAGAGCAGAGCATAGGGTGAATCCCCGGCGCTCACACAGGTCCGGAAGTAGGTCCGCGGTTAGGGTCGAAGCCGTGGAGATCGCCGAACGACACCAATGGCAGCTGAACGCCCTGACCTTCCTGTACGCGTACACGCAGTACGTCCTCGTGCACGAGCGGGTCATGGCGGGGTTGCCGCCGGAGAAACCGGCCGAACTCGACAAACCGCGCATGCTCCGGCTCGCCAAGGTCGTCGACGACATGATCCTCGACTTCCGCAAGGAGGACGGGCTGACCGACCTCGAACGGCGCCGGGTCATCCGCCTCGCCAGGGAGATCAAGTCGCACGTCCGGGAGAAGTGGCCACCTCGCGAACCGTCGCTGACCGAATGGGTCGCCTCGGCGGCGGCGCACTTCTACTGCGAGGAGCACATCAACAACGGCTACGTCCGGATGGGCCGCGTCTTCGATCCCGACATGGCGGACAGGTTCCTGGAGCGGGTGGAGTTCTGCCGGGGGCAGACCCTCACGATCACGAAGTACGCCCACAAGGTGGCCGACGGCGAACCGCTCACCTACGGCGAGACCAACCAGCTCGAAGTCTGGAAAGAGGACGCGATCGCCCATTTGGACAATCTCGACAGCGACTTCGGCGACATCAAGATGTACGTCGAATTCTGAGGGCTGCCCGTTAGACCAGGATCCGCTGTCCTGACGTTCGCGGAAATTGACAATCCCCGCCGGTGATCGAGATGCTCGAAGCACGTACTCCTTTTCCACGGCTAAAGGAGAATTCCGTGATCTCGATCAAGAAACGCGTCCTGACCGTGGCGGCCGCCGCTGCCGCCACGTTCAGCCTGCTCGTCCCGACCGGTACGTCGTTCGCCATCGACCACATCCCCTGCCTCGACGGGGAGAACTTCCTGAAGATCTGGTCACATCTCGGCGGGAGCAGCAGCGTCGACTGCTACGCCAATCGCGGAAGGATCGGCTTCGGGGGCTGGTGGATCGACCGGATCTACACCGGCAACAACGACCTGATGTACTACGACAGCAATGGCGCCGACGTGAGAATCAACCGGTGGACCGATATCAGTTTCCCGAACCGGCCGCCGAAGGTCCGCGTCATCGAAATCCTCTGAACGGACCTCGTGAGTGGTAAGTGTCGTTAGAACGACACTTACCACTCACGAGCCGCGAAGGTCCGCGATCAGTTCTTCGGCCGCCGCGAACGGATCCAGTTTCCGCGCGACGACGCGTTCGGCCACTTCGGTGAGCCGGTCTCCGGAACGCAGGTCGACGAGTTCCGCGCGCAGCCGCTGCACGGCGATCGCCTCGACCTCGTCCCTGGCCCGTGCCGCACGACGGCGGGGCAGTTCGTCGCGCTGGACGAGCCACTCGTGGTGTTCGTCGAGCGCGCGCACGACGTCCTCGACGCCTTCGCCACGAGAAGCCACCGTTCGCACGATCGGCTGGCGCCAGCTCGGACCGCGGATCTCCCGGCGTACCAAGGAGATCATCTGCTTGAGATCGTGCACGGTCGCGTCCGCGCCCTCGCGGTCGGCCTTGTTGACCACGAACACGTCCGCGATCTCCAGCACGCCCGCCTTGGCCGCCTGGATCCCGTCGCCCATCCCCGGCGCGAGCAGGACCACCGTGGTGTCGGCCAGTTTCACGACGTCCACTTCGGACTGACCGACGCCGACGGTCTCGATCAGCACGACGTCGAACCCGGCCGCGTCGAGCACCCGGACGGCTTGCGGGGTCGCCCACGACAGCCCGCCCAGATGGCCACGCGTGGCCATCGAACGGATGAACACGCCGGGATCGGTGGCGTGTTCGGTCATCCGGATCCGGTCGCCGAGCAGCGCTCCGCCGGAGAACGGCGACGACGGGTCGATCGCCAGCACGCCGACGCGCAGGCCCTTCGCCCGCAGCGCCGTGAGCAGCGCCGAAGTCGATGTCGACTTGCCGACACCGGGCGGTCCCGTCAGGCCGATGACCCGCGCGTTGCCGGTATGCGGCACCAGCTTCGCCGCGACCTCGGGCAACCGCGGATGGGCGTCCTCGACCAGCGACAGCAACCGGGCGATCGCGCGGGGGACGCCGTCCCGCGCGCGACCGACCAGTTCGTCGATGTCCAGCTGTACCGGCAAGGGCTTTACGGAACGCGCAGCAGCAGCGCGTCGCCCTGGCCGCCACCACCGCAGAGGGCGGCCGCGCCGAGGCCGCCGCCGCGACGGCGGAGTTCGTGGATCAGGTGCACGGCGAGCCGCGCGCCGGACGCGCCGATCGGGTGACCGAGCGCGATGGCACCGCCGTCGACGTTCACCTTGTCCGCGCTGACGCCGAGCTTGTCGGCCGAGACCAGCCCCACGGCGGCGAACGCCTCGTTGATCTCGATCAGGTCGAGCGCGTCCGCGGTCAGCTTCTCCTTGGCCAGCGCGGCCAGGATCGCGTTCGACGGCTGCTCGTGCAGGCTGGCGTCCGGACCGGCGACCACGCCGTGCGCGCCGATCTCGGCGAGCGGGGTCAGGCCCAGCTCCTCGGCCTTGGCCTTGCTCGCGACGATGACCGCGGCCGCGCCGTCGGAGATCTGCGAAGCCGAGCCGGCGGTGATGGTGCCGTCGGAGGCGAAGGCCGGACGCAGCTTCGCGAGGCCTTCGGCGGTGGTGTCGGCGCGGACGCCCTCGTCCTGGGAGAAGACGACCGGGTCGCCCTTGCGCTGCGGGATCGACACCGGCGCGATCTCGGCGTCGAAGCGGCCTTCGGCGATGGCGGCGGCGGCACGCTGGTGCGACCGCGCGGAGAACTCGTCCTGCTGCTCACGGGTGATGCCGTAGCGGCTGTTGTACTTCTCCGTCGAGGCGCCCATCGCGACCTGGTCGAAGGCGCAGAACAGACCGTCGTAGGCCATGTGGTCGACGAGCGTGGTGTCGCCGTACTTGAACCCGGCGCGGGACTTCGGCAGCAGATGCGGCGACTGGGTCATCGACTCCTGGCCGCCCGCCACGATCAGGTCGAACTCACCCGCGCGGATGAGCTGGTCGGCCAGCGCGATGGCGTCGAGACCGGAAAGGCAGACCTTGTTGATGGTCAGCGCCGGGACGCTCATCGGGATACCGCCGGCGACCGCGGCCTGACGGGCCGGGATCTGGCCCGCGCCGGCGGTGAGCACCTGGCCCATGATCGTGTACTGGACCGCGTCCGGGGAGACACCGGCCTGCTCCAGCGCCGCCTTGATGGCGAATCCGCCGAGTTGTGCGCCCGAGAAATCCTTCAGGGAACCGAGCAATCGCCCGATCGGTGTACGGGCGGCACCCAGGATCACGGAACCGGACACGGCGTCCTCCAAGCATCGGCGCAAGGGCAAAGGGGGTCTTCGCGACCATACCCGGGTCGCGGGCCTCTTGATGGAGCCAGTGTGAGGCGGCGCACGCCGGTCCGCCCGCCCGCGCACCTATCCTGCTCTGCATGAACCAGGCGCTGAAACCGTTCGTGACGGCCATCGACCACGTCGGCATCGCGGTACCCGACCTCGACGCCGCGATCGCCTTCCACGCCGAGCATTTCGGCCTGGAGGTCGCGCACGAGGAGGTCAACGAGGAGCAGGGTGTCCGCGAGGCGATGCTGCGCGCGCCGGGCACCGCCGGGACCGAGACCGCGATCCAGCTCCTCGCGCCGCTGCGCGACGATTCCGCGATCGGCAAGTTCCTCGCGAAGAGCGGGCCCGGGCTGCAGCAGCTGGCGTACCGAGTGTCCGATGTGGACGCCGCGGCCGCGGCACTGCGCGCGCAGGGACTACGGCTGCTCTACGACGAGGCGAAGCGCGGCACGTCCAACAGCCGGGTGAACTTCGTCCACCCCAAGGACGCCGGCGGCGTGCTGGTGGAACTGGTCGAGCCCGCGAAGGACGGTCACTGACCCCGGGTCAACGCGGTGGCGATGAAGAGGACCTCGCGGTCGATCTCGGCGGGGTCCCCGTCCTCGGTGTGCCGTGCTGTCGCGTGCCGGTGGCTGACCGCCCGCGCGAGCAGTCCCGACGCCGAATCGACGTCGGCGACCGCGACCTTGCCACCGGTCGCGGCGACGATCACCGCTTTCACCTGCCGGACGAGCTGCTGGAAACGTTCGGCCAGCGCGTCGCGGACCGCGCGGTGCGTATCGGCCTCGCGCCACAGCAGATGCGAGAGCGCCAAAGACCGGTTGAACCGCCTGTCGAGCTCCACGACGAGGCCGCGCAGGCTGCCCGCGAGGTCGCCGGGGACCACCACGACGGCCGGTTCGATCCGGGCGTCGGGCAGTTCGGCGACCAGCGCGGCCAGCAGATCCGACTTACGCCGGAAGTAGTAGTGCACGAGGCCTTTCGGCACGCCCGCCTGCTCCGCGATCCGCGAAGTGGGCGTGGCGTCGAAACCGGACTCGGCGAAAAGCGCCTCCGCGGCTCGCAGGATGCGCTGTTTCGCCGAATCCTCTTTCACGCCGTTCCCTCCTGGGTCAGTGCTGCCCCGCCGTCCGGTGCGTCGCCTGGGCGATCGGCATCGCCGCCGCCCCGGCCACCACGGTCAGGACGCCGCCGATCCAGGCGGTCCAGGACGCGCCCATGAAGTCGGCGTATCCCATCACCCAGGGCGAAATGAACAGCAGCGCACCCAAAACGATCTGGATGCCTTCGCCGTAGACCATGCCAGGCATCGCAAGCGACGCGAGACCGTCGAGGGCGATCAGTGCGCCGAGGATGACGAGCGACCACATGGCGGTGTTGTCCGTGGTCATCCAGAGGGGTGAAAGAGCGACCACGACACCGATGACCACCTCCGCCCAGTCATGGGGACGGGTCCAAGGGCGCGTCGTGGGTTCGTTCATGCGTGCTCACCTCCGAATATCGGCTGAACCTGCAGGTCGGAGAGATCTCCACCGCCCATCGTCCGCTTGGTTGGCCGGCCGGTCAAGACCGGGCGATAACGCTTCGAAATGTGTACGTGCTCCACGTCTCGTACAGTTGTGGTCTTGGTTACCCGTGAGTAATTTAAGGCGCCACACGCCGTCCATCCCATTCGCGGAGGTTTCGATGTCGCAGCTCGGCGAGATCCAGCAGGCCATTCTCAACGATGACCTCGGCGCCGTGGCGTCGCTCGACGTGCCGGAGACCTATCGCGGCGTGACCGTGCACAAGGACGAGGCCGGCATGTTCGAAGGCCTCGAAAGCCGGGACAAGGACCCGCGCAAGTCGCTGCACGTCGACGAGGTCCCGACACCGGAACTCGGCCCCGGTGAGGCGCTGGTCGCGGTCATGGCGAGCGCGATCAACTACAACACCGTCTGGACCTCGATCTTCGAGCCGGTCTCGACGTTCAAGTTCCTTGAGCGCTACGGGCGGCTTTCGCCGCTGTCGAAGCGCCACGACCTGCCCTATCACGTCGTCGGCTCGGACCTGTCCGGCGTCGTGCTGCGCACCGGCCCCGGCGTGCACAACTGGAAGCCGGGCGACGAGGTCGTCGCGCACTGCCTCAACGTGGAACTCGAAGGCCCGGACGGGCACAACGACACGATGCTCGACACCGAGCAGCGGATCTGGGGCTTCGAGACGAACTTCGGCGGGCTCGCCGAGATCGCGCTCGTGAAGGCGAATCAGCTGATGCCGAAGCCGGGTCACCTCACCTGGGAGGAGGCCGCCTCCCCCGGCCTGGTGAACTCCACGGCGTACCGCCAGCTGGTCTCGCGCAACGGCGCCGACATGAAGCAGGGCGACGTCGTGCTGATCTGGGGTGCTTCGGGCGGCCTCGGCTCCTACGCGACGCAGTACGCGCTCAACGGCGGCGCGATCCCCGTGTGCGTGGTCTCCAGCCCCGAAAAGGCGGAGATCTGCCGGAAGCTGGGCGCCGAGCTGATCATCGACCGCAGCAGCGCCACTGGTGAGGGCTACAAGTTCTGGAAGGACGAGAACAACCAGGACCCGAAGGAGTGGCAGCGGTTCGGCAAGAAGATCCGCGAGCTGACCGGCGGCGAGGACCCGGACATCGTCTTCGAGCACCCGGGCCGCGAGACCTTCGGCGCTTCGGTCTACGCCGCGCGCAAGGGCGGCACGATCGTCACGTGCGCGTCGACTTCGGGCTACATGCACCAGTTCGACAACCGCTACCTGTGGATGAACCTCAAGCGGATCATCGGCAGCCACTTCGCCAACTACCGCGAATCTTGGGAAGCGAACCGGCTGATCGCGAAAGGTCTGATCCACCCGACGCTGTCGAAGACCTATTCGCTCGAGGACACCGGACAGGCCGCGCTGGACGTCCACCGCAACGCGCATCAGGGCAAGGTCGGCGTGCTCGCCCTTGCGCCGGAAGAAGGTCTGGGTGTCCGGAACCACGAGCTGCGCGAAAAGCACATCGACGGGATCAATGCGTTCCGGAACGTTTAGCGCGCCAGAACGTGCTTTCGCCGCGCGTTGCGTGGGTGCTCACCCTTCCGTGACTCCAGCTCGACTACGGTAGAAGGATGAGCCTTGGCGAGGAACGGGAGCTAGTGCCGCTGGGAGCCGGCTTCGACGTGGCGAAGCGCGGTTACAGCCGTGCGCAGGTCGACGAACATCTCGAACGGCTGGACGCCGATCTGAAGATGCTCACCGCCGATCGCGATGCCGCCATCGGACAGGCGGGCGACCTGGCACGGCAGCTGGAGATCGCGCGCGGCGAGATCGCGGACCTGCGCGGACAGGTCGACAGGCTCGCCCAGCCGCCGACGAGCGTCGAAGGCCTTTCCGAGCGGCTGCAGCGCATGTTGCGGCTCGCGCAGGACGAGGCCGCCGACACGAAGGCGCGCGCGGAAGCCGAGGCCGGGCACATCCGCGCCAAGGCGGAGACCGACGCGAGCGCCATGCGGGCCCGCTACGAGCAGCTGCTCAACGAGCTCGATCTCCGTCGCAAGGAGATGGAGGCCGAGCACCGCGGCGTGCTGGAGAAGGCACGCGCCGAGGCGAAGGACGTCACCGACAAGGCGAAGGCCGAGCGCGACAAGCTCGACGCCGAAGCGCAGCAGCGCCGCACGCAGGTCGAAGAGGACTTCGAGATCGCGATGGCGTCGCGGCGCACCGAGGCCATGCACGCGCTGGCCGAGCAGGAGGCCGCGAGCAAGGCCGAGGCCGCCCGCCGCGTCCGCGAAGCCACCGAGGACGCGGCCGCCATCCGCGCGAAGGTGCTCGAAGAGGAGACGGCGGCGAAGGCCGACATCGAGCGCCGTCAGCGCGAGTCCGTCGCCGACGCCAACAAGCGCAAGCAGGACTCGATCACCGAGGCCAACGCCCGGCTCGCCGAGGCGGCCGACGAGGCACGCCGCCGCGTCCGGCAGGCCACCGAAGAGTCCAACCGGCGGATCACACAGGCCACCGAACGGGTCGAAGCGCTCCGCAAGGTGCGCTCCAGCCTGGCCGAGCAGGTACGTTCCGCGCGGACCGCGCTCGCCGAGGCGACGCACGTGCTCGGCGACGAGCCGCATATCCCGGCCGAGCTGAAGGCGAAGCCCTCGCCCGACGCGGAAGCCACCGTGCAGCTCCGGACGGCCGATGTGCCGAAGGCCACATCCGGCGCGAAGCCTTCACCGCGACCTGCGGCAGCGCAGAAACCGACTGGCGAGTAACCTTTTCACCCGACCGTGCTCACGGCGGCCTGCGAGGCCGCCGACGAGCGGTTATCGTCGCTGCTCGCACGCAGGTGCGGGCTGTCAGATCGGTGGAGGTTGCGGATGGCTGCATATCGGACCGTGGTCGTGGGCACGGACGGATCGGATTCCTCGTTCGCCGCGGTCGACCGGGCGGCGGGCGTCGCCGGGGACTCCGGAGCGACCCTGGTCGTCGTGTGCGCCTACTACCCCGCCACCAAGGGCGACGTGGAGAAGGCACAGGACGTCCTCGGTGACGAGGCGTACCAGGTGGTGGGTTCGGCACCGGCCGAGGACACCCTCCTGTCCGCCCGTGACCGGGCCGCGAAGGCCGGCGCGAAGAACATCGAGACCGCCGCGGTCGTCGGCGACCCGGTCGACGCGCTGCGCAAGGTCGTCGCCGACCGCTCCGCGGACCTGCTGGTGGTCGGCAACCGCGGGCTGAACACGCTCGCGGGCCGCATCCTCGGCTCCGTGCCGTCCGAAGTCGCGCGGAAGTCCGGGGTGGACGTGCTCATCGTCCACACCACCTGATGCCCGAACCCGGCGAGATCTCGCCCGACGCGCTGCAACAGCGCCTCGAACGGATCCTGCTCGGCGGAAAACGCAAGTACACCCGGCTCGAAGTCGCCGAGAAGGCAGGCGTTCCCGAGGAACGTTCTCGGCGGCTTTGGCGTGCGCTGGGCTTCGCGACCGTCGATGACGACGAGGTCGTCTTCACCGACGCCGACATCGAAGCGATCCGCACGGCGGACCAGCTGATGAACTCGGGGCTGATCGACCCCAGCATCGAGCTGGCCGTCACGCGCGCCCTGGGCCAGCACCTTTCGCGGCTCGCGGAATGGCAGGTCCACATGTTGTGGACGATGATCACCGAGAACAAGGAGATCGGCAGCAGCGAACGCCAGATCGGCCGGCTCGTCGAACGGCTGCTGCCCGAGCTGGAGAAGGTGCAGGAGTTCGTCTGGCGCCGCCACCTCGCGGCCTACGCGGGCCGGGCGCTGGCCATGCCGGAGGAAGACCTCGAAGCGAGGACCGAAGTGGTCGGCTTCGTCGACATGGTCGGCTACACCCGCCTGACCAGGCAGGTCGACGAAGAAGAGCTGACCGACATCCTCGACCGGTTCGAATCCGTCGCCACCGAGGTGATCGCCGACCATCACGGACGGATCGTGAAGATGATCGGTGACGAGGTCCTGTTCGTCGCCGATTCCGCCGTCGACGGCGCCGAGATCGCCCTCGCCCTGTCCGAACGCGCCGACGCCGACGAGACCCTTCCCGCCGTGCGCGCCGGCCTGGCCTCGGGGCGGATTCTCAGCCGGTTCGGCGACGTCTACGGCTCGGTCGTGAACCTCGCCGCCCGCCTCACCTCGACCGCACGGCCCGGCACCATCCTGGTGGACAAGGAACTCGCCGCCGAGCTCGCGGAATTCCCGCAGTTCGAGGTCCGCTCACGGCGGCCGGTGTCGGTGCGGGGGTACAACCGGCTGCGGCCTTCGTCCCTGCGCCGGGCGCGGGACCGGCCTTCGGGCATGTTCGCGTCTTCGCAGCAGCTCGCGGCGGAGATGCTGGGGCTGGGCGACGCCGCTCCTCCTCTCGCGCCCGCTCCGGAGGAAGTCGAAGACGCCACCGCGGACTCGTTGCCGCCCCGGCCGCGGCCCCGGTCGAAGCGTCGGCGTCGCTGACCTCCCGCTGGGGAGAGCAAGGGACCTTTGCTACCGCCCGGCTGGTGGGGGGGGGGGGGGGGGGGGGGTGTGAAAAAAAACCCCCCCCCCCCCCACCCCCCCCCGCGGGGGGGGGCGCGGCGGGCGCCCCC
>NZ_JBIWKX010000047.1:47142-61074 GCF_044765885.1 Amycolatopsis sp. NPDC102389
GGCCCACGGGGCGGGGGCGCTCCCCCCCGGGGGGGCATTCCACGGCACTTTCCCACCCCCCGGGGGGGGGGTGCGGGGCGTTGGGGTTACTAACCCGAATCGCCACTCACGACCAACGCGCGTCAGGCGGGTAGCACGGCGTACTGCCGCACGTAGAGATCGGTGTAGGTGACCGGGCCGCGCGGGCCGGGGACCTTGTCCAGGTTGATGCCGGTCTCGGGGACGGCGAGGAGCTTGAAGCCGTCGAGCAGCCGGGTCGGGGCGTTCCAGAAGACGCCGGTGCCGGTGTACGCGTCGAAGAACGCGTCGGCGGCTTCGCTGCTTTCGGTCGCGATGCCGGCGGCCAGGCCCGAGGTTCGCTCGTTGGCGATTTCGGCCGCTTCGGGCAGGCCGGAGACCTTCGCGACGGTGATGGTCGCTTCGCGGTCGGAGTCGAGCGCCCATTCGTAGCCGATGGCGTGCTCGTGCGGGGCGAGCGAAGGCGTGACACCGCGTTCGGCCAGCGCGCCGGAGATGCCGGGCCACACGCGGTCGTGCGCGTCTTCGTGGATCAGCAGCAGGTTCAGCCGGTTGCAGACGCCGAGCCGGTCGAGGCTGTTGAAGACCAGGTCACGCGCCTTGTCGGTGTCGGCCGCTTCGTCGACGTACAGCACGCCGCCGCCGTCGGCGTGGGCCAGCGTGCGGACGCCGTGGACGGCCGCCTCGGTGGCCAGCGCCCTGGTGCTGTCACCGCTGCCGCGCAGGATGACCAACGGCACGAGCGCGGGGAAGCGGACCAGCGCGGAGGCCGCTTCGCGTTCGGCGCGTGGGACCAGCTGGATGACGTCCGGGTCGATACCCGCTTCGGAGAGCGCAGGGGCGATCACGGTCTCGCGCAGGCGCTGGGCCGAGCCGAGCGCGGCGGAGCCCGTGCGGAGCACGCCACCGTTGCGCGACTTCACCAGCTGCGAAGCGACGTCGACCGTGACGTTCGGGCGTGCCTCGTAGTTCGCGCCGATCACGCCGACGGGACGGCGGCGCTCCACCAGCCGCAGCCCACCGTCCAAAGTGGACACGTCGACGGAACGCTCCTGATGCGGCGCGCCGGCCAGGAGACGGAGCTGTTCGGCCATGCCGGTCAACCGCTCGGGGGTGATGGTGAGCCGGTCGAGCAGGCCCGCGCTCATCCCGTCCTCGCGCGCCTTGGCGATGTCGGCCTGGTTCGCCTCGAGCACGACATCGGCGTGCTCGACGAGCTTGTCCGCCATGGCGTTCAGCGCGGCGTCGATCGCTTCCGCGGAGGCGGCGGCCAGCGACGGCGCGGCCCGTTTCGCCGATCGAGCGCATTCCTCGACGGCCTTGGCGACCTCGTCCATCTGCTGACTCCTTCCGCGCGGAACGAGCCATCAGTCTGCCGTACCGCCCCGGTCAGGCGACGGTCGGCTCCAGCAGCCACAACCCGCCCGCGAAGAGACAGCTCACCGTCAGCACGGCCATCACCAGCACCCACAGCACCGCGGGCATCCCGGTGAGCCTGCCGAGCTGGTCGGCGTCGGAATCCCTCGCCGCGCCCCGGCGCCGCTTGATCTGCAGCTCGACCACCGGCCGGACGCCACCGAACAGCAGGAACCAGGTCAGCAGGTAGACGAAGATCGCCTGGAACCACGACGGCGCCACCAGCGCGACCAGCCCGAGCACCACCGAGCTGGCGATCACGGTGAACACCCCGTAGGTGTTGCGCACCATCACCAGCACACCCAGCAGCATCAGGGCCATCACGATCAGCACGACGGTGATCAGGTCCGACGAGAGCAGCCCCGCGAACACCAGCCCGAGCACCGCGGCCGCCGGATACCCGGCCAGCGCGGTGAAGGCCATCCCCGGCCCCTCCGGTTTGCCGCGGGAGACGGTGACGCCGGAGGTGTCCGAGTGCAGTTTGATGCCCTGCAGCCGGCGTCCGACCAGCACCGCCGCCAGCGCGTGGCCTGCCTCGTGGACGAGCGTGATCAGGTTGCGGGCGATCCGCCAAGGCCTGCCCGAGAGCACCACGAGCAGGGCGAGACCACCGGTGACCAGGGTGATCGTGCCGGGCGGGGTGGACTGGGCGATGTCGGAAACCGTTTCGGCGGGAGACGAGCTCACCTCACCAGCTCACCACAGGCCGGATATGTCCTGTGTCAGGCGGTCATCGAACCTCCGATCCCGCGCGTGCGAAACTCCCGGCGTTGCGCAGGGCGAAGGCCACCCAACTGCGGAACGGCCGCCAGACCGCGGACAGCTCCTCCAGCTCCTCGGGCGGTGCCTCCGGCAGGTCGTACGCGGCCCGCATGGCCTCCTGCAACCGGGGCTCGCCACTGGGGAAGACATCCGGATGCCCGGCGCCCCGGATGAGGATCAGCTGCGCCGAGAACGGGCCGACCCCCGGCAGACGCTGCAGCCAGTGCAACGCGTCCGGCACCGGCATCGCGCGCAGATAAGCGGCGTCGAGCAGGCCGTCCTTGGCGGCATTGGCCACCGCGCGCAACCGCTCGGCCTTCACCTCCGGCAGACCGCGCCTTGCTTCGGGCCCGGCCAGCACGTCCGGCCCGGGGAACGACCGGAGGACCTTCCCGCCTACGTCCACCGGCCTGCCGAACTCCTCCGCGAGCCGTCGTTTCACCGTGGCTGCCTGGGACATTCGCGTCCGGTGGCTCAGGATCGCCCAGCAGGCCGCCTCATAGGGAGAATGGAACAGCACGGGCCGGAACCCGGGCTGTGCCTGCTGCAGGCGACGTACCACCGGATCCGCCGTGGCGATCTTGGCGTAGCCGACGCCATCGACGTCCACCGAGAGGATCCGCCGTACCTGGGCGCCGACCTCGACGGCGAGCCCTTCCTCGGCGAAGACCTCCACCTCGATCGTGCCGGGCGATCTCTGTCTGACGGCCGCACCGACGTGCTCCCAACCCGCCTCGGCGGGGAAGGCCAAGCGCAGGGTGCCGGGTTCGGTGGCGGCGTCCGGGCGGCACGCGGGCGGGAAATCGGTCAGGAAGCGGAGGGACTTGTCGAGATCGAACGGACCGCGTACCGGGATGCGGAGCGTGGTCGTGGCGGTGTGCTGCAGGATCGAGCCGGTCATTTCGGGCTCCTTCGGCTGGGGAACGGCGACTCCCTCCGACGTTAGAGACGGCCACCGACAGTTTCGGGTCGCGGCGGCGGGAATGTCGCGAACGGGCCGGTCATGGCAGATTCTCCGGTGAGGACCGTGAAGGGAGCAGCCATGCCGGACCATCGCGAACGTCTCGAAAGCCTGCTGCGGCCGGGCATCACGCCCACCGCCACCGGAAAGGATTTCCTTGACCTGCTGGGAGAAATCCCCCAGGCCGGGCCGCCGACCGGACTCGCGCAGCGGCTGATGCGCACCTCCGCGGTGCCGATGATCTACGAGCGGTACTGGCGCCCGACGCTGGGCAGGGTCGCGAAAGGACTGAACGGCCCGACCATGGCGGACGAGGTCCGCATCGCGATCGAAGCGCTCGGCCTGCGCCCCGGCCAGGTCGCTCTGGACGTCGCCTGCGGCACCGGCCGGTTCACCCGCGCCTTCGGCGAAGCGGTCGGTCCGGACGGGTTGTCCATCGGGCTCGACGGTTCGGTCACCATGCTGGAGAAGGCACTCGCCGCGCCCACTCCCGCTTCGGTGACGTATCTGCGCGCCGACGCCGTCGACCTGCCGCTCGACGATTCCACTGTGGACGCCGTCTGCTGCTTCGCCGCGCTGCACATGTTCGCCGATCCGGACGCGGCGCTGGATTCGTTCGCCCGCGTGCTGAAACCCGGCGGCTCGCTGGTGATGCTGACCAGCGCCCGGCACAGCGATCAGCCGATGCGGCTGGCGGACACCGTCCTCGGCAGGCTGAGCGGGCAGCGGATGTTCGACCGCGGCGAGATCGCGGTGAAACTGTTCCGGCGCGGCTTCGACCACGTCGACGAGCGGTACTCCGGTGTCACGCAGATCGTCACGGGCGAGCTAGGAGTTAACATCCGGAAATGATCCGCTCTGAGCACGCTTCGCCGATTCCTCCCGACGACAGCTACCTCCGTTCGCTGGTCGAAGCGACCGCGGACGCCGTCGCCGCGGCCGAACCACTCGGCTCGCCCCACGACGGCGCGGACACCGCCACGCGGGACGCCGTCAGCACCGAGATCCGCGCGCTGGAGGCGGAATTGGTGGAGCTGAGCCAAGACCTGCACGCTCACCCCGAAGAGGGTTTCGCCGAGCACCGCTCGGTCCAGGCCCTCGGCGACCTGCTCCGGCGGCACGGCCACGAGGTGACGATCGGCGCGGGCGGGCTGGACACCGCCCTGGTCGCGACGACCCCCGGCACCGGCCCGCATATCGCGGTCCTCTCCGAATACGACGCGCTTCCCGGGCTCGGCCACGGCTGCGGGCACAACGTCATCTGCACCGCGGGCGCGGGCGGCTTCCTCGGCGCGGCGGCGGTCGCCGGACGGCTGGGCGGCCGGGTCTCGCTGATCGGCACGCCGGCGGAGGAAGGCGGTGGCGGCAAGGAGACCATGGCCCGCGCCGGGATTTTCGACGACGTCGACGCCGTGCTCATGCTGCATCCGTTCAGCCACGACATCGCCATGCACCCGTTCCTCGGCAGGCGGCAGCTGGAAATGGTGTTCCACGGGGTCGGCGCGCACGCTTCGGCCCAGCCGTTCATGGGACGCAACGCGCTCGACGCCGCCGTCGCCGCATATCAGGGTGTCGCGGCGCTTCGGCAGCATCTGCCCTCGACCGACCGCGCCCACGGCGTCTTCACCGACGGCGGCGCGCGGCCGAACGTCGTCCCCGAACGCGCGGCGCTGCTGTTCTATCTCCGGTCCGCGCAACCCGGTACGCTGCGCGACCTCGCCGAGCGGGTTTCGGCGATCGCGCGCGGCGCGGCGGAGATGACCGGCTGCGGGGTCGAACTGAAGTGGGACGACCAGCCGGCGTATCTGCCGATCCGGTTCAACACCACCCTCGCCGGACGCTGGTCGGTGCATCAGGTCGGCACCGGCCGCAAACCGCTGCCGCCGGGGATCGTGCCCGAGTTCCTCACCGGGTCCACCGATCTCGGCAACCTCTCCTACCGGATGCCCGCCATCCACCCGATGATCGCCATCGCCGGACCGACGACCGCCTTGCACACCAAGGAGTTCGCCGCGGCGGCCGGTTCGCCCGACGGCGATCGCGCGGTCGTCGACGGCGCGCTGGGGCTGGCGCTGACGGCCGCCGACTACCTGGCCGACGCGAAACTCCGCGCCGCGGTGCACGAGGAGTTCGAGGCGTCGGGCGGCGCGTTGGACGTGCCGGCGTTCTTCGACTGAGATTCTCAGGAAAGCCCTGGGGTTTTCCACAGGCGGCTCACAAGTACGGGCGCGAATCTTGTTCCATGACCGAGAACGAGAGTCGGCCGGGCCCCGCCTCCACCGGTGGGCACCAGCCGCCACACCAGCAGCAGTACCCCGGTTACACCCCTTGGCAGGCCGCGCCGAATCCGCTCTTCACGCCGCAGCCCGCGCCGCGTAAGAAAGGCGGCCGGGTCGCCGTCCTCGTCAGCGCGACGGCGCTCGCCGCCGCGCTCGTCGGCGGGGTCGGCGGAGCGGCGATCGTGGGGCTCGGCTCCGCGTCGCCGTCGGGCACGGGTACGTCCACGGTCGCCAACGGTCAACTGGTCGGGAACAACACTTCGGGTGACGTCAGCGGGGTCGCCGCGAAGGTGACGCCGAGCGTCGTGCAGGTGAACGTGACCACCGCGCAGGGTGAGGCCGTCGGCTCCGGCGTCATCCTGACGGCGGACGGGCGCATCCTCACCAACGCCCACGTCGTCGCGGACGCCGAGGGCGACGTGACCGTCACGTTGTCCGACGGCAAGCAGTACAAGGCGAGCGTGGTCGGCGCCGACACGAAGGCCGACATCGCCGTGATCCAGGCGAAGGACGCGAGCGGGCTGACAGCGGCTTCGCTCGGCGATTCCGGCAAGCTCGCCGTCGGCCAGCAGGTCGTCGCGATCGGCTCGCCCGGCGGGCTGCAGAACACCGTGACCACCGGGATCGTGAGCGCGCTGAACCGCAAACTCGACGAGTTGAGCAGCGGCCAGGAGCGGCGCTCGCCCTACAGCAGGACCACGAACGACGGCGGGCCGAGCTACACCGCGATCCAGACCGACGCCCCGATCAACCAGGGCAACTCCGGCGGGGCACTGGTGGACGCGCAGGGGAACGTCATCGGCATCAACTCGGCGCTGTACAACCCGGCCTCGACCGGCAGCATCGGCATCGGTTTCGCGATCCCCATCAACGACGCGAAGAAGATCGTCGAGCAGATCGTCGGCTGACCAGGCCGTCTGGACCGCTGTCAGGGGGCGGCCCAGCAGGCACTGTCCGTGAAGGCCTCCTTCACTACCTTCAGGGTAGGGAAGGAGGCCTTCACGGACTTTCAGAGCTCGTAGGTGAGAGTGAAGGTGTGGTCGCCCGCGTCGTCCTGGGTGATCGTGGCGGTCCCGGTGATGCCGGCCAGTTCACCGTGCCCGGAGCCCGGCAAGACGATCAGGTGATGCCCGTTCTCCCCCGCCGAGTGATGCAGGACGAAGCCACCCTTGCGACCGTCGACCGAAACCGCCAGCCGCTCGAAGGCGACGTACGCCGACGACGTCTCGTTCACCGCCGTGAGCATCTCGACGGCACTGGTGCCTTCGACGTCACCGGTGAACGTCTTGGTCAGCCGCACCCGCGAGAACTCGGTGGCTTCGGCCTTCTCGGTGGCTTGGGGATCCCAGCCGTCCACGGTGAACGACGCTGTCGCGGTGTTGGTCATGCCGCCGAGTCTGCCGGGCATACCTGACAGATCGCGTCAGGTATTCCTCACCGCCGCCGATTCCCGAACAGGCCGCGCGTGACCTCCCTGCCCAGCGCGCTCGCCGCCGAGCGGAGGAACGACTTCAGCGCCGGATTCTTCATCGCCTGCTCGACCATGCCGGGACCTTCCTTCTCCGGTTTCGGAGCGGGGGCCTCGGGAGGTGGCGCCTCACCGGCGGGCGGAGCGGCCACCTTCGCGGCGAGCTTCTCGTAGGCCGATTCACGGTCGATCGTCTCGGCGTACTTCGCGTGCAGATCCGAAGACGCCGTCGCCGCGGAGATGGCTTCGGCGCCGATGGAGCCCATCTTCGAACGCGGTGCGCGCAAGCGGGTCCACGCGACCGGCGTCGGCGCGCCCCGCTCGGAGAGCACGGTGACGATCGCTTCGCCGATACCGAGCGACGTCAGCGCCGAGTCCAGCTCGTAGTGCTTCGTCTTCGGGTACGTCTTCACCGTCTTCGTCAGCGCCGCTTGGTCCTCTGGAGTGAACGCGCGCAACGCGTGCTGCACCCGGGCGCCCAGCTGGGACAGCACGTTGTTCGGGATGTCCGTCGGGAGCTGCGTGCAGAAGAACACGCCGACCCCCTTCGACCGGATCAGCTTCACGGTCTGCTCGATACGCTCCAGGAACGCCTTCGACGCGTCGTTGAACAGCAGGTGCGCCTCGTCGAAGAAGAACACCAGCTTCGGCTTGTCGAGGTCGCCCTCTTCGGGAAGCTCCTCGAACAGCTCGGCCAGCAGCCACATGAGGAACGTCGAGAACAGCGCGGGCTTCGACTGCAGGTTGTCCAGCTCCAGCAAGGTCACCATCGCCTTGCCGTCGACCTCGCGCATCAGGTCGTGGACGTCCAGCTCGGGCTCTCCGAAGAAGTCCTCACCGCCCTGAGCCTCCAGATTGGACAGCGCCCGGAGGATCACCCCGGCCGTCGCGGCCGAGACGCCACCGATGCCCTTGAGGTCCTCCTTGCCCTCGTCACTCGTCAGGTGCGTGATGACCGAGCGGAGGTCCTTCGTGTCCAGCAGCGCCAAGCCGCGCTGATCGGCCCAGTGGAAGATCAGGCCGAGCGTCGACTCCTGGGTTTCGTTGAGCCCCAGCACCTTCGACAACAGGATCGGGCCGAAACTCGTGATCGTCGCCCGGATCGGCGACCCCTTGCCGCCCGTCCCCACCGACAGGAACTGCACGGGGAACGCGGCGGGCTCCCAGGTGTCACCCAGCTCTTCCGCGCGTTTGGTGATCTTGTCGTTGCTCTCGCCCTGCGCGGCGAGCCCCGACAGGTCGCCCTTCACGTCGGCCAGCACCACCGGCACCCCCGCGGCCGACAGCTGTTCGGCGATCAGCTGCAAGGTCTTCGTCTTGCCGGTCCCGGTCGCGCCCGCGACCAGCCCGTGCCGGTTCAGCGTGGCCAGCGGCAGGCGGACCGCCGCACCGGCGCCGGCGTTGCCGTCGATCACGACGGCGCCGAGCTCCACCGCCGCCCCGTCGCTCACATATCCCTGCGCGATCTCCTGGGCTGGACCCTGTTCGGCCACTGTCGCTCCCCGATCTGTGACATGACTCACCTGAAGATGCACACGCTGCCAGCAACGCGCCGAACCCGCACGTCGCGCGCCACGAATCCCCGGGTCGGGTTAGGGTTCCGGGGTGAACGACCGCCTAGTCTGGATCGACTGCGAGATGACGGGGCTCGACCTCGGCAAGGACGCGTTGATCGAAATAGCCGCGCTGGTGACCGACGCCGAGCTCAACGTCCTCGGTGAAGGCGTCGACATCGTCATCCACGCCGACGATGAAGCCCTCGACGGCATGCCGGAGGTCGTCCGCGAAATGCACGCCCGCTCCGGCCTCACCGAAGAGGTCCGGCGCTCCACCGTGACCATGGAAGAAGCCGAGCAGCGCGTGCTCGAGTACATCCGCGCGCACGTGCCCGAGGCCAACGTCGCCCCGCTCGCCGGCAACTCCATCGCCACCGACCGCGGCTTCATCACCCGCGACATGCCGCTTCTCGACGCGCACCTGCACTACCGCATGGTCGACGTCTCGTCGGTGAAGGAACTCGTCCGGCGCTGGTACCCGCGGATCTACTACGCCAAGCCCGAGAAGGGCCTCGCGCACCGCGCGCTCGCCGACATCAAGGAATCCATCTGGGAGCTGGACTACTACCGTCGCGCGGCCTTCGTCCCGCAGCCCGGCCCGACCACCGAACAGGCCAAGGCCGCGGCCGCTGAAGTGCAGGAACGCCACCAACGGTAACCCGTTGCGAGCCCCCGAAACGGGCACGCTAATATAGTGCGGCCGAGGTGATGGGGAGTTCCCCGAGCCCGGCGATGGTGGGCGTAGCTCAGCTGGTAGAGCACCTGGTTGTGGTCCAGGAGGTCGCGGGTTCGAAACCCGTCGCTCACCCCATCACCCCAGTCTGTTCAGGGGCCTTGCGGCCCCTTCCCAACAGGCTGGGGTTTCGCCTTTTTTCGGGGGCCGAGCCCCCGAACCCCCGCCGGAGGGCTGCGCCCCCGGACCCCCATCAGATCGGTGCCGTACGGGGCGATCGTGCCGGGCGGGAAGCGCCGTGGCGATGCGAACCGGGGGTACCCGAACTGCACGAAGGGGTCCTGTCAGGACGGATTTCGTCCTGACAGGACCCCTCATGACAACGGGTCAGTTCCGGTCGCCGCCGGTCTTCCAGTCGTCCCACGACATCTGCCACACCGACCAGCCGTCGGTCGGCTCCAGCACCTGCGGGCCCGAGTTGGTGACGGTGATGATGTCGCCCTTCTTCGAAGTGTCCATCAGCCACTTCGCGTTCTCGGTCGACAGGTTGATGCAGCCGTGGCTCACGTTCCGCTTGCCCTGCGAACCGACCGACCACGGCGCCGAGTGATAGAAGATGCCGCTGTTCGACATGCGCACCGCGTACTTCACGAACGTCCGGTAGCCGGCCTTGCTGTCCGACGGGACGCCGTACGTGCTCGAGTCCATCGTGTACCCGGTGTGCTCGCTCATCACCGTGTAGGTCCCGGCCGGGGTGCTGCTCGACGGCTTGCCCATCGAGATCGGCATCTGCTTGACCTCTTGGTCGTTCACCACGACCTTCATCTGGTGCGTGCCGCCGTCCGCGGTCGCGACCAGCTTGTCGCCGACGACCACCTTGGCGGGCTTGTCCTCACGGCCGAAGGTGTTGTTGCCGAGGTTCTTGCCGTAGATCGCCGCGTTGACCGAGATCTTCGTGCCCGGTTTGAAGTACTCCTTGGGCCGCCACATCACGGTCTTTTCGCCGAACCAGTGGAACGCGCCCTCGGCCTGCGGCTCGGTGACGATCTTCAGCGCCTTCTCGGTCGCCGCCTTGTCCGGCACGTTCCCGGTGAAGGTGAAGATCAACGGCAGCCCGACGCCGACCGTCTCCCCCTCGACCAGGTTGATCGAGACGCCGATCTGACGGCCCGGCTTGGCCGTGGAGAACGTCGAGGTCGCGGTGACCGGTTTGCCGTCGGTCCCGGTCGCGGCCGCGGTGACGGTGTAGCTCTTGCCGTAGCCGAGCGGTTCCGCCGACTCCCAGCCCGAACCGTCCTCCTTCGGCTTGCCCGCGACGGCCTTGCCGTCGGCGCCGGTCAGTTTGACCTCGCCCACCTTGCCGTCGGCGACAGCCACCGTGACCGGCTCGCCGGGGGCCACGTTCGCCGCACCCTGTGCCGGGGTCAGCGTCACCACGGCGGGCTTCGACTCCGGCGCGGGCGCTCCGCTCTGCTGCGAACCCCCGGGAGCGCCACCCTGCGACGGCGTTTCACCCGACGGTGTACTGGTGCACGCGGCGAGTGTGAACCCGGCCACCAAAGCCACCAAAGCCACCCGCGACCGCCCCGTCGCTCCCCAGACCCTCATGCACACCGCCCGTTTCGCGTGGTACCAACCCCAACGTCTGGCTATAGTCTGCCTGACCGGCCGCAACGCCCGCGGCCGGATGGCCGAATACGTCCCGGTCCGTCGTTGGGGGACCCCCCTGAAACGGGCCCCAGCAACCCTGTGTTAATGTTTTCCACGTCGCCGAGGGGAACACCAAAGCGGCGGAACAAGCAGGCGCCATTAGCTCAATTGGCAGAGCAGCTGGCTCTTAACCAGCGGGTTCGGGGTTCGAGTCCCTGATGGCGCACAGATCTGAATCGAAGCCCACCTGCAGGATTTCTCCACATGAGGATCTTGTCGGTGGGCTTTGATCTTGGATGGGACCGGCGTGGGGCCGAATGAGTCCGTACCCGCCACCCCTTTATTTCTTGACCTTCTTGCCTCGGCTGTGGCTACCTTTCCGTCGCCGGGCGCCTTTCTTGTCTGCTTGGCCTCGCAGTGAGGTCGCAGCTTTACGGGCCGCTTCCAGTACCAGCTCCGCCGTTGCTTCCGCGGCGCTATGCGCCAGACAGGGCAGGACGCTGGTGTAGGTGTCGGCGGTGAGCACGATGCTGGAGTGCCCGAGCATGGCCTGCACGACCTTGAGGTCGTTGCCCGCGGCCAGCGACAGGCTGGCCGCGCCGTGCCGCAGGTCGTGCAACCGGATCGGCGGCAATCCTGCCTCGGCGACCAGCCGGCTGAAGGTGTGGGTCACATAGCCAGGACTGAGCGGCCCGCCGTGCCGATTGGTGAACAGGAACCCGATCGGTTCGGTTACGTGGTCTCGCCGCTCTGCTTGAAGTGCCCGCAGCGCCGCGATCAGCACGTGATCCAACGCCAGGGTGCGCACGCTCGACTCGGTCTTCGGCGGACACACGACGGTGTGGCCGTTACGGTCCTGGACCTGGTGGGAGATCTCCACGACCTCGCCGTCCAAGTCGAGATCGCACCAGCGCAGCCCGGTCGCCTCACCGCGCCGCAATCCGAGCAGCGCGACCGCCAGGTACAAGGCGTACATCGGATGGCCACGGACGTGCGCCAGAAACTCCGCCGTCTGCCGGGCTGTCCACACCGCTACCGGTGGACGCTCGCCGGTAGCTCGCCAGTGCGCAACCCGTGCATCAGTCCACACCACAGCCCGTGGGCGCCGTCCCGACGGTAGCTCCACCAGGTGCGCCGGATTCCGCTCGATCAATCCCACCCGGATCGCGCCGTTCAATGCCGCATGAAGCGTGCCCCTGATCCTCACGAACGTCGCCGGCGACAGCGGCCGTTGTCGTTTCGCGTTCGCCCGGGCGAACGCGACGAACATCGCTTGGACGCGCGCCACCGTCAACGACCGCAAGGGCACGCTCCCGAGGTACGGCTTCAGATAGTCGTTCACTTGCTGGGTGTAGAGCCGACGCGTGTTGAAACTCAGGGTCTGCCGCATCTCCAGCCATATGTCCAACCACTGCCCCACCGTCACCGCGCTCCGCCCCGGAAGCACATCGGCCCCCAGCAGATACGCCCGTGCTTGAACCGCGGCCGCACGGGACCGGAAGCCGCCACGACGTACCCGATGCCGACGACCGTCCCGGCCAAACGGCAACTCCAGCGAGAAATACCAACTCCCGTGACCCCGCTCAGCCAACCGAGGACACCGCCCGCCACCGACTTCCTCTCGCGTCTTGCAACCGCATCGCTTGTACACCGCTGCTCGCCTCATCACGACCTCCTTCTAGATCACCCCCAAGCGTGCGCCCCCGCGTCCTCAACCACCACAACCTGTCCGCGGGATAGCCTGGACGAATGACCCGCGCCCAGGGACGCAGCCGCAGAATCAAGGTGACGGTCGAAGCGATCGTCGAGATCACCGACGAGAACGCACTCGAAGAAGCTGCGATCGCCGACATCGAAACAGCACAGTTCTCCGTCCTCCCCGGCAGCAGCCTCAGCGTCGAGCAGGTCCGGCAAGAAGAACAGGACCACATCCGTGGCAACGCCGTCGCCGCCGCGCAATGGTTCGTCGACGCGGGAGCCGTGATCGACGATCGATCCGGCATCGAGTTCGTCCGAGCCACAGAGTCCGTAGTCGAGATCGACGAAGACGGCCTACCACTCTCCGCGTGGCCGCACTTCGCCGAACTCTTCCCCCTCTGCACCTGCGACGCGGACAACTGCGATCGCTGCAGCGGGTTCCAGGTGACACCTCGAACAGCGGCAGCCTTGTGGACATCAGCCGGGGTCCTAGCCGATCAGGCTTACGACGATGTCTTGGAACATGGCGATGAGCCGGTCGGCGACACTGGTGCCTGGTCAGTGTTCGACGAGTTCCCGAGGATCACCTGGCGACAGAACGCCGTCTGGCGTCGACAGGCCGCACGGTCCTTCGACGACCTCAGCGGCGACCTGGCTGCCGGAAACTGGCCCGAACCACACTGCCCAGCCGAAGAGATGGCGCTGCACCTCATCCTGCGCTCGGCTGAAGCCGCCGTCGACGACGACTGCGCAGGCCTCACCGGCCGCTACGCAGATCTGCCAGAACACGACGACGACCACGACTGGGACACGCTCACCGACACACTGTTCCAAGACACCGACATACTCGCCCTGTTCAGCAAACAACTCGACGGCATCGAAGACCCCGACACCCACCAAAACCGAGAACTCGGCATCGGCGACTACCGGCCCCAAGCCTGGTTCGAATGCTTCCTCAACATGGAACCACGCGACCCACGACGTCCCTTCCGCCGCTGAACCTCGCGATAACAACTCCGGGACCGTTTCACCAGGCCGACGACAGCTTCCAAATAGGTGCCGATCCGCGCCGCGTCCCATGAGCCGTCACTGGGGTCGTCGACTGCTGTAACTACCTGACTCCTCCTAAAACCCGGAATCGATCGATTCGGATACCGGGACGCCGAGTCGGCCGGCACCGACATCACGGTCGAAGCACAACCTGCGGGTCTGACTGCCACCCGCGTAACACTGTGTCACTGTCGGCCGACCTCTGCTGTGCAACCGATCAATCCGGCAGCGAGGACTATCCCGATGAAGGCATTGGCGCTCTCTGCAGCGACCGTAGGTGCTGCCATGGCGCTCACCGCCTGCGCGACTGAGGTTGTCCCCGGGAACCGGACACCGGGGTTTTATGCCACGAGGGCGAGATCTTGACGATAGCTTATGCGGGTTTCGTGGGGTGTTTGGTA
>NZ_JBIWKX010000048.1:0-33661 GCF_044765885.1 Amycolatopsis sp. NPDC102389
CGGGCCAGTTCCCGCAGCACCCACACGGCCGAAACGTCGCGGTGATCGAGCGCGCCCCACAACTCCTCCTGAACCTGGCGCACCCGGTCGAGCCACGGCACCTCGGACAGCACACGCTGGTCGCCTTGCTCGTCGAAGACGGCGCGCAGCATCTCGTGCCGCTCGACGAGCCGGCTCGCCGCGGTCTCCAGCCGCGCCAGGTCGAGGTCCTCCACGTCCCCGAGCCAATATGCGCGCTGGACTTCAGTCGGCGGGAACGGCTCGCGGGATCGGAGACGAGCATGACCGGCGCATCGGCGGCTGTGGCCAGAGCGAGCCCGGCGGCGAAACGACCAGCACCGGACGCGCGAAGAGATCGCTCAGCGATACACACGAAAGCCCGGCCGCGCAAAGTTTGCCGATCAGACATGGGCTGACGCTCCCTCAAAGGTGGGAGAAGTCGCCCCGCTTCGGCACACCCGGAGGTCACGCAAGAAGTTCATCGCGCTCCCTCACCCGCACGGAGGCCATTTCGCCCCGGTCCGTGGTCCCAGGAGACATCTCCTCGGTCGTCCGCGTTGCGGCGGATCTCGACTTCCGGGTAGGTCAGCTTGTTGATCACGCCGGTGATCGACTCTCGGCCTTCCACGCTCATGGTCAGCTTCCCGAACGCCTCGTCGGTGCTGAACCGCACCCGGACACCGACCGCGGACTTCGGCACCCAGCCGTGCACCGGCCGCACCCGGCCGAGCTGGTGCGCGAACGCCAGCACGCCCTGGAGCGACGGGTCGAACGTGGCGGTCGGGAGAAGGTCGTAACTGACTCTGGAGCGGAGGTGGCGGGAACGGAAGTGTCGGTGGAGGACGAAGACCGCGATCAAGATCGCGACCACCGCCGTGGTCACCCACCACAGCGCGGGCTCGCTGAGCACGTGGTGGAGATCGAGCGCCTTCGGCGCGCTGGTTCCCTGGACGGCCTGACGGCCATGGGGGAACAAGTCGGAATTCTAAAAGCACAGAGCCAGGGCCGCTGAACAGCGCAAACACAACCAGATCTCAACGTCTCACCCGCTAGGTCGATCGCTCTCTCAAACGCAAGTCTATGGGTTGCACGGCGTCTCACCGGCACTGAGTGGCCGCTGACAGACACTCACTATGACGAACCCTGATACGAAGTCAGCTGGCGAGTTCACACTTCGCGGCTTGTTGGCCTCTTAGCTGTGTCACTGACCCTCGCAGAAGCGATCGAAGCTGATTCCGCCAGCTTGTTAATCCCAGCTCCGGTGACGGCGACGGAAATGTCCGTATTTTGACTTTGGGGTCGTGGCCTGCGGACCGATTTTGCCGGTGGCTGAACGGCCTTAGTTGTTGGTGCCTGCGATGCGATCCAGCTCAGGTCCGGTTGGTATTCGTCCTCGTGTTTGCTCGCGTTGGTAGCGGTCATTTCCGTTGCGCGGCAGTCGGCTCGACCGGCCGAAGCGTGTCCTCCGGCACGGCGAGAAAGCTGCGACCTGGCTCTTGTAAGCCGTCTCGGCTGGCTCCACGCCATACAGGTCTCGTTGCTCGCTGATCGGCGAGACAAGCGAGACTTAGGTGGCGGCCTTCTCGCTGCCTGCCTTGCGCCTGCCCAGACGGCGCGAGTCAGCCGAGGCAGCAACAGACTTTTCGTCTCCCCGCTGAATCAAACACTACGAGAGCCTGCATGTCTCGGAGCAAGTAAGCCTGAGATCCACGAGAGTCATGAGTCTGGCGGAACCCCCGGCAGACCCGACCTCAGTCACAGGAGGGCTGTAGCGATGACTGGTCACTCCGGTGGTATCCACAGGCGTTCCGGTAAGACTGGCAGATCTCGCCTCGTTAGAGCATCGCCTACTGCTGACACAGTGATCGGCGCACTGATTCCGGAAGTACTGGCTCCGCGATCCGACGAGCTGCCGCCCTTGCCGATCGCTGAGCTGCAGTTCTTGCTCCGCGACGGGTCCATACAATATGAGATAAGTCGAGTCGACTGCTCGGGCAGAGTGTCCGTTCGGAGCCTGGTCTACGCGCTAGGCTGGCACGCTGGTGAGAGACTCTCACTGCGTGCGTCTTCCACTGCGATGGTCCTGCGCCCAACGGACCGCGGGGCAAGCCATGTAGCTAAGCATTGCAGCGTCGTAATCCCAGCCACAGCGCGGTACCTCTGTGGACTCGGGAGTGGCGACGGCGTCCTCGTAGCAGCGGTGCTTAACCATGGCGCACTGGTTATTCACCCCTTGTCGGTCCTGGACAACATGATGGCGCGCTACCACACGGCATTCACTCAACCCGGTGACCACTATGGACGGTAAAGTGACGCAACCACGGCAGGCAAGCGAGGACTTGCAGGCGGTGCGCCTTTTACTCGAGCGATTGGGAATCGATCCGTCCGACCTCGTCTGTCTGCCCGAGCAGCGAGATCCAGTCCCGACGTTTGCTGTGTACATCCCGATTGTCGCGGGAGCCGTGTCGGCGGGTACTCGCCGCACTTACGGCCCGTACTGGAACCAGTTGCAGACCCGGTGGGGTAGTCGCGGAATCGACGAGCCGAGCCCTTCCGAAATCAAGCAGCTGGCCGAGCACGCCAAGGCCAGTGCAGTCGTTAGGAGCAATTCACGTGGTGGTCGCGGCGCTGCCGAAAACTTTATCGCGGCCCTTCGCTGTCTCTACCGGCATGCCGAGGACGATCGGCTGATCAAGCCAGAGGACAACCCCGCCGCACGGGTGAGCAAGCCGCACCGTCTCGCCTCGCCCAGGCGTGCTCTGACCGCTCAGGAGTTGACCGAGATCAACGAGATCACCGCTTCGACAGGCAACGATCCCGAACTTGACTCGCTCCTCCTGCGACTGCATACCGAAACGGCGTGTCGTCGCGGCGGCGCCCTGAACCTCAGGCCTCGGGATCTCGATCGACACCAATGCCTGGTCTACCTCCGCGAAAAGGGTGACACAACACGGTGGCAACCCGTCTCGCCGAGCCTAATGGCCCACCTCATGGCGCATGGGAACAGCCGGGGTGCAATAGATCCCAACGGGCAGCTCTTGCGCTATCGGAACAGTGTCCGCATCACGAGGCGTCGTTACGACTACCTGTGGAACCGGGTCGGCAAGCACTTGCCGTGGGTGGCAACGCAAGGCATCTCGACCCATTGGATCCGGCACACGACACTCACATGGGTAGAGCGATCACACGGCTACGCCACAGCACAGGCATTCGCTGGTCATAGCAGTGCGGCCACGATGAATATAGCCGGCACGACCGCAACGTACGTCAAGGCGTCGATCCACGACGTCGCCCTGGCCTTGAGCGCCCTCACCAACGAATCACATCCCCTAGCACCGCAAACGGCCGGTTCGCCGAGGCTGCCATGATCTGCTACCGTCAAAGCATGAACTTCCCTACTTTGGGGAAGATTCACCGGGAGACGTGTTCAAGTCCCCCCTCGGACACACACGTTATTCACACGCAAAGAGGTCGTCGCGTAGACGGCCTCTTTTTCGTTGTCGTGCCGCAGGTCAAGGTCGCGGTCATCGCAGGTCGCGGTTCAGGTATCGGACTCGCCACGGCGCGACGGTCTACGTTATTGGGCGCAAGAGCAGGATCTGGCCGCCGCAGCGGCGAAGGTGCGCGTGGTCAGGATCGTGCGGGAGTACCGAATGGAGCGATCACCGCGAGCGCGACCGCCAGGACCAGGTCCGCCTTGTGCGTGATCGAGACCTGTACCTCCACGACCCCGAGCGCGGCGGCGCCCGCGGCCGCCGCGCCGGTGAGCGTCACCAGGGCCTCGCCGGAATCGGCTCGTTCGACGGCGATCTGGCGCGGCGCGACGCCGTCCGCGAAACCGGTGCCGATCGCTTTCGCGACGGCTTCCTTCGCGGCGAACCGGCCCGCCAGGAACTCCCGGCATCGATCGGGGCCGAACCCGGCCGCGGTGGCGAGTTCGGACTCGGCGTAGACGTAGGCACGGAACCACGGCCGTGCCAGCAGCCGGTCCAGTTCGCCGAGGTGCAGCAGGTCGGCCCCGATCCGCATCGGGCTACCCGGCCGGGAAGGTGAAGGCCGCGGCGTAACTGCGACCGCTCACCGGATCGGTGTCGCAGAGCACGACCTTCCGGTACGTCTCCTGCCACGCCGGCCAGTTTCCGGCCAGGGCGAGCCAAACACTGGTGCAGTACGAGCCCGGCGCGACCCGGTGGACGTCCCCGGCCTCGACGGTTTCCGTCACCCATGGGCCGAGGACCACGAGCGTGCCGGGCTCCCGGTGGGGTTCGAGCACCTCCTCCACCGAGCCGGACGCCACCGACGCCAGCCGTGGCCCCGGCCCGGTTCCGAGGACCAGCGCGGCACCCGAGTCGACCAGCCCGCCGTCGTCGACCAGCGGATGCGGCGTCGGGAGCGTCGTCTGCTCCAGTACCGCGATGACCGCCTCGTCGCACCGTCCCGACCGCTGATACGCCGCCACGATGCGCAGGGCCGTGAACGGCGCGGCCAAACCCTGCTGTGCCACGGAGAACGTGGTCGCCGTGACGTCGAGCCGGTCGGCGAGGTACGGCGCCACGGCGGTGAACGGGAGGACGTCGGGCAGGGCGTGGGTCACGATGATCAGCTGCGGGCGGCTCGCACGCACGTCCTCGGCTTCCAGTAACCGGTCGGTCAGCGCCTTGTGCGAGACGTGCGCGCCGCGTTGCCAGCGTTCTTCGTCCACTTTGGACCCGAACGGTTCGACGAGATCCGCGAGGAACCTCGAGACCGCCGCGTCCTCCCGGTAGCCGGGTCCCGGCGGTGAGATCACCGCGCTCGTGCCGCGCAGGGTCGGTTCGCCGCTCATGACACTCCTTCCCCGATGGCCTGCCTGGATTCGACGTAGTCGGCGAACGAACGGACGGTACGAAGATGGTCGATGTCGAGGTCGTCCGGATCCACCGTGATACCGATGGCCATCTCCACCAGCATCAGCAGTTCCAATACCTTCGACGAGTCCAGCCGCAGGTCGTCGAACAGCCGCGTGTCCTCGGTCAGCCCGGTGATCTCCCGTTCCAGGACATCGCCGAGCGCGTCCCCGATCGCCGACACCACCTCGTCGCGGGCCGTCACGTCCCGCTCCCCCGCGTCCGATGGGTGATCACCATGGCGCCGAACGTCGCACCGAGACCGACCGTGACGAGCACGTAGCGGGCACCGTCGACGAGCCTGCCGTTCTCCCGCAAGGTCGTGTAGTTCAGGAACACGTCCGACGAGAAGCAATGGCTTAGCTTGGGGATGTTCTCCAGGAAGAACTTCTCCGACGGCGCCTCCAGCGCCTTCACCGTCTGTCGCCAGGCGAGGGCGTTGACGTTGTGCGGGATCACCAGATCGATGTCGTCGAACCCGTATCCGGCCTCGGCCACCGCCGCCAAGATCACCTCGGCCAGCCGCGGCCCGTAGAGCTGGCCGAACTCGGTGTTCTGCTCCGGGGTCAGCGCCAGCCATTCCGCGTACTGCCCGAACGTCTTCGTGACGAAGGAATGCACGACGTCGCCGTCGCCGTCCACCGTCAGCAGGCACGCCGAGGCCGCGTCCGCCATGATCGCGGTGTTGGGGATCAGCTGCACGATCGGCGAGAACGCCCGCTCCCCGGTCACCATCAGCGCGTATCCGCCGGTCTCGCCCTCGGCCCGCAGCAGCTCGGCCGCGACGTCGATGGCACCCAGGCTGCTCACACACGCCTGGTGGGACAACGCGAACGCCTCGACGTCGGCCAGCCCCAGCCGCCGCGCGAGCTCCTGGGCGATGTCGACGTCGGCCGGTGCGAGCGCCTGGGTCGTATGCGCGAACACCAGCCTGTCGATCCTCCGGCCGGCGGGCAGCGCCGCCAGCGCCCGCTTCGCGGCGGGCAACAGCAGGTCGAACAGGTCCATCCCGGGATCGAACCGGAGTGTGTCGAGGCCGTAGAACTTCCGGAACACGCCGAGTTCCGCCCGGCGCAGCCCGAGGTGCTCACCGAGCTCCTCGATGCGAACGCTGCGCTCGGGTACGAACGACTCGACGCGTTCCAGTGTGGTCGCGCCCATCAGCCCTCCAAATACTCGGCCCGCAACAGCCAGAGCCGGTTGGCGCCGCGGCGTTCCGGCGGCTGCACCTCGTACGGCCAGCGGCCCTCACCCGCGCCGGGCTGGCCCGGCTCCTTGATCTCGTCGACCTTCCAGCCGTGGTTCAGCAGGAACTCCTCCGGCTTGTCGGTGCCGAAGATCCACGGTGTCCCGTCGTCGGCCAGCCGGTCGAGGAACGGCTTCGAGAACGGGCTGCGCAACAGGGCACGGCCGAGGATGTCCAGCGCCAGCCGGCTTCCCGGGGCCGACACCGAACCCAGCGTCTCCAGCAGACCGCCTGCCTGCTCTTCAGTCAGGAAAAAGGTCAGCGCCTCGGCCACCCACAACGTCGGCCGGGTCGGGTCGAAGCCCGCCTTCTCCAGTTCCGGCAGCCATTCCCGGGTCAGGTCGGCGGGTACGACCCGGCGATCGACCCGCGGCTCGGCGCCCAGTTCGGTCAGCCGCCGCTGCTTCTCCACCAGCAGCGGCTCGTGGTCCACCTCGAAGACGACGGTGTCCTCGGGCCAGTCCAGCCGGAACGCCCTGGTGTCCATCCCCGCCGCGATCAGCACGACCTGGCGGATGCCGGGATCCGACCGCAGCTCGCCGATCGCGTCGTCGAGGAACCTCGTCCGGATGCTGATGAACGGCAGCAGCCCGCCACCGGCGTAGCGCTCGATCAGCCGGAACCCGTCCGGCGCCGCGAGGGCGCTCGCCAGCGGGTCGACGAACAGGGCGTCCTCGCGCTCGGACTCGAGCGAGCGAGCCGCCGCCATCCACTGCGCGGTATAGGAAACGGCGTGCATCAGCTGACTCCCGCTCCGGCGAAGAACGCCTTCTCGATGGCCGACAGGGTTTTGAAGTCCGCGATGTCGATGTTGTCAAAGTCGACCTCGACGCCGCTCGCGTCTTCGATCACGTAGACCAGTTCGACGAACGACAGCGAGTCGACCAAGCGGCTTTCGATCAGGTCCTCTTCGAACGCCAGCTCGGTGCGTTCCGGGTGCCTGCCGAGAATCCAGTCACTGACCTTTTCGATACCAGGGGCGGGCATGTCTTCTCCTTCGAGGTTGGTTTCTTCTCAGTCCGCGGCGGACACCGCGACCGCGATGGCGTACGCGTCGTCGTGCGTGATGCTGATTTCGATCTTGCCGAGCCCGGCTTCCTTGGCCAGCCGCGCGGCGCGTCCGGTGAGCCGGACCACCGGCCAGCCGCCGTCGCTCTTGAGCACTTCGGTCGAGAGCCAGGGCACGGGCTGCCCACCGACGTGGAAGAGTTTGAACACCGCTTCCTTGGCGGCCAAGCGTCCCGCGATACCGGCCAGGTCCGGACCGTCCGGAGTGGACGAACTCAGCAGTTCGGCGGAGGAGAGCATGCGCCGCAGCGCGGGCTCCGCGTCCTGGCCGACGAGCTCGCGCACCCGGCTGAGCGGGACGACGTCGATGCCGATCCTTCTCGCGGGCATGGTCACCCGGCCCGGCCCGCCGCCGCGCGGACGGCCTCCAGCGCGGCCGGGAGATCGCCGTGATGGACCTCGGTCAGCACGGCGAGCCAGCGCTCCAGGCCGAACGCCACACAGCTGGTGTAGGCGAACTCCTTGTCCGCACCGAAGCGGATGTCGCACCGTTCGCCGAAGAAGTTCCGATGGGTGTTGACCGAGGCGATCGCGAGGGTGCCGTGCTGGAACTCGTATTTGACCGGGCTCAGCTTCTGCAGGAGGGCGCGGGCGCCGTCGTTCTGGAAGAACGGGTCGATCGCGGCCTCCTTCTCCAGGCCGAGGCCGAGCTCGCCGGAGAACGCCAGGATCCGTTCGGTGAAGCGGGAAACCACTTCCTGCGTGTGCTCGAACGAGCCGAGCGCGACGATCTCACGCATCTGGAAACTCGCCAACCGCCGCAACCCGCTGTAGTGGTCTTCGCTGCGGAAACAGCGGTTGACGAGCGTCACGATCTCCGTCTCGGACACCTTCGTGCCCTCGTAGAAAAGGTAAGCCCCGTAACAGGTCGCGTGCGGCAGACCGTAGCGGCCGTCCTGCAGATCGCCGCCGGCGAACCGTCCGTCGACCGGCTTTCCCTCCCGGTCGGCCAGATCCAGCGGACCGGCCACGAACGCCAGATGCGGGAAGTTCGCGTAGACGTCGAACTTCTCCAGGTCGGTGACCGGGTACAGCGGCGGCGGGCTGATCTCCCGCGCCCCGGCGGCGCCTGCCCAGCCGAGGAAGGTCCGGTCGAGTTCCTTGACGAGGGCGGTCTCGTCGGGCCCGAGGATCGCCAGCGCTTCGGCGCCGTCCACTCCGGTGGTGCGGGTCATCGCAGGATCCCCGTTCGCTCCAGGTACTTCAAGGTCTTGCGGAACACCTGTTTCTCGGTGGCCTGCCGGGTGGGTGCGTCGAGCAGCGCACGCCGGAGTTCCAGCGGGTTCTCGATGCCGGCGTCGCGATAGACCTGCGGGTTGTACAGCGACTCGAAACTGTAGGAGAGATACCGCCGGAGATAGGCCGAGACCTCGACGAGGTCCTCTTCGGTCGCCGTCTTCTTGAGGTCGCCGTAGAGATGCTCCACCAGCTCTCGGCCGAACGCGATATGCCGCGATTCGTCCTGATGGTGGATGCGGTTGATCGCGCGGATCGTCTCGTGCAGCCGTTCGTCCCGCGCCATCTGCGAGTTGTAGTGATCCACCAGTTCCTCGAAGATCAGGATCCTCGCGAACACCAGCAGACTCTCCACTTTGGACGAAGCCGCGGGCGGGATGGCGACGCCGGCACCCGGTGCGCGATAGATCTTTTTGCCGTAGCGCAGGCAGAATTCGGCGAAGAACCACATATGCTCGTTCTCCTCACCGATGAAGTGGTGGAAGAACTCCGACGGCGTTTCGAAGCCCGCCGTGTGGATCCGCGCGACGACCTCGATGAGCAGCTCGCGGATCCCGTGCACGTTGAGGCTGTAGAAGTTGATGCTTTCGAACCGCGACAGGGCGAAGAGCTGCTCTTCGCTCAGTGTCGTGGCGAACTCGGTGCCGTGAGTGGTGGTGAGCTCGGGGGTCATCCACCACATCCGTTCGGGCAGGCTGTCCGGCCACTCGAACATCTGATAGGGGTTGTAGTAGTCGTCGATCGACTTCGACGAAAGACGATCGAGCAGGCCGCGAAACCGTTGGTCCGCGTCGATAATGTCGCTGATGTCACTGGCCACGAAGGTTCCCTCCGTTCTTCCGGACTCAATTCGACGCTACGGCAAGGAATCCGTGCGATTCAATGTCCACAAGCGGTCTGGCCGACACCGGCCAGCACCCTGGTTTCCCGGTGCGGTGGCGGCATAGGGTGGCCGCATGGCGAGGCGCGAGGGGTCATGAATGGCGATTCGGGTTATAGAGGGGTAAGGCAAACGTGGCGTAGGAGGTCACCGCGCTCTGCCGGTCCGTGAAGGCCTGGCGAAAGCGTCGCGAAAGCCACTTTCGGGACATCAGACGTCGCGAAAGTGGCTTTCGCGACACGGGCGCCGGCGGCGAGGTGGTCGGCGCGGGTAAGTGGCCGGGGCGAAGGCTTCCTTCACCACATTAGACGCGGCGAAGGAAGCCTTCGCCCCACCACCGACCCCACCAGCGACCACGACACCTTTGACTCACCCCTCAATAGAACACGAATCGCCTCTCACGACCCACTCGACCGGGCGACCGGCGCGAGGCGCGAAGGGACCGGGAACGTATGACCACGCTCGTCGGAGTGGACGCGCTGCGCGTGGCCGAACTCGACCTGCTCGCACGGCGCGGCTGGTTCATGAAGTTCCTGTTCTCCCAGGAGGAACTCGACGATCTCGCGATGGCGGGCAGTGTCTGTCTCGCTTGCCGGTTCGCCGCGAAGGAGGCGGTGCTGAAGGTCCTCAGGACCTGCCTGTCCGGTTCGGTTCCGCCCACCCAGATCGTGATCCGGAGTTCCGGAGCGGGCGCGACTTCGGTGGAGTTGCACGGTGCGGCGTCCGAACGTGCCCGCGCGCTGGGCATCGAGCGGGTCGACGTCTCCATTTCCTGTGAGCGGGGGCTCGTGATCGCGGTCGCGCTGGGGACGGCCTGACACTCAGGTCGCGAGCAGGCTCGCCACCCGGAATCGTTCGACGGAGCCGCAGTCGGCGAGGATGTCGTGTGCCTTCCGCAGAAGTCCTTGCCCGGCACCGGGATCCCGGTTCGCGGTGACTTCGCCGAGGACGGCGAGCGCGTGTCCCTCGCCGATCCGGTTGCCGGTGCCGCGATGCAGTATCAGCGCCCGCTCGGCGCATTCGGCCGCCTGTTTCCGGTCCCCGCGGTCCCGCCGGGTGGTGGCCAGCACCGTCTGCGCGCGGGCCGCGAGGAGCCGGAAATCCCGCCGTGCGGCCAGTTCCGCGGCCGCGCCCGCGTGCGTGACGGCGTCGTCGAGCCGCCCGCCACGACGACATACCTCGGCCAGCGCCAGCAGGCTGACGATTTCCGCGCGGGTGTAGTGGATCTCGTGGGCGAGTTCGACCGCCTGTCCGGCCAAGACTTCGGGAGCCACGGACAGCTCGGTCCGGCCGCCGAGTTCGGCCAGCGCCGCGAGCGCGTTCGCCTCCGCCCGGCGATCACCTGTCTCCCGGGCCAGTTCCAGCATCGCCTCGGCGTGCTCGGCCGCTTCGGCGAATTCCCCGGTCTCGGCGCACAACGCCGCCAGTGTGCAGAGTGCGGTCGTCTCGCCGTAACGAGCGCCGTTCTGCCGGTGCAGGGAAACACTCTTCGACAGCGACTCGCGCGCATCGGTCAGCCTGCCGAGGTCGAGATAGACCTCGCCGAGCGTGGTGTACACGTGCGCGGCGCCGTCGCGATTGCCGGTGCGTTCGATGAGCGAAAGGGCCTGGGCGAGCCGCCGGATGGCTTCCTGCGGCTTGCCGAGCTCCCGCAGCAGTGTCCCGATGTTGTGCAGGTTGGCCGAAAGTCCCGCTTCCCAGCCCATCCGGCGGTTCAGTTCGATCGCGCGGTCGAGTTCGGCGACGGCCTCGTCGAGCGCGCCGAGCTCCCAGTGGACTCCGGCGAGATTGCCGCGCGCGGCGGCTTCCGCCTCCGGCCACCGTTCGGTGGTCGACAGCTCCAGCGCCTTGGTGTAGTGCGTGACGGCGGCCGCGTAGTCGCCCAGCCCGCGATACACCTGCGCGAGGCTTTGCAGGGCGGCGATCCGGCCTCGCGGCTCATCGTCCACGACCGCCGCGGCCAGCCCGGCCTTCGCGACGGCGACCCAGTCCACGGAATGCCTTCTTAGCCAGAAGAAGCCGCGAAGGGCGTCCGCCAGTAACCAGACGACCCGGTGCGGGCCGTGCGCGGCGGCGTCGTGGACGATGGCCACGAGGTCGGCACGTTCCGCTTCGAGCCACTCCAGCGCCTCGGCGTCGTCATCGAAGACGACGTCGGTCTCGCCGAATTCGGCGCCTTCACGAAGCCGGAGGATCTGCGGCGCGATCCGCGTGACCGCGACGGTCGCCGTCGCGAGATACCAGCCGAACAGCCGGAGCCTGGCCGCGTCGCGTTCGGCCGCGACGTCCTCGGCCCGCGCGCGTTCGGTCGCGTACAGCCGAAGCAAGTCGTGGCACTGGTAGCGGCCGTCGGTGCCCCGGGCGACGAGATGAGCACGCTCCAGCTCGGCGAGGGCCTGGGATGTGTCCTCCTCGGCGAGCACGGCTGTCGACCGCGGGGTGAAATCCGGCACCTGGACCACGCCAAGCAACCGGAACAAACTCCGGGCTGCCGGACCGAGCCGCCGGTATGAGAGCGCGAACGCGGCGCGGACCGCGGTCGACGGGTCGCCGTCGACCCCGAGCCGGTCCAGCCGGTCGGCCCGCAGCAGCCCGTCGACCACGGCGCCGATCGGCCGGTCCCGGCCGATGCCGATGTCCGCGGCCGCGATCCGCAACGCGAGCGGCAGCCCGGCGCACAACCGGACCAGCGTCGCCGCCGCCCGGCGTTCCTCCTTGACCCGCTGCGCGCCGACGATCCTGGCGAGCAGCTTGAGCCCGTCCTCTTCGGTCAGCAGGTCGAGCCGGACGGCACCGGCGTCGTGCAGGACGACGAGCCCGGGCAGCTCCTCCCTGCCAGTCACCACGACCAGGCTGCCGGGACGGCCGGGAAGCAGCGGACGCACCTGATCGGCCGTGCCGGCGTTGTCGAGCACCACGAGCATCCGTTTGCCCGCGAGCTCGGACCGGTAGAGCGCGGCCAGTTCGTCAGGGTCCACCGGTATCCGGTCGGGCGGGACGCCCAGCGAGCGCACGAGCCGGACCAGCGCTTCGGCCGCGGTCACCGTGGCCGACCGCGCGTAGCCGTGCAGGTTCAGGTAGAGCTGGCCGTCTGGGAACCGGTCGAGCGCGCCGTGTGCCCATTGCAGTGCCAGCGCGGTCTTGCCCACCCCCGCGGTGCCACTGACGACGACCACCGGCGCTCCGCCGGCGACCAGTGCGTCGATCCGGCGCAGTTGCGCGGCGCGGCCGGTGAACGTCGGCACCGCGGCGGGCAGCTGCCTCGGTCCGGCGGAAACCGGCTGTTCGGCGCTGGGCAGATCCAATGCCGGATCGGTGCGCAGGATGGCTTGGGCGAGGTCGGTCAGCTCCGCACTCGGTTCGAGACCGAGCTCGCCGGTGAGCAGGGCGCGTGCCCGGCGGTAGACCTTGAGCGCCTCGGCCTGGCGCCGCGACCGGTAGAGCGCGAGCATGAGCTGAGCCTGGAAATGTTCCCGCAACGGATGTTCCGAGACCAGCTCGGTGAGTTCGGCGACGACGTCCGCGTGCCTGCCGAGCACCAGATCCGCGTCGATGCGCTGCCCCAGCAGGACCAGCCTTCGTTCCTGCAGCCGGTCCGCCTCCACCTGGAGCGCGGCGCTGCTGTCGGCCAGCCCGCTGAACGGAGCTCCCTGCCAGAGCGCGAGTGCCTGCCGCGCGAGACTTCCGGCGACGACCGCGTTCCGCCGCTCGTGTGCCGTGCGTGCTTGGTCTGCGAGGTCCTCGAACCGCCGCACGTCCAGTTCACCGGGATTCACCACCAGCAGATAACCGGGTCTGCGGTGCACCACGCGATCCGGATCCGCCAAGGCACGGCGGAGCTGGAGGACGTAGAGCTGGAGGTTCTTCATCGCGGTGCGCGGCGGGCGGCCCGCCCACAGGCCGTCGACGAGCGCTCCCACCGGCACCACCTCACCCGCGCGATGGAGCAGCAGCGCCAGCAGACGGCGGACTTTCGGCGCGCCGAGATCGAGTTCGGTATTTCCGTCACGGACGCCGAGCGGCCCGAGAATCGTGAACTCCATTCAGCCCCCACTTACCTCGCCGGAATAATCGCGAAGTGGTCGCGACCTTCCCGGATTAGTGGTCCATACCAAACTTATACCGGCTCTCCGCATGCTTCGGAACAAGAATTCAGCTGGCGGGAAAACAAAGTGCGACCGTGTAGGACCAACACGCCTGGGGGCAAGGTCAGTGTCTGCGTCATCCGCTCCGAACCCGACCGATGGAACGAGCCTGTCGACTGTACTCGATCTGGTTTCCACCGCAAGACGGGAAGTGCTGACCACCGCGACGGGCGGTTCGCCGTGGTTCGGCGGGACCGTCACCGAGGCCGCGCGCCGCGGCGCCTTCCCGCCGCACGTCCGGGTGCGGCTGCTGTGCACGACACCGGCTGAGCACGCGCGCGGCGAGCTCATCGAGGCGGTGCGGCACGGGCTCCGGGTCAAGGTGACCGATCGGGCGATCGAAGAATCCCTTTTGATAGACCGCAGACTGGCGCTGGTCCCTTCGGGTGGCGACGACGCCAGAGGTTTGCTCATGGTGACCACGCCGACGTTGATCACCGCCCTCGCCGACGCCTTCGACCCTCGCTGGGAGGAGGCGACGCCCTGGGAGATGACGTCCGCTCGGCCGGACGAGTTCGAACAGGCGATCCTGCGCTGCCTGGTCGACGGGATGACCGATGAAGCGGTCGCGAACCGGCTGGGCGTATCCGCGAGGACCGTTCGGCGGTACGTGAACGTCCTCATGGCCCGCGTCGGCGCGAGGAGCCGGTTCGAACTCGGATTCCGGGCGGCGGAATGCGGATGGCTTCCCGCCGACGCACTCGGCTGAAGTGGTTGTCCGGTTCCGGCCGCATTATTCGTCCATTGTGGATTGATCATTACCGGCGTCGCCGATCGATGTCGCTTTCGCCGGTCGCAGAGTCCGCTTTCGGCCAGATTCTGGTGGCATCGGCCGGGACCGACCTAGATTTCGTTCTGGATCGTCTCGAATTCACGTCCTGATTGGACCTGCCACGTGACCACTCCGACTCCCTGCCACGACATAGTGCTCACCGGTGCCGTCATGACCCATCCGCGGCGGCCGGGACTCACCGGCCGTCTGCTGGCCGCCGCGCCCGCCGGGGCGCTGCGGCCGGTCGCGGATCCGGAGCCCGCCGGACCGCCGACCGCCCTGCGCACCGCGATCCGGGCCTGGTCCGCGATCGCCGAAGGCACGACCCACCACCTGGTCCTCCAGGACGACGCCGTTCCCGCCGACGGTTTCTTCGACCACGCCCGGGCCGCCGTCGCGGCCGCGCCCGATGCCGCGATCGCCTTCTACACCAATTGGAACTCCCGCAACGGCGGCGCCGTGCGGCTCGCCGCGCTGGCCGGGGCGAGATGGGTCACCGCGACCCACGAGTACACCCCGACCGTCGCGCTGGCCCTGCCCGCGGGGATCGCGGCCGGTTTCGCGGATTTCGCCGAAGCGCACGGCTCGACCTGGCCCGACGACGTCGTCATGTCCCGGTACCTGCGCGAGGCCGGGGTATCGGTGCTCCTGGTCGCGCCGAATCTCGTCGAGCACGCGGACGAACCCAGCGTGCTCCGCAACGACTCCCACGGCTCGCGGCGGTCGGCGTGCTTCGCCGTCCCGCACGGCGACGACTGGTCGCTCGGCGCGGGCCCGCTCGATCCCGACGTCATCCCGTTCTTCAAGCACGGGATCGCCCAGTGCGTCGTCCGTGAGGACGGAAGACGGACGACCATCGACGCCGAGCGGTACTTCGGGCGGGCGGGACTGGATTTCGACGCCTGCCAGAAGCAACGGCTCGAAGTCACCGGGTCGGTGTTCGACGCTCTCGACGATCTGGAACGGCATCTCGACGAAGCGGCCGTCGAAGGACTCTGGACCACGGCCTACCTCCTCGGCGCGCTCGGGACCGGCCGACGGCTCGACCGGGTCGGCTCCCTCGCGCTGGGCACGATCGGCGCGGGCGGGGTGTGCACCACCGTCGGCGCTTCCACGCTCCGGACGCTGCGGCCCGCTCTGTCCGAATTGGCCCGCCTCGGCCATGAAGCCGGTGCCAGGGCACCACGTTCGCCCACGCGCCGGCGGGAACGCGTCCTCGTCACCACCACCCACCGCCCGCTCGGCCGGGAGATCGCGCGTCATCTGGCCGATCGCGGATACGAGGTCCTGGACGAAAACCACGGGCCGGAGGTCGACGCCGTGGTCCACGTCGCCGAACCTGGTTCCACGCTCCCACCCGTGACGGCGCGGCACGTGGTCCAGGTCTGTCCTCCCGGCGCACCCGTCCCCGCCGCCGCGCCGGGCACCAGCGTCCTGCGGACCGGTTCGCCGTACGGGCCCGGTATCGAGGGCTATTCCGTCCTGGAGACGTTCACCCGGCAAGCCCTGCTGGCACAACCGATCCAGGCCGACGTCCCGGCGCGCGCGACGCACCGGCCCGCCTACATCCGGGACATCGCGCTCGCCGTGCACCATCTCCTGCACCAGCCCGTGCCGCGGCGGACCGTCGCGACGCCGTCCCCGCTGACCAGCCGGGAACTGGCCGACGCGGTCGCACGGACCGTCCGGCGGGTTCCGATCACGTGGCCGGCGTCGCCGCACGGCCCTTCCGCCCCTCCCCTGGTCGCCGACGAACCGGCGACGGAACTCGATCAAGGCATCCGCGCACTGGCCCAGTGGCTCGCCTACGAAAAGGAAGAAGCATGAAAGTCGATCGTCTCTCCCAGCCGGGTGACGGCCTGGTCAACGAGGATCTGGTGCTGTCGGGCCGGTATCACGCGCTGGTCATCGACGGCGCGACGGCGGAACCGGGCGCGGAGACCGGCTGCGTGCACGACGTCCGCTGGCTGGTGGCGAGGCTCGGCACCGCGCTGGACCGGCTCCTCGTCGAACGTCCCGCCGAAGACCTGCGCGCCGTCCTGCGCGCGGCCATCGAGTCGGTCCGCGACGCCCACTCCGGCACCTGCGATCTCGGCAATCCCTGCGGCCCGACCGCGACCGTGGCGATCCTGCGCGAACGGGACGGATTCGCCGACTACCTGGTGCTCAGCGATTCGGCGGTGGTGCTCGAACGGCTCGACGGCACCGTCGAGGCCGTCATCGACGACCGGATCGACCGGCTGCTTCACCTGTCCTGGCAGGAGGTCCGGCCCTTGCGCAACGCGCCCGGCGGGTTCTGGGTCGCGGGCAGTGATCCGGCCGCCGCCGACCAGGCCCGCACCGGCACCGTGGAACTCTCGCGACTGCGGCGCGCCGCGCTCCTCACCGACGGCGCGTACCGGCTCGTCGAACGCTACGGGTGGACCTGGCACCAGCTGCTCGACGTCGCCGAGTTCGACGGTCCGGCCGCCGTCGTCGGCGAGACCCGCCGCGCCGAACTCCGTACCGCGCCGGGCCATTTCGCCGGGAAACACCACGACGACGCGACAGTCGCCTTCTGCCGGTTCGAGACCACCACCGCTCCCCTGACCCGCCCGACCCACGAGGTGACGAAATGACCCGGTTCCAGGTCCGATTCACCGGCAAGACGGCTCGCTCCGGTCCGCTGGCGTTCGGCCACGCGAACATCGTCCGCGCGATCACCCTCGACGACGATCCGACGCGGCTCAACCTCGCGATGGTGTTCGACGTGCCCGGCGCGCCGCTGGAGCGGGTCGCCGCCTGGCTCCAGGTGCTGCTCGAACGCCACGAGTCGCTGCGGACGACGTATTCGTTCGGCGACCGGACGCTCCAGCACGTGCTCGCGGAAGGCGAGGTGGATGTCGACGTCGTCGAGAGCGGCGGCGACGTCCTCCAGACGGCCGAGAGCACCGCACGCGCCCTGCGATCCCTGGTCTTCGATCTCACCGCGGAGCTACCGCTGCGTCTCGCCGTGGTGACCGAGAACGCCGTCCCGCGCCGGCTCGTCTGGGTGGTGAGCCACGCCGCGATGGACGTCGCCACCTGCGAACTCCTCCTCGGCGAATGGACCGAGCTGGCCGCGGGGCGCGAGCTGCCCAAGGACGACTCACCGCAGCCTCTCGACGTCGTAGAACTCGAGAAGACGCCCGCGGTGCAGCGGCTGGGACAAGCGGCGACGCGGTATTGGGAAAGCAAGCTGCGCACGGTTCCGCAGGCGATGTTTCCCATGTCCGCCAACGGAACCGACTTCCTCCGGCCCGGGCTGCGGGTCCGGTCACGGGCCGCGATGGACCATATCGCGGCGATCGCCGAGCGGACCAGCGCGAGCCCCTCCGCCATCGCCCTCGCCGCGCTCAACGCGCTGATCGCGCACCGGGCCGCGCAATCCGCCTGCGTGACGACGTCTTTGTCCGGTAACCGGGTGCTCAAGCAGTTGCGCCGCTTCTTCGGTTCGATGGCGCAGGACGCGCTACTCCCGGTCACCATCCCGGAGACGTTCGACGAACTGGTCCACGCCGTCCGCGCCGCCTCCGTACCCGCGTACCGGCACAGCTGGTTCGAAGCCGACGCCATCTGGGAAGTGATCACCCGCGTCACCCACGAACGGGGCTTCTCCTTCGCCAGGGATCTCGTGTTCAACGACATGAGCGCGCTGGGCGACACCGCGGTCGGCCAGCCGCCTCGCGCCGCGTACAGCAGGCTGCCGTCGGTGTGGCTGCCGGGTGGACCGGACGTCGAGGACGACCCCGAAATCGGTGGCACGCTGGAGCTGCTGCCGCAGGAGGACATCCCGACCCGCTTCTTCGGCTGCCTGTATCGCCTCGACACGGAACTGGATCTGACGCTGTGGGTCGACCCCGGCTGTCTCGACACCTCCGAGGTGACCGAGTTCGGCCGTGGCCTCCTTGCTTTGCTGCGTGCGGCGGCCGAGGCGGATCTTCCGTTGAAGGAACTGCATTCGCTCACCACGCTCGCACCCATCGAACGTGGGGAAGGCTGGTACCTCTCGGATTCGTGCTGGGTCGAGCTGGACGCCGTCCGGCAACTGGTCTCCGATGTCCTCGGCGACCGGCCGCATCTGGTGACCGCGGAGCCCGACGACGTCCTGGGTCACCGGCTGGTGTGTCACCTGACCGGCCCGGCGACGCCCGCGGAACTGCACGCCGGGGTACTGGCCGCGCTGCCGGGAAGGCCGACCGCTCTGGCACCGCACCACTACGTGATCTGCGCCGAGCCTCCCGCCGATCCGCTGGATCCGGTCGCCTGGGCGGCCACGGCCATCGACTCCGCGAGCGGGCGGGAGCTGCCGGTATGAGTCATGACACGGAAACCCTGACCGGCGAGGGAAAACCGGCCGCCGGGCGGCTTTGGTCCGGCAACTTCAAGCTCTACCTCACCGCACGCAGCGGGTCGATGCTGGGCGACGCGATGCTGCCCGTCGCGCTCTCGATCGCCGTGCTGGCGGCAGGTCACGGGATCGACGGCGTCGGCTACGCCCTCGGCGCGTGGATGGGCGCGCTCGCGCTGTTCATGCTGTTCGGCGGCGTGCTCGCGGACCGGTTCACGCCGCGCCGGATGATGATCATCGCGGACCTCGTCCGGCTGGTCGTCCAGGGCGGGATGGCGGTCGCCTTCGCCGTCGGAACGCCGTCGCTGCCGACGATCGTCGTCCTGCAGTTCCTCAGCGGTGCCGCCACCGCGTTGTTCCAGCCCGGTGTGGCGAGCATGGTCCCGCAGGTCGCGGAGGACGTCCAGGGCGCCAACGGGATCCTGCGGATTTCCGAGGCGATCTCGGGCGTTCTCGGCCCGGCACTCGCCGGTGTGCTGGTCGCCGTGGCCGGCACCGGGACCGTGTTCGGGATCTATGCCGCGACGTACGGAATCAGCGCCGTCTGCCTGTTCGCCCTGCGGCTCACGCCGGTGAAGTCCACTGAGGACAGTGAACCGTCGTTCTGGCGTCAGCTGGTCGAAGGCTGGCGGGAGTTCGCCGCACGGGGCTGGCTCTGGGGCGTGATCGCGATCCACCTGGTGTACGGCTGTTTCGTGGCGGGCGTGTCCCTGCCGGTCGGCGCGGACCTGGTCGTCTCGGACTACGGTTCGACCGCGCTGGGCATCGGGATGGCGGCCTTCGGGGCAGGCGGGGTCGCGGGCGGCGCGATCGCCATGCGCGTCCGCCCGAGCCGCCCGCTGCTGTCCGGCGCGATCGGCTGGGCGTTGTTCGCGCTGTACCCGATCACGCCCGCGGTGGGACTTCCGGTCGCCTTGCTCATCGTCGGCTGGGCGCTGGCCGGTTTCGGCCTCGCCTACTGGGGTGTCCTGTGGTCCACCACGGTCCAGACCCAGATTCCCGCGGAACTCCTGAACCGGGTGTACGCCTACGACGTCTCGGGGTCGCTGCTCGCGTTGGTGCTGGGCAGGTCGCTCGCCGGGCCGATGGCCAGTCTTTTCGGCGCCCGGCCACTGATGATCCTCGCGACCGTGCTCGGGCTCGCCTGTACCGCGCTGCTGCTCGTGGTCCGCTCGATCAGGGATCTGCGCAGTGCTCAGTGACCGTCGCCACCACCACTCGTACGCATCCCCACCAGGAAGGGTCTTCCATGCGACCGAAGAATCTGGCCTTACGGCTCGGGCTGTGCCTCGCCGCGGTCCTGGCATCGCTCCCCTCTTCGCCCGCTTCCGGGGCATCGGAGACCGAGGCCGCCCCGCCACCTGATCGGCCGGTCCTGGAGGCGTTCTGGGGTGGCACGCCGCCCGCGGATCAGGTCCCCTGGGAAATGCTGAACACCATCAGTTACTGGTTCGCCTCACCGGCGGGCGGCCGGTGCAGCACCCCGGACGCCAAGCAGCGCAAGGACATCGAAAGCCTCGCGGCGGTGAAACGTGGCCACCCCGACCTGACCGTGCTGATCTCCATCGGCGGCTGGGCCGCACCGGGTTTCGGTGCCGGCGCCGCGACCGCGGATTCCCGGCGCGCCTTCGTCAAGTCCTGTGTGGACAAATGGCTGAGCGCGTTCCCTCCAGGGCTGGTCGATGGCTTCGACGTCGACTGGGAGTTCCCGGTCTCCGGCGGGCTGCCCAGTATCGGCAACTCGCCCGCCGACCGCGCGAACTTCACCTTGCTGCTCAAGGAATTCCGGACACAATTGCAGCGCTATGCCCGCGAACACGGCAGGCCCGGCCGCGCCATGAAGCTGTCCGCGGACATCCCCGCCGGCCGCGTCCAGGACGACGGCACCGGGACCGGGGGTGCGCCCTACGACGCGTCCAACAGTTTCGACCTGCGTGAAGTCGGCAGGCTCGTCGACATCTTCAACCTGATGACCTACGACTTCTGCACGGGCTACTCGAAGTTCTCCTGCTTCAACGACCCGCTGGTCAAACGGCCCGGTGATCCGAACGACGAGTACAACAACAACGTCGGCGCGCTGAAGTACATGACCGACCACGGTGTCCCGCGCGAGAAGATCGTCCTCGGCGTTCCCTTCTACGGCCGGGCGTTCACCGTCACCTCGACCGCCAACGACGGCCTCTACCAGCCGTACACGGCCATGCAGTTCCTCGACTACAAGGTCCTCATGGGCCCGGAGTGGGCCGGTGACACCGGATTCCGCAAGGGCTGGGACCCGATCGTGCGCTCGCCGTACCTCTGGAACCCGGAAAAGAAGATCTGGGTGAGCTACGAGAACCCGCGGTCCATTCAGGACCGCTCGCTGTTCGCGAAACGCCACCGCCTGGCGGGCATGATGATGTGGGAGCTGGGCGCCGACGATCCGCAGCACAGCCTTCTCGCCGCGATGACCGGCCCCTGGCTCCGGCCCTGATGGCAAGGACCCCGCCGCGGCGCGCGGCGGGGTCGCCGGAGAGTCACAGTCCTGGAAGTCGAACTCGATGACATCACCTGCCTTTCACTCGGACGCGCCGGAATCCGCGAGCCCGCACCGGAGGTGACCGCTGCCGCATCCAACGCTCACCGACGTGGACCGCGGGGCACGGCCGGACGACCGGTGAACGGGACGGCCGTGCCGTCCGAGCGGCCCGCGGCCGCCCGGACAGTGCCACGCCACCCGAACGCGGAGGAGGAAGGCTCGAGACCTCGGCGAAGGAGGCCGCGATGATCGACTCGAACTCGGTTCGCAGCCACACCTGGTCCGCATACACGAGCTCGGTGAACGCTTTGTTCACCGCTGCGCGGCGAAGACCGTGCCGCATATCGATCACTCCCCGGAACGTCGTCGGGACCGAAGCCAGGTCAAGTCATCTCTGAAAACCTTGTAACTCGCCCCGCCGAAGATGTCAAGACCCGGACGCTTGCAGGTCCGCGCATGACGTGCTATTAGAGAATTAGCACTCTGGGGTCGAGAGTGCTAACTCTCGCACCTCTTCACAAGGACGGGAAGCATGACAGCTGTGATCGTTTTCAGCACCGTGGTCACGGGCATCGTCGCGATGGTCGCCGTCGCCGCCCGCAGATACCACCTGGACGATCTCACCCGGGACTGACGAGTACTCCCGCTTACGAGCCGATGGAGCGTTCATGGGGTTGAACAAGATCTGGATACGTACTCTCAGCGACGGTCTTCTCCGTGCCGACCAGGTCACCGGGTTGACCGCGCACGCCACACCGTCGATTCCGGGCAAGTCCCCACGATGGCTGCTCGACGCCACCATCGCCGTCCCCGCGGGCAGCGGCGCCACCAGTGGCTGGGACATCGGAATCCTGCACCGCACGCTGATCCAGACACCCGTCGAACCGGTCGAGGCACCCGAAGTGCTCGCCCGTCTGCTGGCCAGCCTCGACGAGCCGGGCGCAGCCGGGATCATCGAACCGACGGCCACCCGGTCCGCAGGCGGCGCGGGTGCGATCCGTTTCGACTTCCGTTCCTTCGGGGATTCCGAGCACGTCAGCCCCTGACCGCTCCGAAGCACCACTCGACACGGCACAGGAGGATCGCGATGTTCGACGACGAGAAGCCCCTGGCGGACGTAGCCGACCAGCTCCGCCCCGTCCGCCCGGCGGACGACGACCTCGGGGAGCACCTCGACGGCGAGCCGCCCGCTGTGGCCGACATGAGTTCCACACCGGAGGCCGACCCCGCCGACGTGGCCGACCAGCGACGTGATGTCCCCGCATCCGCGGACCGTGAACCCTGGCCCTGACAACGGTTTCGCGGCAGGTGAAGGATCATGACGGCACGGCTGAGCCGGGCGGCCGATCCGTACCCGGTGCTCGGGGTGCCTCGCGAAGCAACCCCGGCGCGTACCAGGCCCTCGGCGTGATCCCCGCGAGTCATCAGCCGGCCGGTCCAGGTTTCCCGCGCGAGCCGGCGGGTAGCCGGGCTTCAGGGCCCGAAGACCCGGGAGGAGATATTCATGCCACGCGAAAGCGATCTGCACTCGCCCCGTGAGGACGACGAACTGAAAGCCGAACTGCAAGGGATGCTGAAAGGCAACGGTCCCACCCGCGCCGAGGAGGAACGCGACCCCGAAGGGCCGGCCGACGATGATCCGGACGTTCCCCCGGGAAGCGGGCCGTGAACGTACGGATCCAGCCGGCCGCGGTGATCCACCGTGGCCGGCTGGATCAGGTCGATGCCGCTTCGAGCAGCGAGACGACCTCCTCGTCGGTGGTCTGCGTGAAATCCTCATACCACTGGCCGACCGCCCTGAAGTCTTCCGGCTTGGCCACGCACAGGACTTCGTCCGCCTCACGGCCCAGCAGCGCGGCCGACTCCGGTGCGCACACGGGAGCGGCGAACACCAACCGGCGCGGTTCCGCCTCGCGCGCGGCCCGAAGCGCCGCGGTGGCCGTCACGCCGGTGGCCAGCCCGTCATCCAGGATCAGCACTTCGCGATCCCGCATCGCGACCGGCTCGCGACCGGCGTGATACCGATGAAGTCGTCTGCGCGCTTCCGCACGCTCGGCTTCGCACGTCTGCTTTAGATCGTGCGGGTTCAGCCCGATTCTCCGCAAAGTGTCCGTGTCGTAGTACGGCGGCCCCTCCGCCGTCACCGCCCCCACGCCGAACTCCGGGTGACCGGGTGCGCCGATCTTTCGGGCCACAGCGACATCCAGCGGCGCACCGAGTTCACGCGCCGCTTCCGCGGCGACCGGGACGCCGCCCCTGGCCAGACCGAGCACCACCGGATCGGACCAGTTCCGTTCCCTGAGCAGGCGGGCCAGCTCCTGACCGGCCGTACGCCGGTCGGCGAACGTGCGATCTCTGACTCGAGCCATGAAATCGGCCTACCCGCCGGCCGAACGGATAAACATCGGCCGCGGCGAGCTGCGCTTCGACATCCCGTTGCTCGCCGAGGCCCGGAAGGAGTCCGTTCGCTCACGCATCCGCCGGTTTGCCTCCCCCGTTTCCGGGTAGCCGACGAATTCGGAGACCTGACGCGGAGGTGAGAGAGGATGACGACCGCGACCACCACACGCGAAACGGCGCAAGGGCCCGCAAGTACGCGGGAGAGGGACGGCGGAACGGCCGGCTCTTCCGGCTTCTCGATCGGGCTGGTACTGCTCGGGGGCGTGTACTTGATCTTGTCGCCCTGGGTGATCCAGTTCACCGGCACTTTCGGCATGGCCGCGACCAACATGATCAGCGGGATAGTGCTGGCACTGTTCGCCGCCGGGTGCGCCCGCTCCGCCGGCTTGCGCGCCGTGGCCTGGGTGATCCCGGTTCTGGGTGCCTGGGTGATCGCTTCGCCATGGGTGATCTCCCGCGGCCGTGGCCTGGTGCCGCTCGACTATCCGGGCATGCAGGAGCTGAACACGGCGACCTGGCTGAGCAACGTGATCGCGGGCGCGATCGTGTTGGTCGCCGGAATCGCACTGGCGCTTTCGACGCGGCGACACCCGGCACACCGGTGACGGCGTGGTTTCATCGATCCCGGGTCAGAGAGGCCGGTCGTCGCGGTGTTCGCCGTACCACCGCGACTGACGAGCCATCAGCTCGGCGGCGGAGGTGCCACGATCCACGCCGTACACCGTCGCGGGAAAATCGAGATGTCGTTGCACCGCCCAGATGTCGTCGTGGCGCCCCGGAGGCAGGATCCGCGCCGGCTCGCCCACCGCGACCCATCCGATGGGTACGACCGTGTCGGCGGCAAGCACCGTGTTTGTGTGCACCACAGCGTTGATGCGGACCTCGACGTGTCCGCCCAAGCGCGCACCCGGGAAGAGCGCACAGCCGGTGGCCAGGAAACAGCCGTCGCCGACGACGGCGCCGTTGACATGGGCGTGGGGGCCGATCAGGACGTCGTCGCCGATCTGTGCCGGATGCGCCGCTCGCCCCCGCACGAGCGCGTTCTCCATCACCACACAGCGCCGTCCGACGTGGACCTCACCGTCCTCCGCTGTGAGCACAGCCCCGAAGAGAACTCTCGCGTCCGCATCGACCCGGACGTTCCCGCACAGCACGGCGGTCGGCGCCACATAGGCGCTCGGGTGGACCCACGGCCGCCGCCCTCGATGTTCGTACAGTGGCATCGTCGCCTCTTCCCTCGTCGGGTACGGAAAGTGACTCGTACCCGGCCAGGATGCGCGGGAAACACGGCCGCCACTCGGCTCCGCGATTGACGCGGCCCAGGGCCGGGTAACCGGAACAGCGTGCGTGCCGGAGTTTCCCGTCCGCCGAAGCGGTGAAAGCCCATGCCTGAAAACACGAGACGACACGACCTCCGGAAATCCCCGAATACCTGGCCATCGAAGCTCCAGTCGCCGTGGGCGATGGCTGCCGGGGCGCTCGGCGTCTCCACGTCGGCGGTCCTGATCGCCATCTCGGGCGCCTCACCCGGGACGGCGACCTTCTACCGGTGTGCCTTGGCCACGCTGATGCTGATGCCGTTGGTGATCTTCGAGTGGCGTCGCGAAGGTACGCCGACGAATCGCCAACGCCTCTACGCTTTGGCCGCCGGGCTGCTCTTCGCCGGTGACGCGCTCTGGTGGACCGAAGCGATCGGCGAGGTCGGCGCCGGCCTGTCGACCGTGCTGGTCAACGCCCAGGTGGTGATCGTCCCCCTGCTCGCGCTGGCAGTCGACCGGGAACCGATCAGCCGACGATTCCTGGCGATCCTCCCCGTCATGGTCATCGGCATCGTGCTCACCGGCGGCGTCCTCGAACACGGCGCCGCCGGGAGCGACCCGCTCGCCGGCACGATGCACGCACTCCTGGCGGCCGCCTGTTACTCGGGCTTCCTGTTCCTACTGCGGCGCGGCGGTAGCGCGGGCCGCACCGTGCAGTCCTACCAGTACGTGGTCGCGAGTGCCGCCATGGCGTCGCTGGGCGTGGGATTCCTCTGGAACGGCATGACCCTGACACCGGGCTGGAGGCAATTCGGCTGGCTGGTCCTCGTCGCTTTCGGCGGCCAGGTCGCCGGCTGGCTGCTCGTGGCTCTCGCGACGCCACGTCTGCCCAGTGAGACAGGCGCGGCCCTGCTCATGCTGACCCCGATCGGCGCACTGGCACTCGGCGCCGTGCTGCTCGGCGAGCGCCCTTCGGCGCTCCAGCTCACTGGCAGTGCGGCGATCCTGGCCGGAGCGTACTTCACGTCCCACAGAGCGAACCGCGACGAACGTGCCCCTGGGAAGCGGGCCGCGAACCGTACTGAGCCCAGGTAAGCGTCCACAAAGGACACTTGCTGGCGATCCGGGGTCCGTCCTTACCACTCACGATCCCCCGGAAACCACTCAAACCGGCCTAATCAGGCACCGCCCACTCAGGGAGATGCCTTTGTGGACAGTGGGATTGGGTGGCGGCTTCCGGCTTACCGGACACCGCCTAAGCGCCCGTTTTCTGCCCGGCCAAGGCGGTGAAGCCGTGCTGATCGGGTGCGTGCCAGGCGAGCACGGTCTCCAGGCCGCTGTTCACCAGGAGACGATTGACGCGGTCCGGTCCGGTGATCAGTTTCAGGGCCCGGCCGGTGATCGCCGCCTGATGATGGGCATGGGCGAGGACGCTGAGGCCGGCGGCGTCGAGGGAGGTGACCGCGGAAAGGTCGATCACCACGGTGCGGAGTGCGGACGCCAACCGGGGGCCGAGCAGGTGAGCGAGCCGTGGAGCGGTGGCGACGTCGAGTTCGCCGGCGACCTCGATGACGGCCGTGGTGGGAGTGGGCCGGATGACCGCGAGACGGAACGAGCCGTCGGCACGGTCAGGAGCCAGGGAGTGGAATGCGGTCTCGCGCCGCGCCGCGAGGGGTGTGTCGAGGAAGGTGGACAACGGAACTCCCGAACAGCTGTGACGGATCCCGGGCAAGAGAACCTTCGGCGAGCTGGAGGGAGCCGGCCCTGCCCGGGCGAGTACGGAGTGACTGTGGGCTCAACCGTCGCGTCTGCCGTTCTATCAGGGGCAGCGGTGTGCGTCCATGGCCCGGGAGAGGGAATTCGGGTTACGCAGGCAGATCCTGGTCGCCGCGGCCGACCACGTCGGCCGGTTCCAGCGAGCCGTCGGTGATCGCCCCGGTGACCTTCCGCAGCACGCCGCCATGACCTGCGGTGTAGGCGAGAATCGCGGCACGGGCCGCCCCGGGGTCGATCCCGAGTGTCCCGGCGACGAAGCCGATGGCCTGACCGAACTGCGCTCGGTCGTTCAGCGCGGCGACCGAAGACTCCACGAACCGCTCCGATCGGCGCTCGACCCGTTCCTGGACCAAAGCGAGCACCGCCAGATCCGCCACGACCTGCGCCAGTTCCAGCTGCCACTGCTGGAGCGTCACTCCGGTGTCGAAAAGCAGGTTGAACCCGCCCATCGCCTCTCCGTCCAGCCGCATCGGCACGGCGACCGCCGACCGGTATCCGGCCGCGAGCGCGGCGGGCACGAAATCGGGCCAGCGCGGCCGATCGGCGGACAGGTCGGGCGAGGTGATCAAGGTGGCGGAGGTGATGCAGTCGACGCAGGGCCCCTGATCGATGTCGGTCTGGAGAGACTCCAAGAACTGCACCGTCTCGTCCGAAGCGGCCACCACCATCAGGCCACCATCGGCGCGGCTCAGCAGAACACCGGTCGATGTCGCGCCGAGAAGCCCCGAGCCGACCTTGGTGACGAGGTGCAGCACGGTGGCGTTGTCCGGGCTGTCGACCATACGCGCGGTGATCGCGGCCAGCGCGCCGGTCAGTTCGGAGGACAGCGTGTCGGTGTCCCCGTCGGCCCGTCGGTGACGACTCATGTTTCCTCCAGGTCGGCGGTTCATTCGGCGAATTCGTTCAGGATGATGCGGCGGCCCAGCACATCGCGGGCGACGTCCAAGATCGACCGGTTCCGGCTGTAGGCGTGCGCACGCAACCGGATGAAGGCTTCATCGAGACTGATACGCAGCTGGGCGGCGAGCATTCCGGTGGCTATGTTGACGTCGTGAAAGGACCGGACCGGATCCGGGACGAAGGCCTGTCCTGCTTCTTCGGCTTGCCTGGCTTGCCGCAGCAACGCGGCGGCGCCGAGATCCGCGGCCAGCGCGACGTCCCGGAGTTCGTCGGTGGGCAGGCCGCCGATACGACGACGATACAGCTCCAGCGTGCCGAGCCGGATGGCACCGAACCGGAGCGGGAACCCGAACATCGCCATCGCGCCCTCCGCCAACGCGACCTGGGCGAACCCCGGCCAGCGCACCTGCTCGACACTCAGGTCGGGCACGAGTACCGGAGCACCACCGGTGAAAGCCTCGACACCCGGCCCTTCGCCGACGGTGTACTGCAATTCGGCCAGGTCCGCGGCCCAGGAATCGCTGGCCCCGAGAACCTCTTCGGCATGAGCACTGTCCCGCAACGCCAACGTCGCGGCGTCGACATGGCTCAACGTCTCCACACAAGCGAGGCATACCGTTTGCGCCCAGCTGTCACGGCGGCCCTCCACATCGGCGGGCGCGGCGATCGCCCGCCACAACGGCTCCCGATGCCGCCTCTCCAAGGTCGCATCCCTCCGCATCGCGGACTGTCCGAGCGGGCAATCCGGAACCGTCATCCTACGAGACGGAGTGCGGCCTCCGCAGGACACAGGATGGGACGGAAGACTTCCGCGGTTCGATGCCGCGAGCGGCGCGGGCGCACCATGCCCGCGGGGCGCGGTCGGCGTATCGTCGATGCCAACCCGCCTGGTTCAACCAAGAGCCCGATGGGCCAGCGGCGATCACCCTGGACTGCAGCCGGGGTTCACCGTGCCGCACCCCAAGCCGGCCCCCGGACCCAGGGCCGCTTCTTCCTGCCGCGCACTGAAACTCCCCAGCGGCCGGCTCACGTCGTAGGCGGCACGCCGGTGGCGTAGGTGACGAACCGGGCGGCCGTCACCGATGAGGTACTGGTCGCGGTCCAGTGCGGCCGCGACGTCGCTGGTCGTCGCGGCGGTGGTGGCCACACCGTCGGTGATCAGGGTGATGGTGGCCTCGTCGACGCCGGGCACGGCCTGGGTCACCTGCTCACACATCCGGTGCAGCAGGACCGCGGAGTCGTCCAGCGCCGCGGTCAACGTTTCCAGCGCGCAGGTGACGTCGTCCAGGACCACCGGCCAGGACTCGTTTCGCGTGTCGTCCATGCTCAGCTCTCCCGTCGGGCACGCACAACGACGAGAATTCGGCACCGGTCCGGAACCCACGAAAACCTCAGCACCCACACCTTATCGACGTTGACGCTTCCGCGGCGACCCCAGCGCTTCCGGCGACGGCACCAGGCATCGGCCGAGTTCGAACAGCAGGACGGAGCACGCGAACGATGAGCACGAGCAGAGCAGTGACCTGGGAAGGCTTCTTCAACACGAGGGACCTCGGCGGACTGCCCACCAAGTCCGGTGACACGACCAGCTACAGAGCCTTCTTCAGGGCAGCGGACCTTCGTTTCGTCACTGAGAAAGGTTGGGCCCAAGCGCACGAATCCGGCGTCCGCACGGTTATCGACCTCCGCAACACGGACGAGATCCGGCCTACCGAAACCTCGTCGACGACCTTGGCGGGATCGGCGCAATTCACCGCCACCTCAGAAGGTCCTGTCACACCGGCCGGCGTGAACCGGCACGAGGTCCCGCTCGACGACATCGACGACATCGAGTTCTGGCAGCACATCAACCGCGCGCGACTCAACGGCACCCCGCTCTACTATCCCGTCTTCCTCCAGCGGAAGGCCGAGCGTTGCGCCGCCGTCGTCAAGGCGATCGCCCACACCGATCCCGGCGGGGTCCTGTTCCACTGCGGCGGCGGCCGAGACCGAACCGGGCTGATCGCGCTTCTGCTGCTCGCGCTGGCCGATGTCGAGCCTCGGGCGATCGCCGCGGACTACGCCATGTCCGCCGAAGCCCTCAAAGCTCTGTACACCGCGATGGGAACCGCCGACCAGCAACCGTTCATCCAGGGTGTCCTCGCGGACCGGGGCACCACTACCGAGGAGGCCGTCATGGCGACCCTCGACGGGTTCGATGTCGAGCAGTACTTGCTCGACGCCGGCGTGACCGGCAGCGAGCTCCGCAGCGTTCGCCGCAGGCTCTTGGGTCTCCACCCTCGCTGAGGCTCGTGGACGAACGCCGAATCGTGCCGGTCACGCTGCGCCGGGCTCGGGGTTCAGGCGACGCTGGACTCGGCTTCCGCTTTCGCCTTCTCGTGCAGGTCGACGCCGCGGGTTTCCGGGAGGGTGAAGACGACCAGGGCGCTGATGACCATGAGCACCATGCCGTAGACGACGAACAGCGACGGATGGCCGTTCTTGGCGAGAAGCGTCTGCAGGTACGGGGCGGTACCGCCGAAGGCCGCGACCGCGATCGAGTACGGCACACCGACGCCGATGGTGCGGATGCGGGTCGGGAAGATCTCCGCGTAGACCGCGGGGCCGATGGAGGAGAACCCGGCCATGAAGACCAGGGCGATCGACATCGCCACGAACAGCTGCCAGGCCTGGTCGCCGACCATCGCGTTCAGCGGGAAGCTCAGCACCAGGAGGCCGACGATCGCGATGAACAGGACCGGCTTCCTGCCGATGCGGTCGGACAGCCTTCCCCACAACGGCAGGGCGATCAGGAAGATCACGTTCGCGAACACGCCCGCCCACAGCGCACCGGTCGGGTTGACGCCTCGCACGGTGATCGCGTACGAAGGCGCGGCCACGGCCCACATGTAGTAGATGACCGTGGCGCCGACGGTCAGCCCGACGACCTGCACGAGCAGTTTCGGGTTCTGCTTGATCGTCTGCCAGATCCGGCCCTTCTCGGCCTTCTTCCCGGCCGCTTCGTCCTTGGCCGTCTCGGCGAGGAACACCCCGGTTTCCCGCATGCGCAGCCGCATGTAGAGCGAGTAGATCCCGAAGACGCCACCGAGCACGAATGGGATCCGCCAGCCGAAGGCGAGCATTTGATCGTGGTTCAGCGCACCGGAAAGGACCGCGCCCAGCAGCGTGCCGGCGAGCACGCCGCAAGTGCCGGAGAAGTAGATCAGGCTCGACCACAGCCCGCGCCGGGTGGACGGGGCCACCTCGGCGATGTAGGTCTGCGCCGAAGGAAGCTCGCCGCCGTGCGCGAGGCCTTGGGCCAGCCGTGCCACCACGAGGATCACCGACGCCCACACGCCGATCTGCCCGTACGTCGGGGAAAAGCCGATGACGAGGCTGCCGCCGGCGGCGATCGCGACCGTCAGCGTCATCGCCAGCTGACGGCCCTTGCGATCGGCGATCCAGCCGAAGACCAAACCGCCGAGGGGCCGGGCGGCGAAGCCGACCGCGAAGACCGCCAAGGTGCTCAGCAGCGCCGAAACCTCGTCGTGAGCGTTGAAGAACTGCGCGGCGAAGAACGACGCGAACGTCGCGTAGATGTTCCAGTCGAACCATTCCATCGCGTTGCCCGCGCCGAGCCCGAACAGGGTGCGGCGGCGATCCGGGAAAGTGGCCGTGGCGCTCATCGGGTGGCTCCTTCGGCGAAGCGGTCGAGACGGCGGACGGCCAGTTCGGCGTAGACGGTGGCGGCCCTGGACAGCACGGTCGGATCGAAGTCGGCGTACGGACTGTGGTTGTTGGGCGCGGTGTCCGGCTCGAGCCCGGGCATCAGCGCGCCGAGACCGAGGAACGTGCCCGGCACCTCGGCCAGCACCCGGGAGAAGTCCTCGGAACCGGCCACCGGGTTGGGCAATTCGGTGTAGTACTGCTCGCCGATCGTTTCGCGGACGACCTCGGCGCCGAACGCGGTCTCGTCGACGTCGGTGACGGTGACCGGGTACTCGCTTTCGAACACGACGTCGGCGGTGACGCCGTGCGCTCGCGCGACGCCGTCGATCGTCTCGCGGATCGCCGTGTCGAGCAGCGCGCCGGTGGCGTCCGAGAAACAACGGACGGTGGCCTCGAACTCCGCGGTGGCGGGGATGACGTTGCGCTTGGTACCGCCGCGGATGACGCCGACCGTGACCACGGCCGGGTCGAAGATGTCCAGCCGCCGGGTGACCATCGTCTGCAGCGCGGTGATCATCGCCGCGGTCGCGGAGATCGGATCCTTGGCGCGGTGCGGCATCGACCCATGGCCACCCTCGCCGTGCACGGTGACGAGCAGCCGGTACGACGCGGACATCAGCGTGCCGGGGCGGCTGGCGAACTGCCCGCTGGGCAGCATGGACGAGAAGACGTGCAGCCCGTAGGCCGCGTCGGCGCGCCTGCCGGCGGCGTCGAGCACGCCTTCGCGGAGCATCACGCCGGCGCCGTCCCAGCCCTCCTCGCCGGGCTGGAACATCAGGACGACGTCGCCGTTGATGCGATCGCGGTGGGTGTGCAGCAGCCGCGCCGCGCCGACCAGCGACGTGGTGTGCAGATCGTGGCCGCAGGCGTGCATCGCGCCGTTCGTGGCGGCGAAGTCCAGTCCGGTCGCTTCGGCCACGGGGAGTGCGTCCATGTCCGCGCGCAGCAAGACCGTGCGCGGTCCGGCCGAATCCCGGGCCGGGCCCGCACCGCGCAGCACCGCGGTGACCGAGGTCGTGCCGGTCCCGGTGGAGACCTCCAGTCCGAGCCCGTCGAGTTCACGGAGAACCCGCTCCTGCGTGCGGGGCAGGTCAAGACCGATCTCGGGCTCGCGGTGCAGGTCGCGGCGCAACCGGACCAGCTCGTCCTGCAGGCTTCGAGCGTCGTCGTGAAGGTCCACCGGTCGATCTCCTCTTCGTCGGACGTCGGCGTCTTGGTCGTCGAGTGTGCGAATCCGCGTCCGATATCGGGCTAGAATTGTCGGAATCGCTCAACGATCAGCCCCTGGAAGCACAAATGGTGATCAGCTCACTGGATGAGGAGGACTTTTCGCTCATCCACGCTCTGCAACTGCGGCCTCGTGCCACCTGGGCGCAGCTGGGCGACGCGCTCGGCTCGTCGCCGGTGACGCTGGCGCGGCGGTGGGAGCGGCTGCGCGACGGAGGCGGAGCCTGGGTGACGGCGTATCCGCGCGTGCCGGGGCGGTCCCGGATCCAGGCCGCGTACGTCGAGATCCGCTGCGCGAGCGGACAGGTGCGGGAACTCATCCGCGAGCTGGCCACCTGGCCATCGGTGGTCAGCATCGAGGAGGCTTCGCGCGAATACAGCCTGGTGCTGACGGTGTTCGGCCTCGGCATGCACGACCTGTCCACGCTGCTCCTGGACGCGATCCCCGGGCTTACCGGTGTCCTCAACATCCGCTCGCATCTGGTGTCGCGGTTACACGTCGAGGGCAGCTCCTGGCGGGTGGGCGCGCTGGACCGGGGGCGGGTGCAGGCGTTGTCCCAGCTGCCGTCGTCCGGCGGCACGGGCGGACGGCAGACGGCGCTGCGGCCGTGGCAGGAGCCTTACGCCGCCCTGACCACCGCGCTGGGCGAGGACGGCCGCCGCACCGCCGCGGACCTCGCCCGGATCACCGGCCGTCCGGTGTCGACCGTCCGGCGCCAGCTCGGCCACCTGATCGCCGCCGACGCGCTGACGTTCCGGTGCGAGATCGCGCAGGGGCTCACCCCGTCGCCGATCGTCGTCAACTGGTGGTGCCAGGTGCCCGTCGCGCACGTGCCGACCTGTGTGGACCGGCTGCGGGCCAACCCGGCCATCCGTCAGATCGCGAGCCTGCCCGGCCCGGCGAACCTGCTGGTCACCACCTGGATGCGCTCGATCGAGGAATCGATGCGGATGCAGGAGCATCTCGAACAGGACCTCGCCCCGCTGTCGATCGTCGACTCGGCGCTGATCCTGCGGACGGCCAAACGGATGGGCTGGCTCCTGGACGATCTGGGCCGCAGCACGGGATTCGTCGTCACCGTGCCCGCTCGCCGGGAATGAAACCTCTTGAGGGATAAGGCAGGGCCCGGCCAAGCCGCCTGTCCGCTGGTCATGTGGGTGGGTCGTGGGGGGGGGGGGGGGGGGGGTGATAAAAAAAACCCCCCACAACCCCCCCCCCCCCCCCCGCCCCCTCAGACACCCAAGCCCCGGCCGGCCACCGCGCAGCGGGG
>NZ_JBIWKX010000048.1:33671-58617 GCF_044765885.1 Amycolatopsis sp. NPDC102389
GCGGGCGCTGGGTGTGGGGGGGTGGGGGGGGCGGGTGGCCCCCCCCCCTGCACCCCCCCCCCCCCCCCCCCCCCCCCCCCCCCCCCCCGCGCCCACCTCGGGTCACGTCATCGCGACCAGGGTCCGCCGCGTACCCGTGAACGGTTCGCGCCCGTGCGCCATCAGCATGTTGTTGATCACCATGATGTCGCCCGGCTGCCACGGGAACGCGTAACTGACCTTGTCGTACGTCGCCTTGATCGTGTCCAGGTCGCCCTGCGGGATCGGCGAGCCGTCCGCGAAGAACGCGTGCCGGGGCAGGTCCTCCTCGGGGTACAGCTCCAGCAGCGCCTCGCTGACCTCCTCACCCAGGCTCGACACGTGGAACAGGTTGGCCTGGTTGAACCACACCGTCGCGCCGGTGTGCGGTTCCTCCACAAAGGACGGACGCACGTGCCGCGTGCGCAGGCCCTCGTCGGTCCACTCGTAGGTCTGCCCGTTGGCGGCGCAGTAGTCCGCCACCGCCTGGCGGTCGTCGGTCTGGAACGCCTCCTGCCAGGTCAGCCCGAGTCCTTCGCGGAACGCCCGTGCGTAGGTGACGCCGCCCGCGAACCGTTCACGCAGGTCCTCCGGCAGCAGCCGGTACATCGCGCGGCTGTCGGCGATCGGCGTCGCGCCGCCGGTTTCGGCCGCCGTGTCGCACAGGAAGAACAGGCGATCGGGCCAGTGCGCCGAGTACGAGTTCTCGTTGTGCATCGGGATCGACTCGGCGGGCGGGTACTCCGTCGAGGTGTAGATGTTGCCCGAGACCGCCGACCGCGGCGTCGACCGTTCCGTGTAAGTCAGCAGCGAGCCGCCGATCTCCTCGGTGACCTGGTTGAACACCGTCAGATCGGCGGGCATCCCGCGCAGCAGGATCGCGCCGTGCTCGCGCAGCCGGTCCTGCAGCAGTTCGCGATGCGCGCGCACCCAGTCCAGGCCCGTGGCCGCGTACACGGTGAGCTTCGTGTGTTCGTTGCCCTCAATGTGACCGAGGTTCGCCGCGAGTTCGGCGGTCATGATTCCTCCAGTTCGAATCGGATCAGCTTGGCGGCCTCGGCGTGCAGCGCGGCGAGGTCTTCGGTGTCGGCGAACCCCGCGGCGAGCACGTTCACCGCGTAGATCTCCTGGTCGTCGGTGAGCAGCTGGCCGGGGCGCACGATCGTGACGACATCCAGGACCTCGGGCAGGTCGGCGACCTCGTCGGTGCCGTCGACGCGGACCAGCCGCCCGGTGCCCTCGGCGTAGAAGATCAGGTAGCCCACGGGCACCGGCAGGCCCGTGCCTCGCGCGGGCGGTGGCGTGCCCAGGGCCAGCGACACGGCCTCAGCGATGACGTCGATGCCTGTCGCGAGCTTCAGCAGCACCGGCTGGGCGCCGCCGGCCGGGCGGCCCGCGTTCACCTCGACGATCGTCGGGCCCAGCTCGGCGTCGTCGATCAGCTCCAGGTGAGCGCAAGTGTTGTCCAGGCCCAGCGCGAGCGCGGCGGCCGTCGCCGCCGCGAGCACCCGTCCGGTGTCCTTTTCGGACAGTTCGAGCGGCGGGCAGACCATGCCCAGCTCGAACTTGCGCTCGTCGATCAGCGGCTTCTCCACCACGGCCACCGGCTCTGCCACGCAGTCGCGCACCAGGACGTCGACCGCGTACTCCGGCCCACGCAACAGGCCTTCCACGAGGAACACCTTGAGCGGGTCGATCGACCCGACGAGCCGGTGGTACCGGGCGTCCTCGGACAGCGGCAACCGCTCGGCCAGCAGCCGGTACGCCGCCGCCAGTTCGTCCACAGTGGACACGGTGCGCACGAGATTGCTCGCCGCGCCGTTCACCGGCTTGATGATCGCCGGGAGGCCGACCGCCGAAGCCACCGACGCCGCCTCGGCGGCCGACGAGATCAGCGCGCAGCGCGGCCCAGGCAATCCGGCCGCGGCCAGCGCCTGCCGGACCGCGAACTTGTTGTGCGTCACGGTGAACACCGACGCCGGGCAGCGCGCGACGCCGAGCAGCTCGGCCGCACGCGCGACGCTCGCGATGATCCCCTCGGCGGCGGTCACCACCCCGGCCGGGCGCGCGGTCCGCGCCCGGATCGCCTCGGCGACGGCTTCGGCGTCACGGACGTCGTCGACGAAAACGAAGCCGTCCACGACTTCCGTCAGTTGTGCCTGCTCGGCCGGCTCCAGGGGCTGCGTGACCAGCTCGGCCCCGAGTCCAGCCGCGCGTACGGCGGCCACGAAGTCGGCGATCCACTGCCCGGTGGTCTCGCAGACCACGAACGCGGTGTTCACACTTCCTCCAGTTCCAGCCGGACGAGCTTGCTCGCCTCCGCGTGCAGGGCGGCGAGGTCGTCGTGATCGGCGAACCCGGCCACGACGAGGTTGACCGCATAGATCTCCTGTTCGTCTGTGAGCACCTGTCCCGGCGAGACGGTGGTGACGACGTCGATCACCTCGGGCAGTTCGACGATCTCGTCGAGCCCGCCGATACCGGTCAACCGGCCCGAGCCGGCCGCGTAGAGGATCAGCATGCCCAGCGGGATCGGCAATTTCGCGGGTTCCCGCACCGGCGGCGGAGCGCCGACCGCGAGCGCCGCCAGCTCGGCGAACACGTCGACTCCGGTCCGCAGCTTCGCCAGCAGCGGCATGATCGACCCGGCGGGCCTGCCCGCGTTGACCTCGACGATCGTCGGGCCGCGATCGACGTCGTCGATCAGCTCGACGTGGGCGCAGGTGTTGTCGAGACCCAGCGCGCGAACGGCGGCGACCGCCGCCGCGGTGACCAGTTCGGCCCGGTCCGCGGTGAGCCCGGCGGGCGGGCACGACAGCGCCAGCTCGAACTTCCGCTCGTCGATCAGCGGCTTGTCGAGGATCTCGACCGGCTCGGCCACCCCGTCACGGATCAGCACGTCCACCGCGTACTCCGGGCCGGACAGCAACCCTTCGACGAGGAACGTCTTCGAAGGGTCCAGTGTCCCTAGTGGACGGTGATAGCGCGGATCCGCGGACTCCGGCAGCCGCGCGGCCAACAGTTCATACGCGGTCGCCAGTTCGTCCACTGTGGACACGGTGCGGACGAGGTTGCTACCCGCCCCGTTGACCGGTTTGACGATCGCCGGGAGCCCCACCGCCGAAGCGACGGACGCCGCCTCGGCGGCCGACGAGATCAGGGCATGCGCGGGCCCGGGCAGCCCGGCCGCGGCGAGAGCCTCCCGGACCGCGAACTTGTTCGCGCACAAGGCGAACGCCGACGCCGGGCAGCGTGCCACGCCGAGCAGCTCCGCGGCGCTGGCGGTGCTCGCGATGGCGCCGTCCGAGCCGGTGAAGATACCGGCCAACGCGCCGCCGGCGATCTCCCGGACCTTCGCCGCGACGGCCTCCGGATCGTGGACGTCGTCGAGCGCGACGACGTCGTCCACCACGCCGTCCAGCGCGGCCCGCTCGGCCTCGTCCATCGGTGGGGCGAGCAGCACCACGCGGTGACCGGCCGCCCGCATCGACGGCGCGACCTCGCCGACCCAATGCCCGCGGGCCTCCCTGACCAGCACTGCCGTACTCATGCGGCTTCCTTCCCGGCGAGCTTGCGCTCCCGTTCCTGTGCTCCCACCAGGTCGTCGGGCAGCGAATCGGGCACCTCGGTGTCGAACCGGCGCAGCCGCCGCAGCGAGAACCCGCCCACGTTGATCAGCAGCAGGATCAGCGCGAAGACCACGTAGGCGAGCCCGATGCCCCGGGTCTCTCCAGTGCCGAGCACGGCACCGACCGACCCGGTCAGCGCACCGCCCGGCGCCAGCAGCGGCGAGAACCAGCCGACGGCCAGCGGCGCAAGCACGGCGAACCCGATCGGCAGCGTCGACCACGTGATCGTCTGGTTGATCGCGAACACCCGGCCGTGGAACCGCTGCGGCACCTTGACCTGTACCAGCGTCGCGTAGATGCCCTGCGACACGGACATCGCGGCGGCCAGGAGGAACACCCCGGCCGCGACGACGATCAGCGACGGCCGCAGGCCCATCATGAGGCTGCCGAGCGCGATCCCGATGTTGCCCGCGAGCACGCCGACCATCCGCCGGTGCCGCGGGCCGCCCCACAGCGCCATCCCGATCCCACCGGCCACCGCGCCAACGGCCTCGGCCAGCGCCACCTGCGCGACGTCGGTGACCGAGCCGAACGACAGCACGAGCGGCGAAACCAGCACGAGCGCGGGCGCGAGGAAGACGTTCGCCAGCGCGAAGTACAGCAGCATCGTGCGGAAACCGCGGTGGTTCCACGAATACCGCAGCCCGCCCGCGATCGCCGTCAGCAGCGGTTCGCGCGGACGCCAGCCCATCATGTCCGGGAACCGCACCAGCAGCAGGCCCACGATCGCGAACACGTAGCTCGCCATGTCCAGGATCAGGATGCCGGACAGCTGGATCGTCGCCAGCAGCCCGGCCGCGAGCACCGGCATCAGCAGCTGGGCGAAACCGGTGGACAGCTGCGCGAGGCCCATCGCGTGCCCGAGGTACTGCTTCGGCACCAGCTGCGCCACTGACGATTGGTAGGCGATGCGCTGGAACGAAGAGGCCACCGACCCGAGCGGGATCAACACGTAGAACAACCACAGCTGAACGTGCCCGGTGATCAGCAGCAACGCCAGTATCAGCTGGATCCCGCCGGCGACGCCGCTGGCCGCGATCATGATCCGCCGCCGGTCGCCGCGGTCGACCAGTGCGCCCGCCACCGGGAGGACGAGCACGCCGAACAGCAGCGCGAGCGCCCACAGCAGCCCGAGGTCGGCGACCGAGCCCGTGCGGGTGTAGAGCCAGATCGGCACCGCGAACGACGTCAGCGCCGAACCGGTCGAGGACACCAGCTGCCCGACCGTGATCGTGACGAACCGGGCCATGCTCGGCTTCACCAAGGGCTTCTCGTCCACAGTGGATCGATGGGTTTCGTGCACCGCCCAGGCCGCGTCTTGGCCGCGGACCCGGACGTCGAGCTCGCCGGGATCGTCCAGCGCCGGGTGCACGCGCGTGACGATCTCCGCGAGTTCTTCGGCCCGGTAGCGCAGGAAGAAGTGCCCGGCCTGGTCGAGCACCACGAGCGCGGTGGTGTCGGTGAGGAACTCCCATTCCCGGTAGCGCTCGGCGTAGTAGTCGGTGACCGGGTCTTCGGAGCCGACCACCGACACGATCGGCGCGCGCAGTTTGGCCACGCGCGCGTCGAGCAGGCCGCTGAAGTACTCCTCGGCGGCGCGGCTGTCGGCGCGCATGTTCGTGATGATCCGATCGGCCTGCGCCGGGTCGAGGTCGTCGGTGTCGACGCCCATGCCCTTGAGCCAGTTCGAGTAGTACCGGTTGCTGCGCAGCTTCTCCAGCCGGGTGCGCAGCGTGCCCACCGCGCCCTTCATCCGGGCGAACGGGAAGATCGCGCCGATGTAGACGACCTCCAGCTCGCGGCCGCGCTCTTCGAGCAGCCGGGCGACGGCGACGGCGAGCGCGTTGCCGACACCGCAGTGGCCGTAGATGGCCAGCGGGCCGTCGACGCGGTCGAGGATCTCGTCGGCCAGCCGCTCGACCAGATCGTCGAAGGGCACGGCCTCTTCGGACAGTCCGACATCGTGGCCGGGGATGGCGACCGAGTAGAGCGAGTAGCCCTCCGGGAGCGCGTCGGCCAGCGGCTGATAGACGATCGCGCTTCCGCCACCGTAAGGGAAGCAGACGTAGGTCAGCGTTCGCTGCGTCGTCGGTTTGGTCAGCTCGTACAGCAGATGGCGCGGCCGGTCGGCGGCGTCACCGTCCATAAAGGACGCCAGCTCGCGGATCGTGCGGTGCTGGAACAGGTCCATGACGCCGACCTGCCCGGCGTCCGCCTTGCCGATCCGCGCCACCACCTGGGTGGCCAGCATCGAGTGGCCGCCGAGGTCGAAGAAGTCGTCGTCGACGCCCAGCTCGTCCACTTTGAGCACGTCCCGCCAGATCTCCGCGAGCAGGGTCTCGACCGGGGTCGACGGTGCGACCAGCTCCTTGGTCGCGTCACGGGACGCGACCGGAGCGGGCAGCGCCTTGCGGTCGAGCTTGCCGTTCGGGGTGAGCGGCAGCTCGTCGAGCGCGACGAACGACGGCGGGACCATGTAGTCCGGGAGGCTCTGCTTGAGCGCCGTCCGCAGCGTGCCGGGCTCGGCGTCGCCGACGAGATACCCGACCAGCCGCTTGTCCCCCGGCGTGTCCTCGCGGACGATCACGGCGGCGTCGCGCACCCCCGGCTGGGCGCGCAAGGTCGTCTCGATCTCTCCCAGCTCGATGCGGAGGCCGCGCAGTTTGACCTGGTGGTCGATCCGGCCGAGGAACGCGATCGTCCCGTCCGGGCGCCAGTGCGCGAGGTCGCCGGTGCGGTACATCCGTCCACTGTGGAACGGGTCGGGCACGAACCGCTCGGCCGTCAGTTCCGGACGATTGTGATATCCCAAGGCCAGGCCGACGCCGGCGATGTGCAGTTCGCCGGGCACGCCGACCGGGCAGGGCCGCCCGGCACGGTCGAGGACGTAGATCCGGATGTTCTGGATCGGCGCCCCGATCGGCACCGACGCGACCTCGGCGAGCGCGGCGGGTGTGCAGTGCCACGCGGTGACGTCGATGGCGGCTTCGGTCGGGCCGTAGAGGTTGTGCAGCTCGCAGTCCGGCAGCCGCCGGACGAATTCGCGGGCCGCGTCGAGCGGCAGTTCCTCACCGCTGCACACGACCCGCCGCAATGCCGTGCAGGACTCGACGCCTTGCTCGGCAAGGAAGAGCGTGAGCATCGACGGCACGAAATGCGCGGTGGTGACGCCTTCGGTCGCGAGCAGCTCACGCAGGTACGCGGCGTCCTTGTGCCCGCCGGGTTCGGCGAGCACGAGCCGTGCGCCGGTGATCAGCGGCCAGAAGAACTCCCAGACCGACACGTCGAAGCCGGCCGGGGTCTTCTGCAGCACCGAATCGGTGCCGTCGAGGCGGTACGCGCGCTGCATCCAGTCGAGCCGGTTGACGATGCCGCGATGACCGTTGGGCACGCCTTTCGGCTGGCCCGTCGAGCCCGAGGTGTAGATGACGTAAGCCGGATCTTCCGGTCCCGCAAGCGGCTCGGGTGGCCCCGCGGTCTCGGGGAGGTCGGCAGGGTCGTCTACGACAACGACGGTCGCGTCACCCGGCGGCAGCGTTTCGCGCAACGCCGCTTGCGTCAGCACGACGGGCGCGGCCGCGTCCCGCAGCATGAACGCCAGCCGGTCGGCCGGATACTCCGGGTCGAGCGGGACGTACGCGCCACCGGCTTTCAGCACGCCGAGGAGCGCGACGACCAGCTCGAACGACCGCTCCGCGAACACACCGGTGAGCACGCCCGGCCCGACGCCGAGCCCACGCAGCCGGTGCGCGAGCCGGTTGGCCCGCTCGTCCAGCTCGCGGTAGGTCAGCGACGCGCCGCGGAAGGTCACCGCGGGCGCGTCCGGCGTCCGGGCGGCCTGCTCCTCGACGAGCGCGTGCAGCGTGGTCTGCGGGAACTCGGCGGTCGTGGCGTTCCATTGCTCCAGGACGAGTTCGCGCTGCCCGGCGTCGAGGATGTCCAATTCAGACAGTCGACGATCCGGGCCGTCGACGATCGAGCGCAGCAGCGTGACCAGCCGCCCGGCCATCCCGGCGACCGTGTCCGCGGTGAACAGCGCGGTGTTGTGCACGAACTTGCCGATCAGCCCGCGTTCGACCTCGATCGCGTGGAACTCGAAGTCGAACCGGGTCGCGGGCAGGTCCATCGGCAGCCAGCGGAAGTCCACAGCGGACTCCCCTGCCGCGCCCATCCGGCCCATCTCGTAGTTCTGCAGCACGAACATCGCCTGGAACACCGGCGAGCGGCTGACGTCACGGGGCACGCCGAGCGCGTTCACCAGCCGCTCGAACGGGACGTCGGCGTGCTCGAACGCGTCCAGCACGTGCCGACGGGTGCGTTCGAGCAGCTCGGCGAACGTCGGGTCGCCTTCGAGCTGGGCACGCAGGGGCAGCATGTTGATGAACATGCCCGCCACGCCTTCCAGTTCGGGCAGGCCGCGCCCGGCCGAGGACGAGCCGATCGCGAAGTCCTCCTGGCCCGAGTACCGCGCCAGCAGCACCTGGTAGGCGGCGAGCAGGGTCATGAAGAGCGTGACGCCGTGCTCGCGGCTCAGCTCGCCGAGGGCGCGGGCGAGCTCACGCTCGACGAAGAACTCGTGGATCGCGCCGTCGAAGCTCTGCTTGGCGGGGCGGGGCCGGTCGGTGGGCAGCTCCAGGGGCTCGACCCCGGCGAGCTGCGCCTTCCAGTGCTCCAGCTGCCGGTCGAGTTCGCCACCGGTGAGTGTGCGGCGCTGCCAGTGCGCGAAGTCGCCGTACCCGATGCTCAGCGCGGGCAGCTCGGCCGTGCCGCCGGTACTCAAGGCGTGGTACTGCGCGGCGAGGTCACGCAGCAGCAGGTCGACCGACCAGCCGTCGCCCACGATGTGGTGCGTACACAGGACAAGCAGGTGTTCCTCGTCGGACACCCGGGCCAGAGTCGCCCGGAGCAGCGGACCCGTGGCCAGATCGAACGTCTCGGCCGCGGCGGCGTCGACGACGGCACGGGCCGCTTCCTCGCTTCCGGCATCCACAATGGACAGAGTGACCGTGACCGAAGGTTCGATGTGGACGGTCGGCTGCCCGTCTTCCCCGGCCGGGAACCGCATCCGCAGCGCCTCGTGCCGCACCGGCAAGGTGTCCAAAGCGGACTGAAGCGCGGCGACGTCGAGCCTGCCGGTCAGCCGGATCGGCACCGGGATGTGGTACGACCCGGTGCCCGGGGCGAACTGCTCCATGAACCAGACGCGCTCCTGCTGATAGGACAGCGGGACAACGGCGTCGGCGGGGCGCGGCGTGATGGTCGCGGCCGGCTCCGTGCGCCGTCGCAGCCGCTGTTCGAGCAGCGCGCGGCGCGCGGCCGCGCTGGTTTCGTCGATCGCGGTCATGAGAGCTCACCTTCGGCCAGCTGGCGCTGGACCTCTTCGTCACTGAGCTGGTCGAGGTCCTCGGAGAGCCGCCGCTCGATCTCGGCGGCGAGCCCGGCGACGGTGGTGAGGGTGAACAGTCCTCGCACCGGGATGTCGACCTCGATCTGCTTGCGGAGCCGGGCCATCGCGCGGATCGCCAGCAGCGAGTTGCCGCCACGGGCGAAGAAGTCGTCGTGCGCGCCGAGGTCGTCGACGCCGAGCAGCTCGCCGAGCACTTCGGCGACCAGCTCTTCGGCCGCGGTCCGGGGCGCGACGTACTCCGGCGCCTCGCCGGGTTCGGGATCCGGCAACGCGGCCCGGTCGAGCTTGCCGCTGGCCGCCATCGGCAGCGCGTCGAGCGTCACGAACCTGGTCGGCACCAGGTAGTCCGGCAACGTCTTCCGCAGGGCATCGGCCGCCCCCTCGGTGCTGCCGACGACATAGCCGACGAGCGTGTCGCCGCGGACCGCCACGGCCGCGTCCCGCACCTCCGGCAGCTCGCGCAGCGCCGCTTCGACCTCGCCGGGCTCGATGCGATAGCCGCGCAGCTTCACCTGCTCGTCGATGCGGCCGAGGTAGTCGAGCGTGCCGCCGCGGCGCCAGCGGACGAGGTCGCCGGTCGCGTACATCCGGCCGTGCGGCCCTTCGGCGAACTTCGAGGCGGTCAGGTCCGGCAGCCCGAGGTAGCCGCGGGCGAGCTGCGACCCGGCGACGTACAACTCGCCCGGGACGCCCGGCGGCACCGGCTGACGCCGCTCGTCGAGGACGTACACGCGGGTGCCGGGCACCGGACGGCCGATCGGGACCGGGCCGGACGGCAGCTCGTCCCCGGGTTCGATCCGGTGCACGACGCAGCCGACCGTGGCTTCGGTCGGGCCGTACTCGTTGACGACCAGTACACCGGGGTGCCGCTCCCGCCACGGCTGAACGGCTTCGGCGGTCAGCGCTTCGCCGCCGAGCACCAGCTCACCCGTCGGGAACAGCTTCTCGGCGAGGACGGCGAGGTGCGTCGGGGTCGCCTTGACGAACGTCGGGCGGCTGTCGACCACCGCGCCGCCGGCGGTGAGGGTGCCGAGCAGCGTCGTCACGGTGAGGTCGAACGACGCCGACGTGTGCAGCAAAGCCCGTCCGGCCAGACCGGGGTACGCCTCGCGTGCCCAGGCCAGGTACGTGTCGACGGCCCGGTGCTCGACCTCGACGCCCTTGGGCCGCCCGGTCGAGCCCGACGTGTAGATCACATAGGCGACGTCGCCCGGCCCGGCCGCCGGTTCCGGGTCCTCGGTGGACGCGGCTGACCATTCGGCCGGGTCGTCCAGTGCCAGCATCTTGGTGTCCAAAGTGGACTCGCCGGTGACCAGTACGAACGGAACACCCGCGTCGGCGAGGATCAGCGTCTGCCGCGGGGCCGGGTTGTCCGGGTCGAGCGGGACGTAGGCCGCGCCGCTCTTCAACACCCCCAGCACGCCGATCAGCAGGTCCGCCGAGTTCGGCACACACACGCCGACGACGGTGCCGGGTCCCGCGCCCAGCTCACGCAGCCGGTGGGCGACGCGGTTGGCCCGCGCGTTCAGTTCGGCATACGTCAGGCGAACCCCGCCGAAGTCGACGGCAAGCGCCTCCGGGGTCTGCCGCACCTGGGTTTCGAATTGCGCGGGCACGGTGTCCGAAGTGGACACTTCCGGCCCGGTGTTCCATCCGGTCAGGACCAGCTCACGCTCAGCGTTCGACAGCAGCGGCAGATCCGCAACCGACTGAGCCGGATCGGCCAGTGCCGCGGTCAGCAACCGCAAGTACCGCTCGGCCACGGCTTCGGCGGTCTCGCGGTCGAACAGGTCGGTGCGGTAGACGAGCCTGCCGTCCACGGCGGTCAGGTCGATCGCGATGTCGTCCTTCGCGGTGGCCGAACGGACGGGCTCCAGCCCCGAGTCGGGCAGGAAGTTGAACCCGAGCTGATACACCGCCTGCACACCGGGATCGCGCTCGGCGACGGCCGCCTCGGCGACCACCTGGAACGGCACCTGGCTGTGGTCGATCGCCTCCAGCAGCGTGGTCCGGACCCGGCCGACCAGCTCGGTGAACGCGGGCGCGCCCGAGCAGTCGATACGCACGGCCATCTGGTTGACGAACATGCCGATCAGGTCGGCCAGCTCGGGCAGTTCGCGGCCGGCGACCGGGACGCCGACGACGACGTCGTCCACTCTGGACAATCGTGAAAGGAGCGCCGCATAACCGGCCAGCAGCACCATGAACGGCGACGCCGAGAGCTCGCGGCCCAGCTCGCCGACCCGGTCGATCAGCCCGTCCGGGAGAGCGAAGTCCACCTGGTCACCGGCGAACGTCAGCTCCGACGGCCGCGGCCGGTCGGTGGGCAGGCCGTGTACCGGGGGCAGCCCGTCGAGCTGCTTCCGCCAGTAGTCCAGCTGTTCGCTCGACGTTTCGAGCTGCCCACGCTGCCAGGCCGAGTAGTCCGGGTACTGGATCGCCAGCTCGGGCAGCTTCGGCTCGCGGCCCTCGAACACTGCGTCGCACGCTTCGCCCAGCTCGGACCCCAGCACCAGTACCGAACCGGCGTCGAACACGGTGTGGTGCACGACGAACGTGAGCACCCACTCGTCGTCGGCCATGCGGCACACCTGGGCCCGCCACGGCGGCGGCGAGTCGAGCGGGATGGCCTCTCGCGAAACGGCGCCGACGAGTTCGGCGAGCCGGTCAGCGCGGGCGTCGGCGGGCAGGTCCCGCAGGTCGTGCACGTCGGGCTCGATCGGCACCTCGGCGTGGACCACCTGCATGAGCGCTCCGCCGTCCATGCGGAACGACGTGCGCAGCGCCTCGTGCCGCCCGACGATGACGCCGAGCGCGGTGCGCCACTGCGCCGCGGTCAGCGGACGGTCCAGCCGGGCCTGGCAGTGCAGGTTGTACACCGGGGACGCCGGGTCGAGCTGGCCGGACAGCCAGATCCGCTCCTGGCCGAACGAGGCCGGGAACGTCCATTCCTTCGTGTCGCTCATGATTTCCTGTTCTGGGGTAAGTCGGTGGGCGGCGCGGGTAAGGCGTGGGTCCCGTGGGTCGTGGGGGGGGGGGGGGGGGGGGGGGGGGGGGCGACCCCCCCCACCCCCCCCCCCCCCCCCCCCCCCCCCCCCCCCCCCCCCCCCCCGGGGCCCCCCCTCGCCCCGGATCCGTCCACAGGTTCAGCGTTCGAGCTTGGGGATGGTGGTCCGGGCGGGTTCGGCCGTCGTCTCGGCCTTGTCGGCGCGCAGCTCCTCGATCCGCTCGACCAGAGTGGCCACTGTGGACGCTTCGAACAGCGTCTTCATCGCCAGCCGCGTGCCGGTGGCCTTGCGCACCTGGGCGATGAGCTGGATGGCCACCAGCGAGTTGCCGCCGAGGGCGAAGAAGTCGTCGTGCACGCCGATCTTCTCCACGCCGAGCAGCTCGGTCCACTGGCGGGCGATCTCGGCCTCCAGGTCGGTGCGCGGAGCGACGTAGTCGTCCTCCGACACCGTCACCGCCGCCTCGTCGGGTTCGTCCAGCTCCTCGACGCTGACCTGATGCTCGATCAGCTCCCGCACCGGCAGGGTGGTGATCACCACCTGCCCGCCGAGGCCGGGGGCCAGCGCTCGGACGAACGCCTCGGCGCCATCCACGGGCCGGATCCCGGTCGACGTCGATGCAGTCTCCACAGTGGACAAGGCAGGCGCAGAAGTCAGGCCACCGCCCACGGCGTCCTGATCCACTTGGCGCAGCACGAAGTCCTCGATCGTGACGAGCACGCGGCCGGTGTCGTCGCACAGCGAGAGGTCGGCCGCCACCACCTGGTCGCCGCCGGAGTCGCGGTAGCGCAGGTGGCTGCGGAAACTCGCCGGGAGCGCGTCGTGCACGACGATCCGGCCGTAGCTCATCGGCAGGTAGGTGCCGCTCCCCCGGCCGCGGCCGAACGCCGTCGCGACGTCCAGCAGTGCCGGGTGCAGCCCCCATGTGCCGACGTCACCCGCCGCCGCGTCGGGAGCCGTGATCGTGGCCAGCTCCTCCTGGGCGCCGATGCGGTGTTCGCGCAGCGCCGCCCACCGCGGGCCGAAGGTGACCATGCTGGTGCGGCCGGTGCCGAAACCGTGCCCGTCGTCGATCGGCTCGGTCCGCCCGGTCACCGCGTCGATGTCCACAGTGGACCCCGACCCGGCCGCGACCCACCCGGCGGATCCGCGCACGTGTGTCCGGCTCGCGCCGGCGATGTGGCTGGTCACGGTGAACTCGTCGCCGTCGAACTCCACGCGGTACTCCGCGGTGGCGCCGTCCGGGACGCCGAACGGCTCCAGGAACGCGACGTCCCGCAGCTCGACGACGTGCCCGTCCCCGGGTTTCGGCAGCGCCGCGGCCACTGCCGCGCGGACGGTCTCCAGATGTCCCGTGCCCGGGACCACCGGCACCCCGGCGATCCGGTGCTCGTCGAGCAGCCAGTGCGTGGCCGCCGAGACGAGCCCGTGCGCGCCGTCTTCAGTGCGTGTGGTGAGCACAGGGTGCTCGACCGGGCCGAGCGACCGCGACCGGGCGGTGCGGATCGTGGTCGGCGCGGCCACCTCCGCGGCCATACCGACCTCGTCCCAACCACCCCACGCGTGCGAGACGAGCCGCGCCCGCCAGCCGTGGTTTCCCCGCGCATAGGCGTCGAGGAAGTTGTTGGCGGCGCAGTAATCGACCTGTCCGATGCCGCCGGCCACCGCGGTGATCGACGAGCACAGTGCGACGAAGTCCATCGGCAGGTCGGCGAACGCCTCGGCCAGAGCCAGCGTTCCGGCGATCTTCGGGGCCAACACGGCCTCGGCCGCGGCCCGCTCCTTCACCTCGGCGACGCCGCCGCCGGGCATCCCGGCGGCGTGCACGATCCCGTCGAGGCCGCCGAACTCGCGCTCGGCCAGCTCACGCACCTCGCGCAGGCGTGCCGCGTCGGTGACGTCGGCGGCGACGACGTGCACCACCGCGCCCGCGGCCTCCATCCGCCGCACGGCGAGCATCGTGCGCCCGGCGCGGTCGGTGCCGCCGTGCGCGGCGAGGTGCGCGTCCCACTCCGCCCGCGGCGGCAGCCCCGCGCGGGCGAGCAGAACGAGCTTCGCCCGCACCCGGCGGGCGAGGTCCTCGGCGAGCGTGATGCCGATGCCGCCGGTCCCTCCCGTGATCAGGTACCGCCCGCCGTCCCGCAGCACCGGCTCGGTGCTCGCGGGCAGTTCGAGCTGGGTGTAGTCCAGCACCCAGCGACGGCCGGAACGCAGCGCGACCTCGGCCGCCGCGTCGGCCGGGCGGAACAGCTCGGCGACGGCGTCCTGGAGCAAATCCACATCAATCCGGCGCACCACCGTGCCCGCGACCTCCAGCGGCACGACACGGGCGATGCCCGCGAGGGTCGCGTGCTCGGGACGGGTCAGATCGGTGCCGGTGACGTCGGCGGTACCGGTGCTCACCACGTCGATCCGCACCGGCTCGCCCCAGGCCTGGACGAGGTTGAGCAGGCTGAAGAATCCGTGATCCTGGGCGGCCATGCCGCGCTCGTCCCCGGCCAGCGTCCAAGCGTGCACGACCCGCTCGGGCCGGGCGGGCAACGCGGCCACGAGTGCGTCGTAGTCCTCGCGCACTCCGGGCCGGACGGTGAATCCGGTCTCCGTCGCGGCGAACCCGTCACCAGGACGCACCTCGGTGACCGTCACACCCGCTTCGCGCAGCAGGCCGGACAGGACGTCGTCGGTGGTGAAGACGAGCGCGTTCGCGAAGGGCTCACGTCTCAGGTCCGGTTCCGCCTGGCGCCAGACCGGGACCGCGAACCACTCGGACAGGGGCAGCGGACCGCTCCGCCGCGCGGGCTGGGCGGCCGTGATCGGGTCCGGGTCGACCCAGTACCGCTTGCGCGCGTACGGGTAGCCGGGCAGCGGTACCCGGTGGCCGGGCGCGCCGAACATCCGTGCCTGGAGGGAAACCCCGTTCGTCCACAAGAGACCGGCCGCGCCGTACAACGTTTCGACGTCGCCGATGCGCTCGTTACGGCCCGGCAGGCTCGGCTGCGGCGCGGGCATCCCCTTCGGAACCTGACCGCGGGCCAGGCCGGAAAGCTGATGCCCCGGTCCGCATTCGACGAGCGCCCAGCGGCCGCCGCGCGCGAACAGGTTCTTGACGCTGTCGCCGAACCGGACGGCCTGGCGCAGGTGGGAGGCCCAGTACGCGGGGTCGGTGGCCTGAGCGTCGGTGATCCAGTCACCCGTGACGTTCGACAGGAACGGCAGCGTGGGCGCCGTGCGGGTGACGGCGGCGACGGCCTCGGTGAACTCGGCGAGGATCGGGTCCATCATCGGCGAGTGGAACGCGTGCGAGGTCACCAGCTCGCGGCACTGCACACCGCTGGCCTTGAGCGTCGCCGCGAAATCCGCAACCGCGTCGGACGGCCCGGCCACGACGCACGTGCCGGGCCCGTTCACCCCGGCGATCGCGAGAGTGTCCGGCAGCCGTGCGGCGACGCTCCCCTCGTCGAGCTGGACGGCCAGCATCGCCCCGGCGGGCATCGATTGCATCAGGCGGCCGCGCGTGGCGACCAGGTTCAGCGCGTCCGGCAGGGTGAAGACCCCGGCGACGGTCGCGGCGACGTACTCGCCGACCGAGTGACCGATCATCGCCGCAGGCCGCACGCCCCAGCTCAGCCACAGCTTCGCCAGCGCGTACTCGACGACGAACAACGCGGGCTGGGTCACGCGGGTTTCCCGCAGCGCCTGCTCGCCACCGGCCCGGAAGATCAGGTCACGCAGCTCCGGCAGCTCGGCTTCGAGCAGTCGCAGGCACTCGTCGACGGCCGCGGCGAACACCGGTTCGGCCTCGTACAGCTCGGCGCCCATCCCGGCGTACTGGGAACCCTGGCCGGGGAAGAGGAACGCCACGTTCGTCTCCCCGGCCTGTGCGGACACCAGGCGCCGGGGATCCCGCAGCCCGTCGACCGCGTCCTCCGCGTCACGGGCGACGACGACCGCGCGGTGCGGGTACTCGGTGCGCCCGGCGGCCAGTGTGTGGGCCACGTCGGCGAGATCGAGGTCGACGTCCTCGGCCAGCCGCTCGGCCAGCCGGTCCACCGCGGCCGTGAGCGCTTCCGCGGTGTTGGCCGACACCCGCAGCAGATGCGCCGGGTGAGACGTCCGGGACCGCAGCGGGACCGGCGCCTCCTCCAGCACGACGTGCGCGTTGGTCCCGCCGACACCGAACGAGCTGACGCCCGCCCGCCTCGGCGCCTGGCCCGCCTCCCACTTCGTCACCTCGCGCGCCGGGAAGAACGGGCTCGCCGGGAAGTCGATACCCGGGTTGGGTTCGTGGTAGTTGATGGTCGGCGGGATCAGCCCGTGCTCCATGACGAGCACGGCCTTGATCAGCGAGACCACGCCCGCCGCCTGCGACAGGTGGCCGATATTGGACTTCACCGAGCCGATCGCGCACCAGCCGGTGTCCTCGGCGCCGTTTCCGTACACAGTGGACAGTGCGGTGATCTCCATCGGGTCGCCCAGCGCGGTGCCGGTGCCGTGCGCCTCGACGTAGCCGATGGTGCGCGGGTCGACACCGGCCATGCCGACGGCCTGCGCGATCGCCTCGGTCTGCCCGGACACGCTGGGCGCGGAGAAGCCGACCTTGGTGGCGCCGTCGTTGTTGATCGCGTTGCCCAGCACGACACCCCGGATGTGGTCGCCGTCCTCGATCGCCTGCGACAGCCGCTTCACCAGCACGACCCCGGCGCCGCTGCTCCAGACCGTGCCGTTGGCGCCGGCGTCGAACGCGCGCACGTGGCCGTCCGGCGAGGTGAAGCCGTCGACGCCCATGTAGCCGATGCCGTGCGGCATCTCCAGATTGACGCCACCGGCCAGCGCCATGTCGCATTCGCCGTTGCGCAGCGCCTCGCAGGCCAGGTGCACCGCGACCAGCGACGTCGAGCAGGCGGTGAACACCGCGAGGCTCGGGCCGCGCAGGTCGAGCTTGTACGACACCGAGGTCGTCAGGTAGCTCGGCTGGTTGCCGGTCGAGATGCCGATACCGCCGTGCTGCGAAGCGAGGATCCGCTCGTTGCGCAGCAGGTTCTCCTTCAGGTAGCCGGTGCCCCCTGACCCGCCGTAGACGCCGATCGCGCCGTCGAAACGGGCCGGGTCGTAGCCCGCGTCGGTCAGCGCGGCGTGGCACGACTGAAGGAAAAGCCGATGCTGCGGGTCGGTGATCTCGGCCTCGCGGCTGGTCATACCGAACAGTTCGGCGTCGAACTCGTCGAAGCCGTCGACCACGGCGGTGGCGTTCACCCAGCTCGGATCGTCCACAGTGGCCTCGTCCGCGCCGCGGGCGATCATCTCCTCGCGGGTGGCGGGGACGATCGACTCGACGCCGTCGACGAGGTTGCGCCAGAACTGCCGCGCGTCACGCGCGCCGGGCACGCGAACGTCGAGTCCGACGATCGCGATCGGTTCGGCTCCGGGATCGCCGGTGCCGGTTTCGGGGAGGTGGGTCACGGTGGTGCTCCTATCAGGGGCCGGCCGGGCCGGCGGTGCGACGGGGTCTTCTGGTCTGGATGCGGCCGCGGCGGGCGGCGACGCGTTCGGCGGCGCGGGCCAGCTCCGGGACGGCGGCGCCGCCGGAGTGCAGGTGCGCGGCGAGGGCGCGGACGGTGGGATGGCTGAACAGGTCGACCAACGGGATCCGGCGGCCGAGCCGGGCGGTGACCTGCGCGTGCACCCTGGTCAGGGCGAGCGAATTCCCGCCGACGTCGAAGAAGTTGTCGGTGTGCCCGACTTCGGCGACACCGAGGACGTCGCACCAGGCACGAGCGATCACGGCTTCGGTCGCGGCGGCCGCCGCGAGGTCCGCGGCCACCGACGGCGGCCGTGCCCGGGCGCGGGTCATCGCGGCGGGTACGGCGGTGCGGACGCCTGCCCGCGGCAGCTCCGGCACGCTCGTCCCGACCGGCGCGTCCGGCGCCGCGGCCAGCGCACCGAGCAGCGCGACGTAGTCCTCGGCGAGCCCGGCCATCCTGGCGTGGTCGAACAGATCCGGGTTGTAGAGCAGTTCGACGCCGTCGTCGTGGACGTACACCGTGAGGTCGAACGGCGACCCCGGCTTGTCGACCGGCAGCCAGGCCGAGGCCACACCGGCCAGGTCCAGCCGCGGCTCGGTGAAGTTCAGGACGTTGAACATCACCTGCACGAGCGGGGCATGCGCGGGGTCGCGGGGCACGCCGAGCGTCTCGACGAGCCGCTCGACCGGTGCGGCCGGATGCGCGGTCGCGGCGAGAAGTTCCGCACCGCCGTCGCGGACGTGCGTCGCGAAGTCCGCGGTGTCGTCCGCACGCAGCCGAACCGGCACGATGTCCACGAAGAACCCCGCGACCTCTTGGCATTCGGCGAGCTGCCGGTCCGCGACGACCGTGGCGACCAGATGGTCGGTCGCGCCGGTGAGCCGCCGCAGCAGCTGGCCGAACGCGGCGAGCAGCACCCCGGCGCGCGTCGTGCCGGTGCGGGCGGCCAGCGCCCGGACCGACTCGGCGGCACCGTCCGGAAAGGACTGACGCAGGCTCGCGCCCCGGTACGTCTGCACGGCCGGGCGCGGCCGGTCGCGCGGAAGGTCCACTGTGGTCGGTGCACCGGCGAGATGTCCGGTCCACCAGGCGACATCGACGGCCTCCCGCCGTTCGTCGCGTCCTGCCCGCCACACCGCGTAGTCCGCATAGGACGCCACCGGCGGCGGCAGCGGCTCGCCCCGGTAAGCGGCCGACAGGTCGGCGCAAAGCAGCTCTTGCGACCAGCCGTCGAACACTGCGTGATGCAGCGTGAAGCCGAGTACGTGCTCCGTCTCGCCGAGCCTGTAGAGCCGCACGCGCCAGGGAGCCTCGCGGTCGAGATGTAGTGGCGTCGCGGCGTCGGCGGCCAGCCGGGCCCGCAGACCGTCCTCGGTCACCGGCGCCAACGGAAGCGGAACATCCGACGGCGGCAGGAGATCCGCCAGCGGCGCGCCGTCGACGGCCCGGATCCGCCAGCGGAGCACGTCGTGCCGCTCGGCGACCGCGCGCAAGGCGTGGCGCAGCGCGTCGACGTCCAGCGCGCCGGACAGCCGGAACGCCATCGCGATGTTGTACGGCGCGGCGTCCGGGGCGAGCTGGTCGAGGAACCACAGCCGCCGCTGCTGCGGGGACAGCGCGGGCGCGTGCCCGGTGGTCAGCCCCGGCCCGGTCAGCGGCGGCGCCGCCGCGACCCGCCGGGTGAGCCCGTCGAGCGTGCCGACGGCGAGGACGTCCTCCGTGGCGACGTCCGCGGCCAGCTCCGAGCGCAGCGCCGCGACCAGGCGCATCGCGGCGATCGAATTCCCGCCCGAGGCCAGGAAGTCCGTCCCCGCGCCGTCACCGAGCACACGCCGCCAGAGGGCCGCGACCGCGCGTTCGGCCGGGGTGCTGAGCGGGCCGAGGTCCTCCCGTTCTCCCGCCAGCACCTCTTCGGCCAGGTCGCGCAACGCGGGCCGGTCGATCTTGCCGGTGACCGGGTTGACCGGCAGACGGTCCAGCACCCGGACAGCCGCCGGGCGCATCGCCGCGGTGAGCCGGTCCTGCCCCAGTGCGTCCACATCGGACGGTGCGGACGCCGGTGCCAGGAAGGCGACCAGCCGAGTGCCCGCCTGCCCGGGGACGGCGACCACGGCGGCGGCGTCGACGTCCGGGTGGGTCGTGAGCGCGGCCTCCACCTCGCCCAGCTCGATCCGCTGGCCGCGGACCTTCACCTGCCGGTCGGCGCGGCCGGCGAACTCGAGACGGCCGTCGGGCAGCTCACGGGCCAGGTCGCCGGTGCGGTAGAGCCGCTCTCCCGGCGTCATCGGGTCGTCGACGAACTTCGCGGCGGTCAGCTCCGGGCTGCCGAGGTAGCCACGCGCGACACCCGGGCCGCCGATGAGCAGCTCGCCGGTCTCGCCGGGCACGACCGGCCGTAGCTCGGCGTCCACGACGTACGCCCGGTGGTTCGGCGTCGGCCGTCCGAGCGGCAGCGGGTCGGTGGGGATGCCGGTGACCTCGTCGGTGACGACCACGACGGTGGTCTCGGTCGGGCCGTAGGCGTTGAAGAACCGGCGGCCCGGCAGCCAGCGCGCGGCGAGTTCCGCGGGCACCGGCTCACCACCGCAGGCGATGACGCGCCAGCCGGGAACGGCCGCGGGGTCCACCATGGACAGCAGCGTCGGCGTGACGAAGCCCCATTCGACGTCGTGCTCGACGAGGAACCGCCGCAGCCGTTCGGGGTCGGCCCGGTCGGCGGCGCCGGCGAGCTGGACCGATCCGCCGTGCGCCAGCGGGACGAACACGTCCATGGTGAAGGCGTCGAAGGCGGGCGAGGCGATGCCGAGCGCCCGGGCGCCGGGCCGGATCCCGAGGGCGGCGGCGAACCCGGTGACGAACGCGACCACGTTGCGGTGGCTGGTCAGGACGCCCTTGGGGCGGCCGGTGGAGCCGGAGGTGTAGAGGAGGTGGACGAGGTCGTCCGGCCCGGCGGGGCACTCGACAGACCCGTCCGCGGGCGGGGGCACGTCGAGAGCCTCGATGCCTTCCGTGGCCCCGAATTCGGCCTTCGCGCGGTCGCCGACGACAAGGGAGATCCCGGCGTCCGCGGCGATTTCGGCCAGCCGCGCCTTCGGGCCGCCGGGTTCGAGCGGCACGTAAGCGGACCCGGACAGCAACACGCCCACGACGGTCGAGATCAGCTCCGGCCGCCGGTCCGCACAGACGCCGACGCGGGTTCCGGGCCCGGCACCCCGGGCCCGCAGCAGCCGGGCGACGCCGGCCGCCGACGCGACCAGTTCGCGGTAGTTGAGCCGGGTGTCACCCTGCCGGACCGCGACGGCGTCCGGAGTGCGCGCGGCCTGGTCAAGGATCAGCCCGGTGATCGTGGTGTCCGGATAGGACAGTGGCGGGCCATGGCCTCCCACGACGGGCAAGGTGTCGGTCACCGAGGGGTCTCCTGGTCGGTCGTGTGGTGAGGCGGTGGGTCGATCCAGTACCGGTCTCGCTGGAACGGATGACCCGGCAAGGGGACGCGGCCGGGATCGCCGTCCGCCACCCATTCGATCTCGCCGCCTCCGGCCCAGTGGGCAGCCAGGTCTCGCTCCGCCCCCGCCGGGCCCTCGACGTCGGTTCCGTTCGCCAGCAACGCATCGAACGCGGCCACCGCCGCCTCGGCCGAATCCGCCACCACGGCGGCCCGGCACGCGAACGCCCGCCGGATCGAAAGCGTGTACGCCACGTCCCCGAGGTCCGGCGCGTCCGTGGCGAGCCGCTCACGCAGCCGGGAAACCGTCTCGCGCAAAGCTTTCGCGTCACGCGCGGACACCGGCAGGACGAACGGACCGCTCGCCGCCTGTCGTGGCGGGACGGCAGGGGCCTCCTCGACGATCATGTGCACGTTCGTGCCGCCCATGCCGAACGAGCTGACTCCGGCCACTCGCCGCTCGCGGGCGGGCCAGTCGGTGGCCTTCGCCGGGACGTACCAGGGGCCGCCCGCCAGGTCGACCTCCGGGTGCGGGGCCGTGAAGTGCAGGTTCGGCGGGATGACGCCGTGCCGCACGGACAACACGGCCTTGATCAGCCCGGCGATCCCAGCCGCGGCGTCGAGGTGCCCGATGTTCGTCTTCACCGAGCCCAGCGCACACGTTTCCGGCGGCATGTCCCGATAGACGCGGTTGAGCGCGGCCACCTCGATCGCGTCACCCAGCGGGGTGCCGCTGCCGTGGGCTTCGAGCAGCGCGACCTCGTCCGGGGCGACCTCCGCGACGGCCAGCGCCTCGGCCACCGCGGCCGCCTGCCCGGCAGGTCCCGGCACGGCGTAACCCGCGCGATCCGGGCCGTCGTTCGTGATCGCCCAGCCTGGCAGCACGGCGTAGACATGGTCGCGGTCGGCAACGGCGTCCGCCAGCCGCCGCAGCACGACCACCCCGGCGCCCGAGCCGAACCCGGCACCCGCCGCGGCGGTGTCGAACGCGCGGCATCGGCCGTCCGGCGAGACGAGCCCGCCACCGCGGTACCGCGGCCACGTCACGCTCACCCCGCCGGCCAGCGCGACGTCGCACCGGTAGTCCGCGAGGCTCTGCGCGGCCAGCGCCACCGCCGCGAGCGAGCTGGAGCACGCGCTCTGCACGGCCAAGGCCGGCCCGGTCAGCCCGAGCCGGTAAGCGACCTGGCCGGGCAGGTGGTCGGTGAGCTGGCGGCCGGTGAGCCGCCCCTCCCAGTCGTCCGGGTCGACGTCGCCGGTCACCGCCGGGTTGCCGAACAGGTGGAACAGGAAATAGCGGTTCACCGAGGCGGCCGTGAACACCCCGACCGGCCCGGCCTCGGCGGCGGGATCGCGTCCCGCGTCCTCGAGTGCCTGCCACGCCGTTTCGAGGAACAGCCGGTGCTGCGGGTCGGTCCGCGCGGCCTCCTCGGCGGTGAACCCGAAGAACCCGGCGTCGAACTCCTCGATACCTTCGATCCGGCCACCGGCTCGTACGTACGCCGGGTCGGCACGCAGGCCCGGCCCGATGCCCAGCACCGCCAGCTCGTCGTCGGTGTAGTCGTGAATCGAATCGACGCCCGCGCAGAGGTTCCACCAGAACGAGGCGGCGTCCGGCGCGCCGGGGAACCGGCAGGCCAGCCCGACGACGGCGATGAGATCCCCGGCCTGCTCCTCCGCGGCGACCGGCGGCGGAGTGTCCGAAGTGGACTCCGTGAACCAGGCGGCCTGCCCGGCGATCGTCGTGCGCTCGAACAGGTCGAGCAGCGGGACGTCCACGCCGAACTCGTCGGCCAGCCGCGCCTGCACGCGGCCGAGCCGCAGCGAGTCGCCACCGGCGTCGAAGAACGCCTCGGTGCGCCCGACCCGGTCACGGCCCAGCACCGCGCACCAGATCCGGTGCACGCGTTCCTCGTCCGGGGTCAGCCGCTCGGCCGGGACGGTCGCCGCCGCCCGCGGGTCCGGCAGGGCCAGTTCGTCGAGTTTTCCGGTGACTGTCAGAGGAAAACCATCCAGCACCGCGATGGCCACGGGTACCGAGTAGCCGGGCAGCACGTCCGCCAGCGCGGCCCGCAGCACCCGGCCGTCCGGACGCGGGCCTGTCGCGGTCACGTAGGCGAGCAGGTCGCCGTCGCGCACGATCGCGCGGGCTTCGGCCACGCCGGGCTGTTCGGCGAGCCGGGCTTCGATCTCGGCCGGCTCCACGCGGAAGCCGCGGACCTTGACCTGCCGGTCGAGCCTGCCGAGGCAGACGAGGTTGCCGTCCGGCAGCAATGTGGCGAGGTCACCGGTCCGGTACCGACGGCCGCCGTCGTCCGTCACCCCGAACGCCGGGCTCGGCTGGTCGAGGTAGCCGTCGACGAGGTGCCGCCCGCGCACTTCGAGTTCGCCGCTGTCCAGCACGGTGAGCGTGAACCCGGGCAGCGCGCGCCCGATCGGCAGCGGCCCGTCGGCGTCCGGGCCCAGCTCGGCGGCGGTCGTCCGGTAGTGCGCGGCGAACGTCACCTCGGTGGCGCCGTAACCGTTGACGAACACGCACTCCGGCGCGAACCGGCCACGGCGGACGTCGGCGTGGGTCGCCTGCTCACCGCCGAGCAGCACGGTCCGCACGGACGGAAGGCCGGTCTCGCCGAGGACGTCCAGCAGATGCCGGTAGACCGTGGGCGTCGAGTGGTAGACGGTCGCCTCGTGCCGGGCCAGCTCGCGCGCGGCGTGGGCGAGGCCGTGGGCGCGCAGGTCGACCGGCACCAGCGCGGCGCCGCTGAGCAGTGCCGGGTAGAGGTCCGGGATCGCCGCGTCGAAGCCGAACGACGCGAGCAGGCTGAGCCGGTCGGCCGCGGTGATGCCGAGCGCGGCGATCTGGTTGTCGACGACGTGCAGGAGGTTGCGGTGGGTCTGCGCGACGGCCTTCGGCCTGCCGGTGGACCCGGAGGTGAACAGCACGTACGCCGGGCTGTCCGGATCGACTTCGGGCACCGGGAGCGGCGCGGTCTCCGTGCCCGACCGCACGAGCCGCGCGGATCCGTTGCGGCACAAGGACTCCGCCAGCTCGACGTACTCGGGATCCGCGAGTACGGCGGTCACCCGCGCGGTCGCGAGCTGGTACTCGAGACGCTCCCTGGGGAAGCTGGGATCCAGCGGGACGTAGGTGCAGCCCGCGGCGAGGGTGCCGAGGATCGCCGCGATCGCGGAGCCGCCGTGCCCGGTGACGAGCCCGACCCGCTCCCCCTGCCGGACACCGGCGTCGCGCAACCGCAGCGCGCGGCCGCCCGCGAGCCCGGCGAGTAGGGCGTAAGTGAGCCCGTTGCCGTGCTCGAAGACCGCGATCCGGTCAGGCGTTTGCCGGGCATGGACGTCGAATCGGCCGACGCAGCCGGCTGGTGTCATCGGGCGTCGAGCAGTCGCTCCGAGGTTTTTCGGGCGCGCGACAACAACGGCGTGGACTTCATCTTGCTCCCCAGTGACCATTCAGGTGAAGAATCACGCAAGGTTAAGACGCGCCGCCGCGCCGAGGAATACGAATTCCGTCGATTTGGTTCGAATGGCCTACAGATCTTGGACCATCCGCCGCAGTTACCCACGTCTTACGCCCGAATCCGCCGCCCGGACGGCACTTCGCGACTGACATTCGACCACCATCGACACTCGGTTGACTACGCTGTGTAATGTGTCAGATATTAACCGACACTGTGCCGCGAAATATGTTTACGAGCAAAGTGGTGGACAATTTTCCACAATCGATTCAGGAGCCCATCCTGGAACCCTGCGCGGGGGTTCGTGCGTGGCGTTTAACCGGAGCCGAAGGCTCCTTTCGCTGCATTAGACCTGGATCCACCGATGTTTGTGGTGAGTTGATCGTGTCGTAGGCGCGCAGATGCCCTCTGACTTGGGACGATTGGTCTTGCGACAGAACAATT
>NZ_JBIWKX010000049.1:0-57780 GCF_044765885.1 Amycolatopsis sp. NPDC102389
GAGCGGGGCGCGGTACCTGGTGACACCGTCGCCATCTCACTGCCCAAGGGGCCCGATCAGCTGGTCGGGGTGCTCGGCGTGCTCGCCGCCGGATGTACCTACGTGCCGATCGGGGTCGATCAGCCGGCTGCCCGCCGTGAGCGGATGCTCGGTCTCGCCAAGGCCGAACTGGTCGTCACCGCCGACCTGCTCGCACAGCACGCCGACCCGTTGCCGGCCTGCCGTCCCGCCGCCGAACTGGCGTACGTGATCTTCACGTCCGGTTCGACCGGCGAGCCCAAGGGCGTGGAGACCACCCATCGGGCCGCGCTGAACACCGTCGCCGACATCAACGAGCGGTTCGCCGTCGGGCCCGAAGACCGGCTGCTTGCCGTGTCCGCACTGGACTTCGACCTGTCGGTGTACGACATCTTCGGCCCGCTGTCGGTCGAAGCTGACCAGGTCGCGATGAGGTGGACCGCGATCGTTGCCGCCACCACTCAGGCGCGCCAGGGGCGGCTAGCCGACGATGCCCGTGCCGACGTGGTCGGGCGCCGGATCGACGAGCTCTACCGCAAGGCCCGTAAAACAGCTCGGCTCAACGGTCGACGGCCGCATCGTTCCCCGAGCTCCGCCCAGTACGGCTGACCCGGCTCCTTGTCGAACCCAACGTCCTTCCGCTCTATCGACGGTGCGCTCACTCTCAGAAGAATCTACGTGTTCTTCGGGTTGGAGGTCGGCAGCCGCTACGCGCACATCTGGGCACGAGAACGAATCCGGATTGCGGGTGGACTACGTGATAGATCCGCAACCTCGTGATGGATCTCGGTGATCGAGGCGCCGACTTCAGGTTTCTCAACCAGGACCGGGCTGGCCAGTTCACGGCCTCGTTCGACGCCGTCCTGGCCGTCGTAGGTATCGAGACGGTAGAAGGTCCCTCCGCGCTGCCTGCGGGCTGTGGCTGTACGAGCAACGGCCCGCTCCGGCTTCTGGGGTGCGGTGGAGCGGGCCGTTGCTCCTTCCTTTCGACCATGGCCCTCGAGATCTTGCTGAATTTCCGGAAGCAAGGTGGACTGGGGAGCCCCGAGCCTCGGAGATTCGATCGGGAGCCATGTACCTCAAAGCGTAGGCCTTCGTGCGGTGTGCATGGGGGCAGACAATTCTCGCGGAAAACGCTTGGCCTGCCCGTGAGATCTCTGCTATGGGTTCGAAGCCCGGTAGCCAGTCGTACCAACAGTTTGATCTCGATCGGCAGTGTCCGAGCCATCGCTCGTGCCCAGGCATCGACGGCCGGCGGTGATCGGCTAACGTGCCACGTGTGCCGGGAAACAGCGGATCGGGTGATATGGACTCCTCGCCTTCGCCGGAGCGGTACTGGCTCAAGATCGCTGACCCGCGAGCCGAGCCGCAGACCTTTCCCGACGGTGCCGATATCCGCGTTCTTCTCCCCACGTCCGATGAATTCCATGATCTCAGGGCCAAGCTGACAGCGAACGGCGTCGACTGGCGTGCGGTGCGCTATCTGGTGGACGACGAGATCATCACCCACCGAAGCTCGCAGGTTTCAGAGTGCTACCTGGCGCGATCCGCGCGCCGGCAACCGTTCACCACCACGGGCCCGGAAGCAGCTGTCGCCCAGGACGCCTTCAAAGTCCTCTGGGACAGCAACGCCGGAACATCCGAGACCGCGTCTTCGGTACCGACGGAGAATCTTGTTGCCCGCGACTGGCTTCGTTTTTTGCCATATCCTTCCTTCAATCCCGCTCAAGCAGAGGCTGTTCCGCCGATTTTGGGGGATTCGTCGCACGTCGTCGTGGTCGCGCCCACCGGTGCGGGCAAGACCACGGTCGGAATGGTCGCAGCGCTTCGCGCGGTGGTCGAGGAAGGCCGCAAGGCCGCATGGTTGGTGCCGCAACGATCACTGACGGACGAACTCGATCGCGAACTCGACCATTGGCGCAGGGAAGGACTTCGGGTCGAGCGCCTTTCCGGCGAGTACAGCGTCGATGTCGAACGTGTCCGGGAAGCGGACGTCTGGGTGGCGACAACGGAGAAGTTCGAGGCGATGTGCCGAGCGTCGTCCTTGCGCGAGGCTCTCGCCGAAGTCGCGTGCCTGATCGTCGACGAGATCCATTTGCTGGGCGACCCCGAACGCGGTCCGATCCTGGAAGCGCTCCTTGCCAGGATGCGTGGCAACGATCAGGTGCGCATCGTGGGGCTGTCCGCTACGGTCGCCAACGCCGACGAGATCGCGGCCTGGTTGGGAGCGCGGCTTGTGCGGGTGGCCTGGCGGCCGAGTACGTTGACCTGGCAGCTGCCGGTCATCTCCACTCATCGAGACTGGTCTTTGGTCGAGAGCGCACGGATCCGGATGGCGAACGCGCTCACCGGGATGATCACCCAGGACGGGGGCAGTGCGCTGGTGTTCTGCGGCAGCAAACGCGGCGTCCGGCGCACGGCTCTCGTGATCGCCGGCTCTCGGGGGGTGCGTACCGACGGCGTGCACCCTGACGATCTCGACCGGCTGTACGAAGTGTGTCGCGAGGCCCGGATCGGTCTTCACTACAAGGGCTGGGATCACAAACGGGAGGCGGAGAAGGCGTTCCGCGCCCGTGAGATCGATGTTCTCGTCGCGACGTCGACGGTCGCCGCCGGAGTGAACCTTCCGGCTCGGGCGGTCATCGTGCAGGACACCGAGGTCGGGATGAATCCGATCGACGTGGCGACCGTCCAGCAGATGTTCGGCCGCGCAGGCCGGGTGGGGCACGGAGAACGCGACGGCTGGGCTTTCTTGATCGTCACCGAACAAGAGCGGCAGCGCTGGCAGGCCAAACTCGTCGCCGGGAACACCGTGCGCTCCCGGATCGAAGCCAGCCTGCCGGATCATGTTCTCGCCGAGGTGGTCCAGCGGCGGGTCGGGTCATTACGGGAGGCCGAGGACTGGTGGGTAGGCACCTTGGCGTGCCATCAAGGCAGCCGTAGCCTGCAACCGCTGCGTGAGGCCATCCGGTTCCTCATCGAAGGCCAGTTCATCAGCGGAGCCGAGGCGGCCGACGGCGAGTTCGTACTCGCGCCGACGGACCTGGGAAAGGTCACGGCACGGCTCATGGTGCCCGCGGCGGTGGGACATGAGATCCGGGTGGCTCTCGCAGAGAGCGCCTTGCCGGATTCGCCGGACGAGGCGGAACGCACGGTCATCGACCTGATCGCGGGACTGGTGCCCAAGCTCGCCCAAAGCGCGATCAACGAAGAGCTGAAGGTCGTGGTCAACCGATTGCTTCATCCGGATGGCTCTGGCGTCTATCAACGGGGCGACCTGGCCAGGGTCGCACTCGGTCTCGTCGCGAGTACCCCGGAAGCGTTCCGCCGCGATGCCAGGACGATCGCCGGGATCCCCTATCTGGCCCTGTATCCCGTGCTGGAGGATGCTCCTCGATATCTCCATTGGATCGGCTGCCAAGGGCAGCTCGGCACTGTCCACCCTTGGAGCGCGGTCGTCGCGGCGGATCTGAGCCGCCGCGTGAAATGGCGACGATGCCAGCCGCCCCGCGGGGCCGGGCGGCTGCTGTGGATGTGCGAGCAGATGGCCACTCCCGCGCACGCTGAAGATCTCGTTCCCGCGCTCTGGAACGCCGCGAGAGCACGAGGCATCAAGGACCCGGACTGGTCGGCCAGGGGCGTTCCGAGTCGATGCCGTCTCGATGATGAGGCTTATCGAGCCTTGTTGAAGGAACGGGTGACCGGCGTCATTCTTGAGAGAAGTGCGGATCTGATCGCGGTCTCGGCACCGGACGCGAGTGTCGTCGTGACCTGGTCGGGCAGGCGATTCTCTCGGGTTTCCCTGTCGCAAGGAAATGCGTCGGTTCCGGTGTTCGACGACGACACACAGGTGGCCGTCTTCGCCTGGCGAGGTGACTATCGTGCGACAGGCTGGCTCGACCGGTACTCGCAGATGGAACCGTCCTGACCGAGACGGACCCGGGACGGCCGTAGTTCCCAAGCAGCCGCCGCGAGCTTGTCGATTGGATGGGGGCCGTGCTGACGGCACGAAAGGCGAGTGCGCAGCTGTGGCGCGGGCCCATACCGCTCCGGCAGATCATCACGACCTACTCATCGTCTGCACACAATCATGAACAAGATCCAGCTGGAGGACGGCTCCGGCTTCTCTTCGCCGGGCTGGACGGCGACTCGCGATGTCGCCCGTTTCGAAGACTTTTACCTGCACGTCGAAGGACTCGTCAACCTCGATGCCGACCACATGCTGTGGCGTACACGGCATCTCAAGGTCATCGAGCGCACCATCGGCGCCGAGGCGACAGGGTTGGCCGGTACCCCGATCGACGTAATCGCGAAGCTGCCCAAGCGACAGTTCTTCCCGGCACTCTGGGAGACCCGTTACCAGCTCATCGACGAAGCGGGCAAGGGACCGCTTGCCTATTCAGGCCTCGCCCCGCGCCAGCAGGCATGACGATGGATGCACTCGCCGCTTCCCCGACGGACTGGGACGACCTCACCCGGGCCGTGCGGCCGTACTTCGAAGCACTGATCGACACGCAACGTATACCGTCGACGCGGCCGATCCTTACCGATGACCAGACCGTCTACGAGAGTTCGAGGCCCCCCGGGGCCACGCCGGATACGAGCACCTCGTTGCCGGAACTGCTGGACGAAATCGTCGGAACCGTGCTGGAACGCGGCTACCTCAAACGGCGCGCATCCGCAGTACGTCGGCTATTTCCATCCACGTCCGCTGCCCGTAGCCGTGCTCGGGGACAGCATCGCCTCCCTGTTCAACCAGAGAGTCCGGCGGCGTGGCGGATGGGCCCAGCCTCGGCCGCGATGGAAGTGCGGACCCTTGCCTGGGCGCCGACTTCATCGGCTACCGAGGTGCGGCCGGCTCGGCTCTTCCCGCGGTGATCTTCACTTCGGGCTCGACCATGGCCAACGCTTCCGCGTTGAAGATGGCCAGAGACGCCCGTGCTCGGCTCGGAGAGCAGGTGCGGGGCGATGGGGACATGCTGGGGATGGGCCGGTGCTCGCTCCGGCTTGTCCCGGCCGATCGGACCGGACGCATCCGCCTCGACGCGTCGGGCATCGGCCGGTCGCGATCGTCGGCATGGCAGGGAGCGCATCCACTTGCGCAACACCTTACACTCGAATGGGCAATCTCGTTGGGTATGAACGGGCATAATCAAGGAAGTAGTGGGCAGTGACGAAGCACAGGTTGGACACTGATCCGCTCTGCCCGATAGAAATAGAGGCTCGCACAGGCAGCAGAGGAAAGTAACTGAAGGGAGCTCCCGATGTTTCTTGTGGTAGCTCGCGGTGCATGACTTGTTGATCGGCGCAGCCATTGGAGAATGGTAGTAGCTGCTCTATTCAATGAGCCTGTGCGCGTCATTCGATCGTTTGGCATGGGTCGAGTGGTCCATTTGGTTCGTCGCAGACCTGCCGGTCTCGTCATGTGGTGCCGCCGATAGGGCACTGAGTCCGCAAGCTTCAGCTGACTTGCAACCAGCCTGGGTGAGTTGAGCTGGCACTTTCAGTGATCCGCACGCTTTGACGGTCGATATGTCGAAGAGATTGACCTACTTTCCCGCGAGAGTCGAATACCTCATAGGGGCGCAGGTCATAATGGCCAAAGTCTCCGGCGAGAATCCGGTCGCTTACCCCTTCGAAGTCGGCGGCTGTTCAGGCGGCCCTGCGCTGAGACTCGATACCGCGTAAAGGAGATTTGTGTTAGAGGATGCCATCACGTCAGCCGTTGCCGGACACGCATGGGTCGGCTCGGTTCGTCGTGCGCCGTCCGGCGCGCTCATCGTTCGACCCTCTCCCGACACAATGCTCCTCAATGGTCAACCTTGGGCACTGCTCGGCGAGTATGTCGAGAACTGGACAAATCTGTACGATTGGGCTTTCAGGGCGGCCGATCTGGATGAAGTCGCCGACGCGGATATCGCCGGACTGACATCCACCAACCGGAAATTGCCAGAGAGTTGCGTGCGCGAATGGGTCGATGACACAGTGGCTCTGATCATAGAGTCTCGGCCTCGTAGACTACTGGAACTCGGATGCGGAACCGGGCTCTTGCTACGACACCTGTACGACAGTATCGGATGTTATGTCGGGGCTGATGTGTCCAGATATGCGGTGGATCGAATTCGGTCAGCACGTCTGCCTCGTGCTCACGCGGTCATTGCGGGTGCGCATGATATCGGTTCACGCCAGATCAAGCGGGCCATGAGCGACGTCATGGGCGCTGGACAGCGGCCGGACTGCGTGCTCATCAACGGTGTTGCACATTGCTTTCCAAGTACCGAGTATCTTGCTTCGGTACTCTCTCGCGCGATTGACCTGGTCGAGGATGGCGGCAGGGTGATCCTGGGTGATCTCCGACATCTGGGCCTTCGCGATGAGTATCTCGACTGGCTGGCATTAGACGAGGAGTTGGGAAGCGGCCGCTTCCATGATGAGGAAGAACTATTCGTCGATCCTCGGCTGATCTCATATTTCGCCGAAATTGCCGATAGGGAGGTCAAGGTCTCGGTTCGCGCGAAATGCATGAGTGGAGATATCGAGATTACCCGGTATCGGTACGATATGGTGCTGTATGTCGACGCGAAGACCGAAAAACTGACAACTCGCGAGATGCGATGGGAAGATCTCTCAGGAGATCGACTCGAGACGCTGTCGCTCTTGGCCAAGGCCGGGCCTGTCGTGGTAACCGAGATCCCGAACGCGTTACTGGACTCACATCCGGACAGTGTCACGGCCAACGCATTGAGCGCCGTACTCAAGGGCACGGGCTTGGTAGTCGCGATGTCACATGAGACCCCCACGCGGCTTGAGGTCCGACCAGCGGGCGGCGACATTCCAAACACTCGTGCCATGCCACCACAGGACGAGCCACTCAAACGGTTCGCTGCTCGCCGGCTCCCAGAACTGCTCCGCGGCTACTTGGCCGAAACCTTCCCTGGGGCTCGACTGCCGGAAATCATCGTCTACCCGTAGCCTGCCGGGTGAACTTCAAATCGCTCGCGCTCGCTCCACTATACAGTTACCGGGCGGGAGCGTCTTGCCTCGGAATATGCGCTCGTCGTTTGGAATCGTGACCGGGTTCTTGTTGCTGGTATTGGAGCAGCCTGCGATGAGCTGGTGTTCGCACGAGCGCGACAAACCGCGAGGTGGACACCTCACCCGTGCCGGTCGTCCTGCAAGGGACGTGCTCGATACTCGACCCCTGGTACTCCAGCTGATCATGGTCGGTTGTCAGGTGGGAGATGGGGGCGTTTGCCGCCGAGCGCGGACTGGGCTCGGCGGTGATTGTAGAAGAGCAGCCGGCGGGGCAGGGTGGCATGGCGTTGGTCGTTTGACTGGTAGATGGGGGCGTAGGCTCAGCCGTCGGCGAGGGTGCGGTGGAATCGTTCGATTTCACCGTTGCTTTGTGGCCGGCAGGGCCTGGTCCGTTTGGTGTGACGCTGAGCTTCCCCCGGTTGTCCGGACACCTCACCTGAGGTGACCACTGGTCACCAGGGAGGATGTTCTGGTGCCTGCACCTCACCCGCCTGAGTTTCGTCAGCGTGCCGTCGAGCTGGTCGGGATCAGCGAGTCCTGCCTGCGGAACTGGATGGCCCAGGCCGATGCCGACGAGACCGGCTCGACAACGAAGCTGACGAGCACGGAGAAAAGGGAACTTGCCGAGCTGCGGCGGAAGAACCGGCAGCTGGAGCTGGAGAATGAGATCCTGAAACGCGCGGCGGCCTACTTCGCGCGGGAGAACATCCTCCCAAAGTAACGTTCCCGCTGGTCCACGAACTCGCCGCGGACGGTATCGATGTCGCGGTGGCCTGCCGGGTCTTGAACGTGTCCCGCTCCGGCTATTACGAATGGCGCGATCGGCCTGTCTCACCCCGAGAGGAGAGCAATGCGTTGCTGCTGAAATACATCGAACAGATTCATGCTGATTCCCGGGGCACCTATGGCTCGCCGCGGGTGCACGCGGAATTGACGCTCGGGCTGGGTCTGCCGGTGAACCGGAAACGGGTTGAGCGGCTCATGCGCGAGGCCGGGATCCAGGGCCTCTACCGGCGCCGGCGCACCTGGACCACGATCCGTGACCCGCACGCGGATTCCAGCCCGGACCTGGTCAACCGCCAGTTCACCGTCGACGCGCCGAACCGGTTGTGGATCACCGACATCACCGAGCACCCCGCCGACGAAGGAAAACTCTACTGCGCGGCGGTCATGGACGCCTATTCCCGGCTCATCATCGGCTGGTCCATCGCTGATCACATGCGAACAGAACTAGTCACCGACGCCCTCGGCATGGCCATCCTGCGCCGACAGCCCAAGAGTGAAACCACGATCCTGCATTCCGATCACGGCTCCCAATACACCTCATGGGCGTTCGGGCAACGACTCCGCGCCGCCGGGCTGCTCACTTCGATGGGAACGGTCGGAGATTGTTACGACAACGCCATGATGGAATCCTTCTGGGGCACCCTCCAACTCGAAATACTCGACACCAAACAATGGAAAACTCGCGACCAGCTTGCCAACGCGATATTCGAATGGATAGAGTGCTGGTACAACCCCAAACGGCGCCATTCCAGCATCGGGATGCACGCCCCGGTCACGTTTGAGGCCCTCCACACGCCGTGTCCGGCGAACGGGGGGAACCTCATTTGGTGTGACGCCGAGCTGGGTGCAGGCTTCGCGCCAGGCGTGGGATTTGCAGGCGGCGCCGTTGTCGCACAGGACGCGTTCGACGGTGACGTTCTGGTCGGTGAACCGAGTCACTGCACGGCGTAGCACTCCGATCGCGGTGGCGGCTTTCTCGTCGGTGTGGATCTCGATGTAGGCGACTCGGGAGTGGTCGTCGATGACGGTGTGCAGGTAGCTGATTCCGGGACAGGGTTCGTGGCGGTGGTTACGCCGGCCTTGGCTCCGGCCGACGAACCGGTGGCTCCCGCCGTCGGGGATGTTGGATCAGCGAGCCGGGATGGTCGTGTTCGCAGCGGTTCCCCGGTGACCCGTTCGATGACCAGGCGAGGGTGCTGCTGCCGTACTTGGCGGGCGTGCTGATCGAGAAGATCGAGCAGGCCGGGACTGGCGTGCGGATGTGGGCGCGCGTCAGCGCGGAGGGCGGCACCTGTCCCTCATGTCGGTCCTGGGGCTGCTGATCGCGATCCGGCAGTTGTCACTGCGTGTCGCCTCTGCGGAGTGAACCGGCATGCGGGGCGTCTGCTGTTGGTCTCGAGGGGCCGAGCGAAGCCGCGGCAGCAAGCTCGCGGAGCGACGTCAGCCCATCCGAGAAAGACCTGGTGGTCCGGTCGCGTCACATGAGCCACGACGGGAGGTGACTCCCAAGATCGCCTCGCGCCCACGGAATCAGACAGCTGTTTCGCTACCGGGGCCAACGAGAGGTGCCAGCCCGCCGATTCTGCGTCCAGCCACTCGTCGGCGCGGACCGCAGGGTACGCCACTCCCGCGTAGCGGACAGGGGATTTTCATCCCATGGAACAACAAGATGCGCACGGCCGGGTAGTCGGGTGGATCGGTGTAACCGAACTGGAGGTTAGTGCTGTTCTCGTTGACCGAAGTGGACACTCCTGGCTTAACTGAGCATGCGGCCGAGTGATGTGGAGCACGCATCAGCCCGCAGTTGACTGCGTATGAGGCCCGGGCAGGGCGGACAGGGGTTTCCATGAGTGCCGATCCCACAGATTCGCTGACGTTGCTGGGAAATACGGTCCGAGGTGCCGTGGACGCCGGCGGGTTGGAGACCTTCCCCGCTCCTGCCGGGATCGGTGTCGTCCGGTTCCGTACGGCGGAGCTGACCGCGTTCTGCCCGGTGACCGCGCAGCCGGACCTTTACGCGATGGACTTCGGGTATCTGCCGGATGACCGATGCCTGGAATCCAAGTCGTTCAAACTTTATCTGCACAGTTTCCGCGACCGGGGAATCTTCTGCGAGACCCTGGCGGTCACCTTGTTGCAGGACCTGGTCGCCGTCCTGCGGCCACGGGCGGCCACCGTCCGGCTCGAACAGCAAGTGCGTGGCGGCTTGGTGCTGCACGCGCAGGCGGATCACGAAGGAGGAGTGCGATGAGCGCCCGAGAACTGGTCGCGGTGGTCCTGTCCGGAGGGATGGACTCCACCACTGTCGCGGCGCACTATCACCACGACGGTCATCCTCTGCTGATGATCACCGTGGACTACGGTCAGCGGCACCGTAAGGAGATCGACTCGGCAGCCGCTGTCGCACGTCACTACTCCGCCGAGCACGTCGTGGTCGATCTGCGTTCCGTGGGGTCCGCGCTCACCGGTTCGGCGTTGACCGACGATACCGTGGCGGTGCCCGACGGTCACTACGCGGAGGCGACGATGAAGGCGACGATCGTCCCCAACCGTAACGCCATTCTGGCCAATGTGGCGGTCGGTATCGCGCTCTCGCACCGGGCCGCCGTGCTCGCGCTCGGCACCCACGCCGGCGATCACTTCATCTACCCGGACTGCCGCCCGGCCTTCATCAACGCACTGTCCACCCTGGTCGAAGTCGCGAACGAAGGGATGAACCCGCCGCGAGTGGAAGCACCCTTCCTGCACTGGAGCAAGAGTGATATCGCGCGTCATGGCACGATGCTCGGCGCTCCGATGGAGCTCACGTGGTCCTGCTACAAGGGCGGAGACCGGCACTGTGGCGTCTGCGGTACCTGCTATGAACGCCGTGAGGCGTTCCGCGACGCGGATGTTCCCGATCCCACCGCTTACCTCGATAACACGACGGAGTTCCCCGCGCCGGCGGCGCTGTGAGTACTCATGCCGTGACGGTGCGGCACAATTTCGAGACCGCGCACAGGCTGCCCCATCTAGGGGGAAAATGTGCGAGCCTGCACGGCCACTCCTGGTGGGTGGAAGTCACCGCGGCCTGCCAGGAACTGGCAAGTACCGGCACGGTCGTGGAGTTCGGGGAGTTCAAGAAACAACTCCGTGAGTGGATCGATCTACGTCTCGACCACGGAACGATGCTGGGATATCAGGATCCACTCCGCGACGCGCTTACCGCGGATGGCTCGAAGCTGTTCATATTCGGGGAAGCGGAGGCAGGACCGGCTGTCGCGGACCTGGAATGGCCGACCGTCGAGAATGTCGCCGTCCTGCTCGGCAGGATCGCCGGGAAAGTCATCGAAGGCACTGAAAGCGCGCAAGGGGCCAGGATCACTCGGGTCGTGGTGAAGGAAACGCACGTGAACGCAGCGGAGTGGTGCCCATGATCCCGAAACAGGCAACTGGAGTGGAGTCGCTGGTCGTCTCCGAAATCTTCGGTCCGACGTTCCAAGGGGAAGGAGTGTCCACCGGGAGACACGCGTCCTTCGTGCGGCTGGGCGGATGCGACTTGCACTGTTCATGGTGCGACAGTCCCTACACGTGGGACTCGTCGCGTTTCGATCTTCGTGCCGAACTGGCGCGACGGCCTGTCGCCGACATTCTTCAGGACGTCGACGAACGTGGAGCGGCCCTGACGGTATTGACCGGGGGAGAACCGCTGTTGCATCAGCGGCAACGTGGCTGGGGCACGCTCTTGCGCGGGCTCACCACACGTGGCCGTGAATTGGAGATCGAAACGAACGGTACCAAGGCGCCGGATGCGGAAACCGTGGAAAACGCTCACCGGTTCACGGTTTCGCCGAAACTGGCGCATTCGGGCGACCCGCAGGGAATGCGCATACGGCCGAACGCGCTCAAAGCGTTCGTTGACAGCGGCAAGGCTTCGTTCAAGTTCGTGGTGGCGAGCGTGCACGACCTTCCGGAGGTCGACCTGCTCGTCACGACGGTGGGCATTCCGCCGGAGCGCGTGTGGATCATGCCTGAGGGTACTGGATCCGACGTGATTCTCGCACGATCGCAGGAACTCGCCGACTCGATACTCCAGCGTGGATACAACTTCTCCAGCCGCCTGCATGTTCTCCTGTGGGCCGACGAACGAAAGCGTTGACGATCATGACCACTGATTCTTCGCCCTCGAGGCTTGCCGGGATTCCGTTGCCGCCCCTCGACGGTGTGGTGCCGGACAGCCCTGAAGTGGACATCGACCTCGCCGCCAAACATGCGGAGGCAATGCTCACCGCGTTGGGTCTTCCCTATGACAGCGAGCACAATGACCGCACTCCGCGGCGCTTCGTCCGCGCGCTGGCGGAGATGACCGAGGGCAGGCTCGTTGACCCGGGCCGGCACTTGGAAGTCACGTTTCCCTCCGTCTCGGACAATCCCACCATGATCCTGGTGGTCAACGTCCGCTTCGTTTCACTGTGCGAGCACCATTTGCTTCCCTGGGTCGGTCGCGCGTCCGTCGCGTACCTGCCCGCTACGGGGGCCAGGATCGTCGGGCTTTCCAAACTGGCCCGCCTGGTCAAGGAGTTCGCGGCGCGGCCGCAGGTCCAGGAAAGGCTTGGCGAGCAGGTCGTCACCACGATCGAACGCATGCTTGACACGACAGGGGTGGCGTGCTTGATCCGCGGCGCCCATTCCTGCATGAACCTGCGGGGGGTCGAGGCCGAAGACGCCAGTATGGTCAGTTCGCACCTGCTCGGCCGGTTCCGGGACGAGCCGGCGGTCCGCGCCGAGTTCATCGCGGCGGTCGGTTCGGCCAACTCACTCGGCGGCGGTGGCTGACGTCGCGGAATCCCATGGCCGCGCACCATTCCTGAAGCCTAATCGCCCACCTGCGTAGGTGAGTTCGTGGGGTTCGGGTGGCCGACGACCCCGGTGAGCCGCAGCTTGGTCTCGTCCTCACTGCCGGGCACGGCGGTCATGATCACGATCTTGAGTTCGGAGTCGCCGTCAGTCAGCACGTCACAGTCCACCGTGACCGGTCCGACCGACGGATGCTCGATCGTTTTGTGGTCCTCGCGGTGAGTCGCCACCGTACCGGTCGCCCACAGTTCGGCGAACCGTTGGTTCCCCGCGCTCAGTTCACGGATCAGGCCCGCCAGGCGTGTGTCGGCGTGGAAGCGGCCGGTGGCGCGTCGCAAGTCGGATACGACGGCGGCGTCGGTGGCGTCGCTGTCCTGTTCGGCCACGGGCCACAGCGCGAGCCGAGCGGGACCCACACTCACGGGGAACCTGTCGCGAGCGAAGTTGCGCAGCTCCGGGGGAGCGGTCGAAGGATCGCCCAGCAGTGCCGCCCAGCTGCGGTTCCACCAGATCAGCCGCCAATCCGCGGCGAACACCGCGACCGCGACGTCACCGAGCCGGGTGAGTACCCGGTGCACGCCGGGCGGGATCTGGTCGGGGACCGTGCCCTCCGCGGGCGAGATGAGGGTGGCCAGCTGGTACAGGTGATCCCGCTCGGCAGAGGTCAGCTGAAGGGCGCGTGCCAGGGAGGCCACCACCGGCGCCGAGGGTGTGGTGGCCCGTCCCTGCTCCAGTCGTACGAGGTAGTCGACCGATATCCCGGCGAGTTCGGCGAGTTCCTCGCGACGCAGCCCGGCCGCGCGGCGAGCAGGACCCACCGGCAGCGCCGCGGCCGAGGGCGGCAACCGGTCCCGCCACGTGCGGATCATCGCACCCAGTCCGGCACCAGACTTCGTGGTCACGACCTCATCCTCCCACGTTTCCGGCCCTCGAGGGTGGTATTGCCATTCCTACCGTCGAGGCGGCCCTGGCAAAGGCTCCGGCGAAAGACGGATGCTGATCGCATGACGATCACATTCATCACAGGAGCGAACAAGGGGCTTGGCCGCGAGACCGCCCGACGCCTCGTCGAGCTCGGTCACACGGTTATTGTCGGCGCACGCGATCCCGAACAGGGCGCGGCGGCCGCCACCGCGCTCGGTGCGCGGTTCGTCCGCATCGACGTTACTGAAGACGCGGCGGTCACCGCCGCGGCTGCGGACGTCGCCGAGCACGAGGGCGTGATCGACGTCCTGATCAACAACGCCGGTATCCACGGGCCCAGCGGTGATCCCAGCATCCTGACGGGGATCGATTCCCTCAGGGTCTTCGACGTCAACGTCGCGGGTGTGGTCCGCACGACCACCGCGTTCCTGCCGCTGCTGCGCCGATCAACGGACCCCGTCATCATCAACGTCAGCAGTGGCATGGGTTCACTCGCCCACACCCATAACCCGGCACGCCCCGAGTCCAAGGTCATCGCACCGCTTTACACCGCGTCGAAGGCGGCGCTGACCATGCTGACGACCCAATACGCAAAAGCACTGCCGAGTATGCGCGTCAACGCCGCCGACCCGGGTTACACGGCGACCGACCTCAATGGACACAGCGGTCCCCAGACCGTCACGGAGGGTACGGACGCGATCGTGCGTCTCGCCACTGAGAAGCCCGGTGCCCGGTCCGGGCGTTTCGTCGACCGGACCGGCGAGATCTCTTGGTCCTGATGGTCCTCCACGGCTGAGTTGTCCTGTACGCGGCGTCCGTCACGACTGAGGCTTCAGTCGGAGAAACCGTTTCAGCCGGTGATACGACGCCCGTCTCCCGTGCCTCCCACGGCTATGGTTCGAAGTCGATCGGCCTGCGCTTGGGAGGCGACGTGACCGGATCAGAGGGCAAGCCGTGGGGAGCGTTGGCCGCGCTGTGTTCGGGAGTGTTCCTTTTCATGCTCGACACGGCGATCGTGCCGGTCACGGTGCCTGTCATAGTCCACGAGTTGTCGACGAGCCTGAACTCCGTGGTGTGGGTGACCAGCGTGTACCTGCTCGCTTCCGCGGTGCCGATGTTGTTCACCAGCAAGCTCGGCATGCGCTACGGGCCCAAGCGAGTGTTCGTCACCGGCCTCGCGTTGTTCACCGCGGCCTCGGTCGCCTGCGGTGCCGCCACCGATGTCGGCACCCTCATCGCGGCCCGAGGCGTGCAGGGCCTCGGCGCGGCGCTGATGACACCGCAGACACTGACGCTGCTCACCCACCTTTTCCCACCGTCGAGCCGTGGTGTGGCGATGGGTGTCTGGGGAGCCGTGTCGGGCCTAGCCACGGTCATGGGCCCCCTGCTGGGCGGCGTGGTGGTGGACGCGTTCGGTTGGTCGTGGATCTTCTACCTCAACGTGCCGGTCGGTGGTCTCGCGCTGGTCCTCGCGGTGGTGTTGATACCGGACTGGCGGCCAGGCGACACCGGCCGCTTCGACACACCGGGCATCGTGCTTTCGGCCGCGGGGCTCCTGCTGTTCGTGTTCGGCGTGCACAACGGGCAGCTGTTCGGCTGGGGCGAGATCCGGGCCGGCGTCACCGTGCCACAGGTCATCGTGGGCGGGCTGATACTGCTGGTGGCGTTCGTGTGGTGGCAGCGGATCACCGGGAGTCCGCTGGTGCCACTGAGGATGTTCGCGAATCGGGACTTCGCCGCCGGTGTGGTGACCCTGGTGTTCTTCAGTTTCGCCGTGACCGGCATGTTCTTTCCGTTGATGATCTATTTTCAGACCGTGCTCGGCCTCTCGCCATCGGCTGCGGGGATGCTGACGGCACCCATGTCCTTGTTGTCCGGTGCGGTCGCGCCGTTCGGTGGTTGGCTGGCAGGCCGGTTCGACGCGAAGATCATGCTGGTGTTCGGTCTCGTGCTGGTCGCCGGTGGGCTGACGGTCATTGCGACGATGGCGGAGGCGGGCGCGAACCCGTGGTCGCTTCTGCCGGGGCTCCTGCTGTGCGGAACCGGCATGGGACTGGTGTTTTCGCCGATGAGCACCTTGACGATGGGTTCGGTGCGGCCCGAGCTTCTCGGACCCGCGTCCGGCACGTTCAACACGGCCTTCCAGCTCGGTGGCGTGCTCGGCAGCGCCACCGTCGGGATGGTGCTGCAAGCCAGGATCGCGGTGGCGGGGGAGAACTCCGGCGCCACCGGGCTGGCGGAGGCCGTGCGGGAGAGCTTGTGGCTGCCGGCCGGAGTGCTGCTGGCGGGCGCGCTCGTCGCGACAAGACTGCGTTCCGCCCGGCGGCGGGCGGAACGCGGTCTCGTCAGACCGGAGAGGTGAACCGTACCGGCAACGAGGTGAGCAGATGCATGATGCCACCCGGCTGCCATCGCACCCCTTCCTCTCGCACCGTGATAGGTGAATCAGAGCGAAGACGAAGGAGCGCGGCGACGGCGGCTTCCGCTTCGACTCGTGCCAGGTTGGCACCCAGGCAACGGTGGACGCCGAAACCGAACGACAGGTGCGCGTTGTCCACGCGCCGGATGTCGAAGGTGTCCGGATCGGGGAATCGGTCCGGATCCCGGTTGATGGCGGGCATCGAGCAGATGACGATCTCGCCGGTGGGGATCGTGACGCCGTCGATTTCGAACGGTTCGGTGGTCATGCGGAACGCGGTGACGTCCAGCGGCGATTCGAACCGCAGTGCCTCGTCGACCATGCCGGGCAACAGCGAATCGTCCGCCCGTAACGTGGCGAGCTGGTCTGGGTGCGTCAGCAGCAGGTGTACCGCTTTGGCGATCAACTGGCTCGCCGCGGTCTGTCCCGCGATCAACAGGACGAATACCATCGAACTCAGCTCGTCGTCCTCCAGATCGGCGGCGATCAACCGCGACAGGAGGTCGTCACCGGGCTCGAGTCGCTTGCGCCGCACCAATTCCGCCGCGTACTGACTCAACCACTCCGCCGAAGCCTGCAACTTGTCGCTGATCAGCAGCAGTTCGGAGACGAAGGTGTCCGACCAGTACTGGACGTCCGGACAGTCCTCCTCCGGGATCCCGATCAGCGCGCCCAGTACCAGGGTCGGCAACGGTTGCGCGTACTCCGGGACGAGATCCACCTCTGCCGAAAGGTCCACTTTGGACAGCAAGCTGTCGGCGATCCCGTCCGCGAGCGGTCGCATCTCCTGCACGCTTCGAATGGTGAAGTTCTGGGCGACCAGGCGCCGCAACCGGGTGTGCTTCGGCGGGTCGGTGTTGAGCATGTCCTGCGCCATCACCTCCCGCACCGAGGCGGGAAGGGCGGCGAGTGGCGCCTTCCCGCCCATCCGCGAGGTGTCGTTGGACAACGTGGTGTCGCTCAGCACTTTTTTCGCGAGTGCGTACTTGGTGACCATCCAGACGCTTCTCCCGTCGGGAAGTTCGATCCGATCGACCGCGGGCATCAGGCGTCGATCCTGCTGATCTTCCCGGTGAAGTTCATCATCGAGCTGTCGTGGTGTACGAACATGGTCGTGTTGACGGTGTTCGCCGCGAGATCCTCGATGGCGACCATGGACGCGTATCCGCCGTCTTCGAACCGGAGCAGATAGAGGTTGTCGCGCAGCTTGGTGACGGCAAGGTCGACCGTCATGGTCGAACCGTCGGTCGGCAGCACGAAACTGAGCTTGCCCGGAACCCGGTAGTCGTGCTCGAACGCGATCTCGCCGTAGTCGATACGCCAGATCTGTCCGGTCAGCGGGAAGTCGTTCATGATTTTCTCCCTAAAGGTGGTCGATGTTCAGGACCGCAGGTTTCACCCTGCGGGGAATCTCGTTTCCACAACAGCGCGAACGAACCGACGGGAAGGGTCCACACCCACGCTTCGATCGCGCCCGAGTGCCGTCTGGTCGACGTTGCGCGCCGACCGCGGCGGCGCCAAGGCACGATCATCGTGACTCCCCTGTGGTGGTGGGGCAGGTGACGGACAACTCGTGCCGGAACACGTCACCGGGGTCCCAGCGGGCCTTGACCTGTTGCAACCGTGCGTAGTTCTCCTTGTGGTAGAGCTCGTGCCAGCGCACGCCCGAGGTGTTCCACGCCGGGTCGGCCAGATCGGCGTCGGCGTAGTTGATGTAGGCCCCGTCGCTCACGTCGCCCGGTACCGGCACCCCGCCCGTCTCGCGGTAGACATCCCGGTAGAACTCCCGGACCCAGCTCAGGTGCGTGGCGTCTTCATCGGGCTGGGTCCAGTTGACTCCGAAAAGGACCTTGAGCACGGAGTCGCGCTGGGCGAGGGAGGTGGCCGCCGGGGCCACCGCGTTCGCCGTTCCGCCGTAGGACACCAGGCAGAGGTAAGCCTCCGGATGGGCGTAGTCCGCTGTGGTGAGATGAGCGTGGGCGGTGGCGAGTTGTTCGTCGGTGAAACGCTTGCGCAGGTAGCCGGACTTCACCTTGGCCCGGCTCTGGGCGTCCTGCGGGATCGGATTCTTCGAGACGGTGGTGGCGAGCATGGCCTGCCACCACGACCGGACGGACCGCAGCCGCAGGCTGGGTTCGGCCACTCCCTCCGCGAGTGCGGCGACGAAGTCGTCCGCCAGTTTTTCCGCTCCCGGCTCGTTGGTGCCGGTCTGCACGTCGAGCACGATCTTGCCCGCGGACCGGTGCGGGATCATCAGGACACTGTGCAGCGCGGTGGCGGAGGAACCGGGGTCGCTGTTGCGTTCCGACCAGGTTCCGTGGTTCGCCATGAAGCGTACGAACGTGTCCTGGGAAGCGAGGTCCGGCCAATCCCACATCACCAGGTCGCATTGGATCGCCGGGGGCGGGGCGGGCAGCGACCGCGCCGGGTCGTCCCCGGTCGCGGCCGCCGAGCGCAGCCAATATCGGGTCACCACACCGAAGCTGCCGCTCCCGGCCCCGGTGTGCGCCCACCACAGATCGTGCTGGGGGTCCCGAGGATCACGGGTGGCGACCACGGCGCGAACCTTGCCGTCCGCTCCGGCCACGACGACTTCCACCGCCTCGATGTATTCGGCCAGCGTGCCCAGGCTGCGGGACAGTGCGCCGAAGCCCCCGCCCGCGAAGTGTCCACCGGCGCCCACCGAAAGGCAGACACCACCGGGAACCGTTACCCCCCAACCGAAGTACAGCGTTCGGTAGACCTGCTCCATCGTCGCGCCCGCCTCCACGACGAAGGCGTTGCGCCGGTGGTCGAAGTCCACAAGCGACATCCGCGACATGTCGATGAGCACGCGGACGGCCGGGTTGTCGACGAAGTCCTCTCCACAGTGGCCTCCGCTGCGCACGGCGATCCTCCGGCCGGTCCGTACCGCGTCGGCGACCACCCGGACCACCTCCTCGGTGGACCGCACCGGGTGGATCTCGTCGGGCCGGTTCGCGAACCGTGGGTTGTGACCCCGTCGGATCAGGTCTTCGTAGCGGGGGTCACCGGGAACGACCGCGGGAGGGGTGGGGCCGGTCATGGTTCCACCCGGCTCAATACGCCGGTCATGTGCAGCAACGTGTGGTCGCGCAGGATCATCGTCGAAGTGACCCGGTGCGTGGCCAGATCCTCGACCGCGACCACCGAGGCGTCCGCGTCCTGGAAGGCGAGCACGAACACGTCGTCCCTGATCCGCGTGACCGTGAGCTCCACCGTGAGTCTCGTGCCGTGCTTCGACACGAAACTGATCTTGCCCGGCTCCCGGTAGTCGTGCTCGATCACCAGATCGCCATAGTCGGCCTGCCAGATCTCCCCGACGAGCGGGAACTCCGCTTGTGCCGCCGGCTTCTGTGTCGCGTCGGTTCCGGTCATCGCGCGTCTCCGTGTCCGTGGTGTCCGTTGGCCGCGGGTGCGGCCGGTGACGTGACGCTGATCAGCGCACCGGATCTGATCAGCTCGACGACCGCGTGGATGTCGCTCTCCATCGCCCGGTCGTCTTCGACGAAGGGCACCCGCTCGCGGATCAGGGCGTGTGCCGCTCTGGTCCGGCTGGACGCCTGCGCCGTCCCGCGCAGGTCCAGGGCCTGGCACAGTGCCAGCAGGTGGATCGCGGCCACCTCTTCGGCCATCGAGACGACCTGGAAGGCGTCCCGCGCGGCGATCGCGGACATGCTGACCTTGTCCTGGTTGTGCGCCTCGCTGGACCGGGAGAACACGCTCGCGGGTGTGCTGGTCTTCAACGCCTCTGCGGTGATCGAGGAGCACGCGATCTGCATCCCCTTGAACCCGTGGTGCAGGCCGGCGCGCCAGTCCGTCGGGGCATGGCGGGGGATCAGGTTCGGCGTCAGCCCGTTGTTGAACTTCTCGTCCACGACGAGTTCGAGCTGGCGGTCGAGCAGGTCCGCGATGTTCGCCACGGCCACCTTGAGCGAGTCCATCGCCTGCGCGACGTGTCCGCCGTAGAAGTTGCCGCCGCTGTGCACCTCGCGTGCGGCCACGTCGAACAACGGGTTGTCGTTGGAGGAGTTGATTTCGATCTCCACCCAGCGGCGGGCCCAGTCGAGCGTGTCCCGCAGGACGCCGACCACATGCGGAGCGCACCGCACCGAATACCGGTCCTGAATGGACCGCTTCAGCTCCGCGTATTCCTCACCGCCCAGACCTCCGGTCAGTTCGATGACCTGGCTGTGATCCAGTGCCAGCTTCGAATCGGTCAGCAAACGGGCGATCTCTCGCGCGGAGGCGACCTGTCCGGGATGCGGTTTGGCCTGGTGGATGAACTCCGCGAAGTGCCCGCGGTTGCCCAGCAGCGCCTCGGAGGCCATCGCCGTGCTCAGCTCGGCGATCCGGACCAGCCGGGTCGCCCCCAGACAAGCCAGTGCGGCGAACGCCGACGAGAAGGACGTGCCGTTGATCAGCGCCAGGCCCTCCTTGGCCTCCAGTGTCAACGGCGCGAGACCGACCTCCGCGAGTACCTCCCCGGCCGGGCGCAGCCGCCCGTCATAGGTGACGTCGCCTTCGGCCAGGAGGCTCGCGGCGAGGTGGCACAACGGCACCAGATCACCGCTGGCCCCGAGCGAGCCGCGCTGGGGCAGCCGGGGCAGGATCCCCAGGTTGAGCTGGTCCACCAGCCGGGCGACCACCTCCGGCCGGACTCCGGAGTTGCCTTTGGCCAGACAGTTCGCCCGGATCAACAGCGTCGCGCGCACTACGTCGGGCGGTGTCGACGGTCCCGTTCCGTTCATGTGGTAGCGGATCAGGTTGTGCTGCAGTTCGGCCGACTTCACCGGCGCGATCTGCCGGATCACGCTGTCCCCGAAGCCGGTGGTCACGCCGTAGATCGCGTGGCCGTCGGCGACGAGATCGACCTTCAGCTCACGGGACCCGGCCATCAGCGGCAGGGACTCGTCCCGCAGCGCGGCACCGCTGCCTTCCACCGCGACCGCGTGCAGGTCTTCGAGGGTCAGCGTGTTGCCGTCGATGACGATCGGTGCGCCGGTCTCCAGCGCTCCATCGGGGGCCGTCTTCACATCCACAGACATCGAAGCTCCGTTCACAGATCTTGCGGCGCGGTGATCACGTTCGCGGCGGTTCCGGACGGTCACCATCCGACCGGCATGGTCCGCAACCCGCGGATGCCCATCTCGGTGTTCCACACCGCCTCGCCCGCCGGACGGAGAGTGGGCATCCGCCTCAGCAAGGCGCCCAGCTCCTCGTACAACGCCATGCGGGCTAGCTGGGCGCCGAGGCAGAAATGGATGCCGTGCCCGAAACCCAGGTGGCGGTTGTCCTCGCGGTCGAGGACGAGCTCGTCCGCGTCGGCGAACACCGACGAGTCGCGGTTGGCCGACGCCATCGACACCAGAACCGGTTCTCCGGCTCGCACCGCTACGCCGCCGATCTCGATGTCTTCGGTGGCATAGCGGGGGAATGGCGCGCCCTCGACGAGTGGCACGAACCGGACCAGCTCCTCGATGGCACTCGGGAGCAGTCGCGGTTCGGCGACCAGCCGGTCCCACGTGCCCGGCTGCCGCATCAGCGCGTGGACGAAGTTCGGCACCTGGCTCTGGTAGGCAGGCAGCAGGATGTCGATGCACACGTTGACCAGTTCGTCCTCGCTGAGCCGGTCCCGCACATCTCGGGCCGCGATCAGCGCGGTCATGAGGTCTTCACCCGGCTCGCGCCGCCGGCGCTGCACCAATTCGGCCATGTAGCCGTTCAGCTTCACGTGGTTCGCCCCGAACTCCTCCGCGGACATCGCGCCGGTGGAGAGCACGCCCTCGCAGAGTCCGCGGAAACCGTCCCGGTCCTCCGGCGGGATACCGAGGAGTTCGAAGATGACAGTGGACCGTGTCGGTTTGGCGTAACCCTCGACGAGATCGACAGGCGGCGTGCCGGAGGCGATCCGCCCGGCCAAGGTGTCGGTGAGCTCGTGGACCTTCGGTCGCAGGGCCGCGACCTGCCGCATCGTGAACGCCTTCGCCACCAGACCGCGGATGCGGGAATGGTCCTGGCGATCCATGAAGAGCAGGCCTCCCCGCTGCACTCCCTCGGTCGTGCGCGGACAGTTCTCGGTCATCGACATCGCCCTCGAGAACCGGGGATCCGCGAGCACGAACCGGACATCTTCGTACCGGGTGGCCAGCCAGGCGGTTTCACCGTAGGCCTGTTGCACCCGGACGAGCCCCGTGGTGGTGCGAGCCCGGCGGTACGACTCGTTGAGTTCCAGACCTTCCTCGTCGAACGGGAAGTCCCACACGTCCGCGTCCACCGAGCTCACTCCTGTTCCCGGCTCTTCTTGCGGGCGATGGTGAGTCCGTCGGACATCGGCAGCATGACGGTTTCGAAGCGATCGTCCGCCGCCAGTCGCGCGTTGAGATCGCGCAGGGCGGCCGACGCGCCGCGGATCAACTCCGAGGGCGCCAGTTCCGGAGCGAGGACGTATCCGTTGAACAACGCGTTGTCGACCAGAAGCAGGCCGCCGGGGCGCAACATGGGCTCGATCAGGTCGAAGTAGACACCGTAGTTCTCCTTGTCCGCGTCGAGGAACGCGATATCGATCCGGGTCTCCTCCGCGGCGAGTGCTTCGAGCGTCGCCTCGGCCGGGCCGAGCCGGAAGTCGATACGGTCGTCGACACCGGCCCACTTCCAATGGTGACGTGCCACGTCGAGATGCTCGTCGCTGATGTCACAGGTGATCACCCGGCCAGTGGGGGAGAGGCCTCGGGCGAACGCGAGCGCCGAGCAGCCGGTGAACGTGCCGAGATCGAGCACGATCGCGGCCGACTGGACCTTGGTGAGCAGGGTCATCAGGTTCGCCTGCTCCTCGGGCACGAGCATGATCGAAAGTTCGCTCACCCGCTGGGTTTCGTCCACCAGACTCGTCATCACCGGGTCCAGTGGTGTGCCGCTGCGCAGGACGTACTCGCGCAACACCGGACTGATGGGTAGGTGCTTGAATTCGCCGAATCGACGGCCCATGGCCACTCCTCGTTGTCAGTGTCTGTCGGTGAACCCGCGTCCGCGATCGTGTCGACAGGGCGCGACCTGGCCATATCTCTCACGTTGGCGACAGAGGCGCCCTGCCGCCGCGATAGCGGGGCCTTCGGCCGGGGCGGGTTCGCGCGTCATGTCCCTTTCGCGAGGCACGTCGCAACTCCGCCAACAGGCTCTCAGACAAGTCGTTCGGGATAGCCGACGTACGGTGCGGAGACCTCGTCCAGCCGGGTCCTGATCTCCCCCGGCAGCTCGAGCGATTCGGCGGCCAAGGAATCCCTGAGTTGTTCTGCGGTGCGCGCTCCCACCACAGGGGCGGTCACCGACGGCCGGTCCCGGACCCACGCCAGCGCGATCGCGACGGGAGCGGCGCCGAGTTCGGCGGCCGCCGACGCCACCGCGTCGACGATCTCGTCGGTGCGGGGTGCGTCCAGGTGATGGCCGACGTACCACCGGAAGAAGGGACTCTTCGCCCGTTCGAGCGGCACACCTGACCGGTACTTCGCGGTGAGCACTCCTCGGCCAAGCGGTGCCCACGGCAGCACCGACAGCCCCAGCGCGGCGGCGGCAGGGAGCACCTCGCGCTCGATACCGCGTTCCAGCAGGGAGTACTCGACCTGCGTGCTCATGAGCGAAGGCCCACCGCCGAGCCGCCTCCTGGCCGCGAGCGCGGTCTGCCAACCCGAGTAGTTGCAGATCCCCGCGTTCCGGACACGTCCACTTTGTACAGCGGTTTCGATCGCGGACAACGTCTCCTCGATCGGCGTCCTGTCGTCCCAGACGTGCATCTGCCATAGGTCGACGTAGTCCGTCCCGAGTCTGGTGAGCGACGCGTCGAGCGCGGAGAGCAGAGACTCCCGCCGGGTGTCGGCGTCGCCTGGCTTACCTCCGGGAACACCGCCGGCTTTGGTGGCGAGTACCACCGACGAGCGGGGCACGACCGTTCCGAGCAGCTCGCCGATGACCTTTTCGCTCGCGCCCGCGCCGTACACGTCGGAGGTGTCGAGGAGATTGCCACCCGCTCCGACGAACTCTACGAGCTGTTCAGCGGCCTCGTCGCGGTGCGTGGTGAGTCCCCAGGTGGCGGTGCCCAATGCCATCCGGGAGACCTTGATACCACTACGTCCGAGCTCTCGTTGTTTCATGACGGCTCCGGATCACTGGTGAAGGAATCCTTGTGGTCGAACGGTATCCGTAACGCCACAGGCGCCGTCGATAGGAAATCGTCCAGGGAAATGTGGACGATCGGCGAATGGACACCGCGGGTGATCTCGTCGAATCTGGGCCGATGAACGCTGCGACCGTGAGTTCGCCCGGTGTCACCCGTGTGAAGCTGCCGGACGGTCGTACGGTGTGGATGGTCACCAAGTACGGCCTCGCCCGCCGAATGCTGAGCGACACCAGACTCACCAGTGATTCGTCCACAATGGGCGAGATGGCTCCGCTCGCGTCGCTGCCCACCGACGTCAAACGGATCATGGAACGCGACATGCTGAGTCAGGATCCCCCGGTGCACACGCGGATGCGCAAACTGGCGGCGCCGGGTTTCACCACGCGAGCCGTCACCGCCGTACGGCCCGCCATCGAACGCATCGCGGGCGACCTGGTGCGAAAGCTGTCCCCACGGTCCGAAGTGGACCTGGTCGCCGACTTCGCCGTCCCGCTGCCGACGTTGGTGTTGGGGGAGATCTTCGGAATTCCCGCGGACGAGTGCGCACAGGTGCGCAGCTGGTCGGACGTCTTCGCCGCGGGCCTCCTGCCGATCAAGGACACCCTGCGGCCATCGATCATGTGGCTGAACGACTACGCGAAAGATCTCGCCGGACGACGGCGTTCCGACCCCGACGATGGCCTCATTTCGCGCTTGACCGCCGACCTCGATGACGACGAGGTCAGTTCGATGGTGTTCCTGTTGCTGGTAGCGGGCCAGACGGCGACCACGCAGCTGATCGCCAAAGGCATGAGCCTGCTGCTGACCCACCCCGAGCAGCTCGACCGCGTGCGTGGAGACCGGTCCCTCCTGTCCGGTGCGGTCGACGAACTGTTGCGCTACGACCCCCCGCTGCGCGTGACGGCGTTCCGGATGGCCGTCGAACCCATCGAGGTCGAGGACGTCACCATCGCCGCCGGCGACGTCGTGATGTGTTCCGTGACCGAGGCGAACCGTGACGGAGAGCGGTTCACCGACCCCGATCGGCTGGACGTCGGCCGCCAGGACAACCAGCATCTCGCGTTCGGGCACGGTATCCATCGTTGCCTGGGCGCGAATCTCGCCAAGGCCGAGGCCGAAATCGCGTTCACCACGTTGCTGAACCGCTTCGAGCGGATCGAACTCGCGGTGCCCGCCGTCGATCTGCGGTGGGAAGACGTCGGAATCATGAACCAGTTGACCGCGCTGCCTGTGCGGTTGACCCCGGCGAAGGCCGGGTGGGTGCCCTGAGCGCGGCACTGCGTCAAGTGACGATGGGGCTGGGGGAGGGGAGCCGGGACTGCCCCTGCTCGAGCTCGAACAATCCCGAATCGCAGGCGATGATCGCCGCTTGAACGCGGTTGGCGCAGCCGAGCTTGGTCAGCAGATGACTCACATGTGCCTTGACCGCCCCTTCGCTGACGTACAGTCGGTGCGCGATCTCCGCGTTGCCGTATCCCTTGGCGACTTGAGCCAGCACCTCCCGTTCGCGGGGGGTGAGCGCGTTGATCCGGTCCTGGGCGTGACAGGCCTGATTACGGGTGTAGCGAAGGAATCGGTCGGTCATCCGCTGGGCGATCGACGGTGAGATGATCATCGAATCCCCCGACGCGACGGCCGTGATGACGTTGATCAGTTCCTGCGGGGGCACGGGCCCTTCGAGCAGGCCTGCCACACTCCCGGTCAGGGAGAAGTACGCGACTTCGTTCGTCGTCACCGGGGCGATCACGACGACGCGCGTGGCAGGCAGTTCGCAGCGGAAGCTCCGGATGGTCCGGGTCAGCGACTGGTCCTTTGTGGTCAGATCGACCACGACCACGTCCGGTTGGTTGGCGAGAACCAGCTCCGCGATCCGTTCCACGGTTCCGGTCTGCGCCGCCACCTCGATGGTGCCGGATACCTTGAGAACACTGCATATGCCGACGCGGAAGATTTCATCACCGCCGGCGACAACGACCTTGATCATCGGACTCCCAGTGCGAATTCCGTACTCGGTAATGGTGGAATCGGCAAAACCTTCCCAAGGGCCCGCCCTGCCGATCCGTCGTCAACCCACCACGACGGGCAGCGAGTCGAGCCTCCGCATGAACATTCCCGGTCGCCAGCGGATTTCGCCGTCGGTCGCGGCCAGGCGGATCTCGGGGAAGCGGGCGAAGAGCGTCGACAGCCCGACCGCCGTTTCCAGTCTGCCCAACTCTGCTCCCAGGCACCGATGGCGGCCATGGCTGAACCCGAGGTGTTTGGATGTGTCACGGGTGATGTCGAAACGGTCCGGGTCGTCGAACTGGACCGGATCGCGATTCGCCGCTCCGGTGGAGATCAGCAGCAGCTCACCCGCTGGGACGGTGACACCGTTGAGTTCCAGTGGATGGTCGAGATAGCGCGGGGTGAGCATCCGGAACGGCGTCTCGAAACGAAGGACCTCCTCGACGCAGGCGGAGATCAGCTTCGGGTCGGCGCGCAACCGCTCCAGTTCGCCGGGATGGCCCAGCAACACACGAATCCCACTGCCGATCGCACTGGCGGGCTCCAACCCGGCGATCAACAGGAGGGTGATCATGGAGATCAGTTCGGCGTCGTTCAGCGCACCGTCCGATGCCGCCTCGACCACCGTCGTGAAAAGGTCGTCGGCCGGTTCGGCTCGCTTGAGCGCGATCATCTCCTCCGCGAAACTCCGCATCCCGCGTCCGGCGTCCTCCACCTCCGCTTTGGTCGGCGCCGTGAGGATCGCGGTCTCCCAAACCGGAAACTCGCTCCGTGAGCCCTCGGGAACACCGAGCATCTCGGACAGGCAGATGGCTGAGAGTGGCCTCGCGTACGCGTCGATGATGTCGACAGGTGCCCGCACCGGCAACCGATCGAGCAGTTCCCCGGCGACCTGCTCGATCCTCGGCCGGTGCTTGGCCAGACGGGACGGAGTGAAGTGCCGGGCGACCACGGCCCGCATCCGCCGGTGATCGGCGCCGTCCTGGTCGAGCATGCTGCGACGCAATTCGCGTGGCAGCTTCGGTTTACGTCCGGCGTCGACCAGGTTCTGCCCGACGACCTCGTGACGGTGTTTGATCAGGTCTCGGTGGAGGGTGGAGTCCGCCAGGAGGGTTCGTGCGTCCTCGTAGCGAGTGATCACCCACATCCGGAAGCCACCGTTCTCGACCGGCACCGCCGCGTGGGTGCTCCGTAGTGCCGCGAGCGTGGGATAGGGATCGCGCATGAACGAACGACTGAGCAGTGGTACGAGGTCCTGGTCCACGACGGTCACTCTCCCTCTCGACGCCCGTGTCATCAACAGGCTGTCGGATGTCATCCGAGACATGAGGCTTGCCGAACTCTAGCGAGATGGTCTGCTCGTACTCACCGAAGTTTCGCCCCTCGGAACTCCTGCTCGAGCAGTTGCGGAAGCGAAGCATCTCGGTCGCGGCACAGGATGGATGCCGGTGGCGTCGGCCTGTGCAGGGCAGGCGGCCACTGCTCATGGGCAGCGATACACCACGAATATCCAATGAGGACAAAGGGCTGCCGCTGTGGCCGGGGGACTGACGTGTTCGCTACTTGACGTGCCGACAGGGGCGCTGTCCGTGAAATTACGGGCATTGTGGACGGTGTGGACCCGGCCATGAGATGTCAATCGCGAACGGTCCGCCAGGGCGGTCAAGGCAGATTCGCTAGACGAAAGGCTCGGTCGAAGTCGGCCGTGGTCTCGATGGGCTGACGTCGACTTAGGATCGTCATCGGTAGGCAATCAGATGCCGACAGTCGACCCCTTGGATTTCCCATGAACGCGTCTTTGGCAAGCAAGTCGGAAGAGGACGGCTTCGCCGGCGGCACAGGTCATACAGCCGTGGACAAGGCGATGGTCGTCCTGGCGTCGTTGATCACGAGCGAAGTTCCACTCAGCCTTACCCAGCTCAGCCAGCATACCCGACTCGCGAAAGCGACAGTGCACAGGGTGCTCGCCGTGCTGCAGGCCCACGGCATGATCGTCAGGGCAGGCGACAAATATTCCCCCGGCGGTATGGTGCAGCCCGATCGCAGTGCCGAAGACGGTTTTGTCGCGTCGCTACGCCAGCACGCCACGCCTTATCTTGTCGATCTCCATCAGATGACCGGTCATACCGCGAGCATCAGTGTGCTGGCCGGTGAATCGGCTCAGCTCGTCAATCAGATCTTCGGCCACCGGACGCCAAGGTTGCCGAATGTGGTCTCGGTCACTTCGCGCTTTCCGCGAACCGCGATAGGTCAGATTCTTCACGCGTATCAGGTCGGGCGGGACATCGGGCTTTGCGCAGCTCCGGATACCGACCGGTTATCGGAGATCCGCCGTACCGGCCTCGCGCAGGTAGATGATGTCGTACAGAAGCTCACGACCATCGCGGTGCCGCTCACCGGCGTTCAGCGGCCGGCCGCGCTGGCGGTGACCGGTCATTTCAAGCAGGTCAACCCCCTTATCGCGGCCAGGGCCCTCAGGCGGGCGGCCTTCGAGTTCGGCAGGACGTTGATGGCATATCGGGTGATCGCGAACCCGCTTGAGCGGACCGCCTCTCACTGATCGGCGGCCCGCGTTCCCGTCGCGCGAAACACGGCCGGTGAGGCTCTGGGGGCCACCGGCCGCCGTCGTTTTCGCCGATCGGTGTCAAGATGTCGCGCCCGCGTCGAGCGAAGCGAGGAAGGCGAGCGTCACATCGGACTCCTCGCCGCCGAGTTCGAGGAAGATGTCCAGCGCGCGGTGTGCGTGCTTCCTTGCGTCTTCGTACTGGCCCATCCGGCGGCGCAGTTCGGCGATTCCCAGCAAGGCAAGAGCTTCGTGATATCGGTCGCCTTGCCTCGTGCACAGTTCGAGTGCCGCTTCGTATTCGCGCATCGCCATCGTCATGTCGGCCATGTCCCGGTACGCGTGTGCGACGTTCACCATCATGTTGGCCTCGAGTAGTGCCGCGTCGCAGGCGCGGGCGGCTTCCAAGCCGAGTTCGGCGTAGCGCAGCGCTTGTTCCGGCTGACCGGATTCGACGTACAGCTCGCAGAGGGCGTCGATGCTGCCCGCCTTCTGGTACTGCGGTGATTCGGGCTTCACCAGCTCGACTGCCTCACGGGCGTAAGCGATGCCCTCTTCATACCGCTTCATCTCGCGAAGCGTGGAGGCCAGATTGGCCAGCATGCTGGAGCGCAAGTGATCGTTGTCGATGCCGCGGGCGACCGACAGTCCGCGTTCCAGGTATTCGACAGCTGCTTCGTTCCGTCCGATCCGGGAGTTCCCTATACCGAGGAACATCAGAATCCGCGCCTTGGGGCCAGGGTCGGCCAGCTGCTCGGTGGAAGCCAGGGCGACGGTGAGGATCTGGATCCATTCCGACATCAGCCCGGTCGCATAGAAACTGTTGTAGGTGCACCAGGCCAATTGCCAGGCTATCTCGTGTTCCCCGAGCTCTCCCGCATGTTCGATCAGTGCGGCTACGTTTTTCGTTTCTTGTTCATACCATTTCCATGCCGACTCGCGGGTAGTGAGGTCCGGCAGCGGATGCGTCGTTTCCGGAATCTCGAGAGGTGGTAGCGGGTAGTCCTTGATCAGGCGTACGAGTGCCGTGCGCATTCCGGTCAGATACCAGACCATGAGCTCGCGAATCGCTTCCCTGCGAGTCTCCGGAAGCTCTTCGCTGTACGCCATTTCGCCGGCATACACCTTGATGAGGTCGTGGAACCCGTACCGATCCGATTCGGGTTCGAGCAGATGTTGTTCACTCAGAGTGCGAAGGAGGTCTCCGGTTTCGGCGACCGGCCTGCCTAACAGCGAGGCCGCGGCGAAGGCATCGATGTTCGGAGCCCGGACCAGGCCCAGCAGACGGAAGGTCCTGGCCAGTTCATCCTCGAGGGAGGTGTAGGACCAGGAGATGACACTTCGCACGGAAGTCATCTCGTCATCGTCGACATGGAGGTTGTCCAGCCGGTCCTGTGCGGCGTGCAGGTTCTCGACGAGTTCACGCAGGCTCGTGTCCGGTCTTCCCGAGATCTTCTCAGCGGCGACCCGCAAGGCCAGCGGCAGATAGCCGCACAATCGGACGAGTTCGGCCGCCGCGGCCGTGTCGTCGTCGATGCGTTGGCTGCCGACCGTGTTGCGCAGCAGGTCCAGCGCTTCGGATTCGGTCAGCAACCCCAGGGTCAACCGGCGTGCCCCGTCCCTGGCGACCAGGCCACTGAGCCGGTTGCGGCTGGTGACGAGCACCAGACTGTTCGACGTGCCCGGCAGCAGATCACGTACCTGCTCCGTCGACACGGCGTTGTCCAGCAGAATCAGCACTCGTTTGTCGGAGAGCACGGTTCGGTACATCGAGACCAGCTCGTCGGGTTCCGATCGTTGCCGCGTGCTGCCCAGTGCCCAGAGCAGCTGGCCGAGCGCGTCGTTCGCACTGAGCGGCGCGCGGTTGGGGTCGAAACCGCGGAGGTCCAGGTACAGCTGACCGTGCGGGTAGCTCTCGGCGACCATCCTGGCGAACCGCACCGCGAGCGTGGTCTTGCCGATCCCGCCCGCGCCGTCGATCGCCGAGATGACCAGAGCCTTGCCGCTCGCTCGCGTCACCGCGCACCACGTCGCCAGCTGTTCCAGTTCGGTCGCCCGGCCGACGAAGTCAGGCGCCTCGTGCGGCAGCTGCGCCGGAACCTGGGGGCGTGCCTGTGCCGGTGTCTCGGCAGGGGATTCCAGCCCCGGTTCGGAGCGCAACATCCGCAGATGCAGCTCGGTGAGCGCGGCGCCGGGATCAAGGCCGAGTTCGTCGGCGAACAATCGGCGCACCGCCTCGAACTCGGCCAACGCGTCCGCACGGCGCCCGCTCCGGTAGAGGGCCAGCATGAGCTGCGCGCGCAGGCCTTCCCGAAAGGGCTCTGCTTCCACGGCCTCGCCGAGTTCCGTCACCAGTTCCCGATGCCTGCCCGCCGCGAGCATGAGTTCGGCCCGCTCTTCGACGAGCTGGTAGCGCAGTTCCGTAAGGCGGACGCGCTCCGATTCCGCGAACGGTCCCGGCAGGCCGGAGAGCGGAATCCCGCGCCACAGGGCCAGGCATTCGCTGATCAGGTCGGCCGAGGCGGATCCCTTGCCTGCCCGGGCCAGACCCCGTGCCTCAGCGAGCCGGGTCTCGACCACGTTCAGGTCGAGTTCCCGCTGGCCCAGGACGAGCTGGTAGCCCGCTCCAGTGCGCGTAAGCACGGCCTGGTCCGAGACGGACAGTGCGCGGCGAAGGCCGTGGATGTAGGTGTGCACACTGCCTTCGACGGACGCCGGTGGGGCATCACCCCAGACACCATCGATGAGTTCGGCGCGCGAAACCGTCTGGTTGGCGCGCATCGCGAGAATGGCGAGGACGGCCCGTTGCCGGGGAGGACCGAGAGTGATCTCCTGTTCTCCCGCGCGGGCCTTCACCTCACCCAGTACCTCTACCCACATCGTCTGTTCAACACCGGCCACGACTCTCCAACCTCCAGCCGAGAACCAGAATCGCGTACCAGGCGTGACCGGGCAGGCCAAGTGTGGCCTGGTATGCCCTTTATTACCCGCAGCTCTGGACTTTTGATCACGGCACGGGATGTCCGTCAGCGGAGATGAGCCGTGCCGTCGAGTGGCCGCGCCGTCGACGATCTCGGGATCCGCTCGTCTCCACGGCCAGTGAAGAAAGAATGAAGTGTTCCGCCGCAAGCTGAAAGCGGCAGAATAGCCGACCTTGGACGGTGATCGTGATGACCGGTATCCGAATCGAATTGAGCCGGCGAGAGCGGGCCATACTGCGAGCGGTCGCGGCCGGGCGTGGTGTCCTCATCTCCAGTTGCGAACCCGCCCTCACGATCGACGGCTGCTGGTGCGATCACATCGCGGTGCACAACCTCATCGAAGTAGGGCTCATCAGGGAAGAGTGCCACGTGGCGTACGGCCAGCCGACGCCCGCGGTGATCACGAGAGCGGGAGTGGCCGCGCTCGCCGAAGACGCGGGCATCGCCGCCTGAACCACAGGGTTCGCGACGTGCCTGCCCGAACTTCTCTCGATGCTTCCCTGAAGTCTCTTTTTGCTTGACAATGCCTTCCGCCGGTGAATGTTCCGGCGAAGATTTCGAAATTTCTTTTGAACCGTCCCGGTGATTGAGCCGTGTGGACGGCATAGGGCCTCCGAAAAGTTTGGAGGCAGGGTGTAGGGAGATCAACTTGTTCAGTAAACGACTTGTATCCGTTGCCGTCCTCATGACCGCGGGAACACTGGCGCTGGCGGCCTGTGGCTCACCGGCTTCCGCGCCCAGCCCGGCGGCGCCGGCGCCGGCGCAGACGGAAGCGGGGGATGGCCCTCTGGCCCTCCTCGCCGGTACCGCCAAGGCGAACGACGCACAACCGAAGACAGGAGACTGGGCAACCGGCTCGGACGGCACGTCGAACACCGCCGAGCAGACCACCGCCCGCAAGTGGGTCCAGCTCAAGGCCTCCGAGGCGGGCGAACTGAACCCGGTCGTCGTGAACGGAGCGGGCCTGACGCTCTATCGTTTCGACAAGGACACCGCCAAGCCGTCGAAGTCAACGTGCGAAGGGGAATGCGCGAAGACCTGGCCGCCGGTTCTGGTGACCGGCGGAAGCAAGATCTTCCTTGCCGGTGTGAAGAAGTCCGCGGTGGGCACGGTCGAGCGGAGCGACGGCACCCGGCAGGTCACGATCGCAGGCTGGCCGGTATACCGATTCGCGAAGGACACCGGACCGGGTGACACGAAAGGCCAGGGTGTCGGCGGTACCTGGTTCGGCGTCACACCGAACGGTGAGAAGGCCGGTCAGGACGGCTCTGTCGCCGTTCCTCCGAAGACGCCGCCGTCGGAGGAACAACGGCCCGCGACAAGCGCGGTTCTGTTCGATGGCAAGAACTTCAGCGACAACGAGCCTTCGCAGGGGGTGGCCGGGAACGGCTGCAAGAACGTCACCCGCCCGGGTGTTGCCTCGTCGATCGCGGCTTCCGGTTCGGTGAAGATCTGGAGCGAGAAGGACTGCAAGGGGAAGTCGCTGGTCGTCGACGGCGATGTCGCGGATCTCGCGAAGGTCGGCTTCGACAACGCTGTGGCTTCGGTGTTCTTCGGCTGAGCGTGACAAGGACTCCTTGAGGGATCCGTATTTGCTTACCTGATGGCCCCCTTCCTTGCGCCAGGCGCAAGGAAGGGGGCCATCACGTACTTCCCCGAGCACGGCCGCGGGACACGGGTAGGTACCTACGAGAGGGGTAAGCCAAAGGTGTCGGGTCGCGGGGATTCGCTCGCGGCCGTGGGGAGGTCGTGTCGCGAAAGCCACTTTCGGGACCTCTGGCGTCGCGAAAGTGGCTTTCGCGACGTGTCTCGACCGAGGGTTTCAGTGGCAGCGCCGGCTCAGCGAGGATTCTCTCTTCGCTGCCGCGTCCTGCTCTGACGTTGCGAAAGCCACTTTCGCAACGCTGAACGTTGCCAAAGTGGCTTTCGCAATCTCCCACCTTTGCCTTACCCCTCAATAAGAGAGGTCCGCTGGCCCGCGGCTCCCGTTCAGGAACGCTCCGGCGGACTCTGTCGCCTGGCCTTGCGCATGGCCTCGATCGCCGGCCCCAGTGCGGCAGAGGAAGACGAGCCCGCGAGGGCGAAGACGGGCGAGGTTCGCTCGGGTGAAACTCGCGGGGGAGGGCCGGACCGGGCGGGACGGGGCTTTTCCGGAGCAGGCCGCCGCAGGTTCGCGAGCAGGGCCGGACTGGGTCTCTCGGGGGCCGCGAACCGAACCGAGACATCCGGCTGCGGCGACTCGTGGACTTCCACGACCGCCGGTTCCATGCCGGGAGAGATCGTGTCCGGGGCTTCGAGGGGCGGAGCCATATCGGAGAGCGGCGAAGAGGTGTTCGACCCGGTTCGGTGCAGACGCAGGGACGCGGTCAGTTCGCGAACGGCCGCGAACGTGTCCGGATGGACGATATGACGCTTTCGCCGAACGGGTGCCGGAGGATTCTTCCGGCGTTCTTCGACGGTCGTCACGGTGACTTTCGATTTGATCCGGTAGCTCTGGGCGTACTTGGCCGCCGAACGCTGATGTTTCCGCCCTGCGCCGAAGGGCCTGAGCCGCATCAGCCGGTTCAGTTCGGGGTCGAGTTCGTTCTCGACGTCGTGATCGGGGCACGTGCCACGCCACGCGCAGCCGTTGATGGCACAACGGCGTAAATGAACAGTTGATCCACTGGTTTCCGCGGCCATGCCTCACCGTACGGTGAGGCCGCATGACTTGACTGAATGTATGCCTCGACGGCCAGTGATCGTGCCCTTATTTCCCACCTCCGGGTGTCCTCACCCATGGATCGGCGAGGTTCCCGCTGGTCGCGCTCGGTCACTTTGTCCAGTAATGGTGCCCCACAAGGCCGCTGATCCCGGCTAAGGTCGTCGGTGCGGGACGTTCGGAGGAACTTCTTGACAGGGCACAAGTGCGGACCCGTATCGGCATGGCTTCCCTGAAACGGAATTCTCGGATCTTCCGAATGCCGGCCAGCGGCGGTCTGCTCCCAGGTACCCTGATCGACGGAGCAGGCCGCCGTTTGTCCGCTATTCACGGAAAATCACCGTGGAGAATGCGACCTCGGCCGGTACCGAAAGGGTTACACCCGTGTTACGCTGCCAGCAGAATCGAGGGGGTCTGTATCTCCCTTCGGGCACGTATCGGCATGTTCGCGCTGCCTGCGACGGCTCTGGAACCCGTCAGCTTCGCGCGATACTGAGGGGAGTACCGGTGAGCTTGGCGAGTTTTGTTTCGCATGGCGCGACCGGCCTATGAAGTCTCCGCGTGCCTCGGATGGCTTGCCCTCGACGATGCGGGCGGTCCGATTCGATTCCGTCGCCGGGAAACTGGAACTGGCGGAAGTGCCGATTCCGGAGCTTGAGCGGGACGAAGTCCTGGTCAAGGTGGCCGCCTGCGGCATCTGCGGGTCCGATGTGGCCCGGATGGACGGTTTCGTCCAGTCTCGGATGCCGATCTACACGCCGGGACATGAAGCCTCCGGGGTCGTCGCGGCGGTCGGGGACGACGTACGGTCGTGGACACCCGGTGACCGAGTGGTCGTCGCGGCAGGCCGGGAATGCCGCAACTGTCCCGAATGCAGGGAAGGGCGCGGTTCGGACATATGCTCCGACCTTCGGCTGATGGCCGTGCACTACGACGGTGCGTGGGCCGAATACCTGGTCACTTCCGCGACGGCGTTGGTCTCGGTGCCCGACGCGATGCCGCTGGAGCATGCGGCGGTTCTCTCCGGCGCGGTGTCCACGCCCTACGGCGCCATCGACACCGCGCGGTTGCGACCGGCCGAGGCCGTCGGCGTCTGGGGTGTTGGAGGACTCGGCACTCATCTCGTCCAGTTGGCCCGGATCTGCGGGGCCACGCCGATCATCGCACTCGACAGGCGTCCCGAGGCCCGCGAGCGGGCTCTTGACCGGGGTGCGGACGTCGCTCTGGATCCGGCGAACAAACGTGTCGCCTCCTATATCGCGGAGATCACGAGAGGCCGGGGTCTGGACGTGGCGTTCGATTTCGTCGGGCGTGAGTCGACGCTCGAGCAGGCGCGGGCGGTTCTGGGCGAACGAGGACGTCTGGTGCTGGTGAAGAGAGCGCCCGAGGGCTCGCTGGTCGAGCATTTCTCTGAAGGGGAGGATGGCCGGACCATTATCGGCCACACCGGATACCGCGTCCGCCACCTGAAGGCTCTGGTGGAACTTACCGAGCGTGGGCGGCTGGACGTCTCTTCGTCGGTCAGCGCGATTCTTCCGCTGGCGCGGGTCGTGGAGGGACTCGCCAAAGTGCGTGAGTACGAGGGCAATCCACTCCGGGTTCTGCTCCGGCCATGAATACCCGGCACCGATCGGGCGACCGCCAGGTCGGCGGTGGTGACCCCGTGGAACCGTGATCACAATTCCTCGGGTCCGAGCGACCAGGTGACCTGACGTCCCTTCTTCGTCGCCTTGACCCGACGGAGGCGCCCCAGGTCGTTGAGCAATTCCGAAGCGCGGGTCTGATGGATCCGCATGGCGCTCGCCACCTCGATCGTCCGCAACGGGGGCAGGTGGTTCTGTTCGGCCTGCCGGATCAACCAGATCACCTGTCCGATTTGGGTCCACAGGGGATCTCGATCGAAAGCGTCCTGTTCCTCTCGGGGCATGTGCTGCCGGCATGACGGCGCGTACCGGCGCAGAGGCGCGGAATAACGGACCACGCCCTTGCAGGCGCCACCGGAACGTGACTTGCATCGGCAGCGTGGCCTGTCGACTTTGAAAGCGGTCACGGATAGGCCTGTCGGAATATTCGAGTTGCCCGGCGAGCACGGGTTCAGTGCTACCGAGAAGATGGACATCTTCCAGGTTTTCAGGGGTGATGCTCCGTGTCGAGGCAGTAAATCGGTGACTTTCGGACCTTGACTCACCGCCAAGAGGAGGTTGTCGAAAAGGCCCCGTACTGCCTCGGTCGCCTAGGCTTGTGCCCTTTAGTCTCCAGAACCCGGAAACCGCTTTGTCCCGACCACGGAGAAACGCAGTGTGGTGCGTACTCGTTCCGGCCGTGCCGTAGGGGAGTGTTTTGTACCGACAGAAAGAACCGACGCCGAGAACGCTCTCCGGTGTGATAGCCGCGGATATCCGGGACCGCATCGACGCGGGGCGGCTGAAGCCCGGCGACCGGGTGCCGTCGATCCGGAAGATCTCGGTGGAGTGGCAGGTGGCGCATGCGACCGCCACCAAGGCGATGGCCATCCTTCGTGCGGAAGGCGTGGTCGAAGCCATTCCCGGCGCGTACACCGTGGTGGCCGGCGGGCCCGGCGGGGGGAGAGGCAGGCGGGACAACTCCCGTGAACGGATCGTTCTCGCCGCGATCGAGATCGCGGACGCGGAAGGGCTGGACGCGGTGTCCATGCGCGCCGTCGCGGCCAAGGTGGATAACGGCACGATGTCGCTGTACCACCACGTCAAGGGCCGGTCCGAGCTTGTCGACTTGATGGCGGAGACCGCTTTGGCGGGGAACACACCCGTGGACGACGCCCTGCGTGGACGGGCCCGGCTCGAGTCGGCGGCACGGTCGCTGTGGGCGACGTACCGACGGCATCCGTGGTTGACGCGGTTCGATATCGGCGGGCTGCGAGCGCTGTCGTGGCTGGCCGCACACGGAGCGCCCGTCGCACTGGGGGCGGCCGAACAGGGAAAGGGCTCGATGACCGCCCTTCACTACTGGGTTCTTCTGCACGGGCTCGTTCGCGGACTGGCGTCGGACCTTTACGGCGAGAAAGCGGAGTCCGGCGCGCCGGGGAGGTGCGAGGGCGAGGTGACGGATTTGGCGAACGAGGCCGAGGTGATTTTCGATCTGGGCCTGCGCCGTCTGCTTGATGGGGTGGCTTTCGCCTGAGGAGTGGATGCGACGACGGAGCGGCCGCCCATCGAAGTAGATTGCATACGCAAGGTAGCTATATGTGTACATAGAGTGGTGTTTGGCTTTGGGGGCGGCTGGCGAGATGGAAGGTGACCGACGGTTCGGCCGAGCCATCGGCAGGTGGCCTGACCTGGGAGTTAAGAGATCGTGAAGTCCGATTCCACATCCTCTGACTCACTGGGTACGGAGCTCGGGAAGGACACATGATGGAACCGGTACGTGTTGCGGTACATGCGACCGACATGATCATGCAAGTGGGTCTGACGAGCTATCTGCGAAGCCGCCCCGAGGTGGTGGTCGTCGACCGCGACGAGTTGACCGAGCGGGACGTCCTGGTGGTCCACAGGGACCGGATGACTCAGCAGGCGGTCGCCGACCTCTGGGGCGACCCCGTCACGGCACGGGTCTCCAAGGTGCTCGTCGCGAACGAGCTGCGGGAAAACGACATCCTTACCGCTGTCGAGTGCCGGGTGGTGGCCGTGCTCGCCCGTGCACAGACTTCCGGCGATCGCTTGGTCGAGACGATCCTGTCCGTTGTTCCCGATCGTGGTCTCCTGCCGGCGGACCTGCTCGGACAGTTGCTCGACGGCGTGCGACGGCTGCAGCGCGACGCGCTCGACCCGCGAGGGCCGGACACCGCCGGCCTGACGCCCCGTGAAGTCGACGTCCTGCGGTTGATGGCCGAAGGCCACGACACCTCCGATATCGCGGACAAGCTCTGCTATTCGGAGCGGACCGTGAAGAACGTGATTTACGGGCTGACGAACCGCCTGAATCTGCGAAACCGTCCGCACGCGGTCGCATACGCGATGCGTGCCGGTGTGATCTGAGCTGTTTCCGGTGGCGTCGCGGGTGACGTCCTGACGGGAAGGACCGGAATGATTTCCGGCTTGCGCAAGCGTGTTCTCGCGGTCATTGTCCTCGCGAGCGTGGTGGGTGCCGGGTGCGCCCCGGCCGCCGACGAGGGGATCGAGCTGAGCATCGCCACCTTCGGCGAGTTCGGTTACAGCTCGCTCCTCAAGGAGTACGAGGCGGCCCATCCCGGGATCCGGATCCAGAACCGGGTGGCCGATTTCGAAACGCATCACAAGGGCATCGCGACCCAGCTGGCTGCGGGCCGCGGCGCGGCCGACATCGTGGCGATCGAAGAGCAGTACATGCCGCAGTTCCGTCAGTCGGCGGACAAGTTCGTCGATCTCAACGGTTTCGGCGCCGCGAACCTGCGCGACAGGTGGCCGCGGTGGAAGTGGGAGCAGGGCCTCGCGAACAGTGGCGGCACCGTGATGGGGCTGGGCACGGACATGGGCGGGCTCGCCATGTGTTTCCGCAAGGACTACTTCGCCCAGGCCGGCCTGCCGACCGAGCGGGCTGCGGTGGCCGCGTTGTGGCCCACGTGGGAGGACTATGCGAAGACCGGGGATCTGTTCTCGGGTAAGGTTCCCTCGGCCAAGTTCGCCGACTCGGCCGGCGGCGTCTACACCGCGATCCTGAACCAGTCGCCGGAGAACTTCTTCTCCGCCAAGGACGACTCCTTCATCGCCGACCGGAACCCCGCTCTGCGCCGGGCATTCACGATCGCCGGGCAGATCGGTGCGAAGGGACAAACCGCGCGGGTGACCCCTTTCACCCAGCCGTGGAACGTCGCCATCAAGCAGGGCTCCTTCGCGACCATCGCCTGCCCGGCGTGGATGCTCACCCAGATCCAGGAAGCGGGCGGCCCGGAGAACGCGGGCAAATGGGATGTCGCCGCGGTGCCCGGCGGCGGTGGCAACAACGGTGGGTCGTTCCTGACCGTGCCCACGCAGAGCAAGCATCAGCGTGCGGCCTACGACCTGGCGAAGTGGCTGACCGAGCCGGCGCAGGAGGTGCGGCTGTTCACCGAGTCCAACATCCTCCCCAGCGAGCCGGCCGCCTACGGTGCGCCGGAGGTGCTCGGGAAGACCGATCCGTACTTCAGCGGAGCGCCCATCGGCCGGATCTACGCCGCGTCGGCCGACAGCCTGAAACCCAACTACCGCGGCCTGAAGGACGCCAAGGTGCGCCCTACGTTCGGCACCGCGTTGGGCCGGGTCGAATCGGGTAAGCAGGCACTCGACGCGGCCTGGGATCAAGCGGTCACGGAAGCCCGTGCCGCGGCTTCGTGACCGGCGGTTCTCGGTTCGATGGGATCGGCGGGTCACGCCGATCCTCATGGTCATGCCCTTCTTCGCGCTCTTCGCGTTGTTCGGGCTGTTTCCGATGCTCTACACGCTTTGGGTGTCGCTGCACGACTGGCAGTTGATCAACGGCGACGAAGGCTTCGTCGGACTGGACAACTACTTCGCACTGTTCGGCGACGCCAAGTTCTACAACGCCCTCGGCAACACGCTCACGTTGCTGCTGCTTGCCACGGTGCCGCAGATCGTGCTCGCGCTGGGTATCGCGGCCCTGCTTGATCGCCCGTTGCGCGCCAAGACCTTCTGGCGGTCGGCGGTGCTGCTCCCGAACGTGGTTTCGGTCGCCGCGGTGGCACTGGTCTTCGGCCAATTGTTCGGGCGTGACTTCGGCGTCATCAACTGGCTGCTCGGGCTCGTGGGCGTGCCACCGCTCGACTGGCACGCCCAGGGCTGGTCCGCGCAGGCGGCGATCGCGCTGATCGTCGTCTGGCGCTGGGCGGGTTACAACGCGCTGCTCTACCTGGCGGCGATGCAGAGTGTGCCCGCCGAATTGTACGAAGCCGCGGAACTCGACGGCGCCTCCCGGCTCCGTCAGTTCTGCTCTGTGACGCTGCCGTCGATCCGGCCGACGATCCTCTTCACCGTGGTGGTCTCGGCCATCGGTGGGATGCAGCTCTTCGTCGAACCGCAGTTGTTCGACACTAACGGCGTGGCGGGTATCGGCGGTGACGAACGCCAGTTCCAGACGATCGTCATGTATCTGTATGAGAAAGGGTTCGGGCAGTTCGACGCCGGTTACGCGGCGGCGATCGCCTGGGTGGTGTTCCTCGTCTGCGCGGTGCTCGCGGCGGCCTGTGTCGTCATCGCCCGCCGGATTCCCGGGAGGGTCTGATGGCGGAACGACGCCGCAGGCCTGGCTTCTTGGTCTATGGTGCGCTGCTGGCGGTCGTGACCGGATCGGTCTTCCCGCTCTACTGGTCGTTCGTGGTGTCCACGAGGGACGGATCCGCGATCGCCCAGCGGACTCCGCCGCTGATACCGGGCGGGCATCTTCTCGACAACGTGCGCGAGGTCTTCGACAAGGTCGATTTCTGGCTCGCCATGCAGAACTCCCTGATCGTCTCGGGCACGGTGACGGTGTCCAACGTGCTGCTGGCCAGCCTCGCCGGGTTCGCCTTCGCCAGACTGCGGTTCCGGGGCCGGGACACCCTGTTCCTGCTGCTGATCGGCACCGTCATGGTGCCTGCGCAACTGGGGATCATCCCGCTGTACATGGTGGTGAGTGAACTGGGCTGGTATGGCGAACTACCGGCGGTGATCGTGCCGGGCCTGGTGAGCGCGTTCAGCGTCTTCTGGATGCGTCAAGCCTGTGAGGAGGCCATTCCCGGTGAGCTGCTCGACGCGGCCACCATGGACGGTTGCTCCGTGTTGCGGGCCTACTGGCACGTCGGGTTGCCCGCGATCCGGCCTCAGGCTGCCGTGCTGGCGATGCTCACGTTCATGGCGGCGTGGAACGACTTCTTCTTCCCGTTGGTCGTCCTGGACCCGCATGACAGCCCCACCGTCCAGGTGGCGCTGTCGACGCTCGCCAGCGGTTACTACACCGACTACGCGCTGATGCTCACCGGTGCGACGCTCGGGGTGATCCCGGTGATCGTGCTGTTCGTCCTGCTGGCGCGGCACATGGTCCAGGGAGCGCTTCGAGGTGTTCCGAGCGCAGGTTTCAAGAGATGAGAGGAATGTGATGAATGAAGCGCAGCTGAATCGTTTCCCACCCGGTTTCCGTTGGGGGGTGGGCACTTCGGCCTTCCAGATCGAGGGCGGCGTCGCCGAGGACGGGCGTGGCCGGTCGGTCTGGGACACCTTCACCGGCGTCGAAGGCAAGATCCATTCCGGGCATACCGCGGACGTGGCCTGCGATCACTTCCACCGCTACGAGGAGGATTTCGCGCTGATTGCCCGGCTCGGCGTCCCGGGGTACCGGTTTTCGGTCTCGTGGCCACGCGTGATGCCGGACGGGCGCACGCTGGAAGTGCGCGGGCTCGCGTTCTACGACCGCATGGTGGACGCACTGCTGGACCGCGGGATCAGTCCTTCGGTGACGCTCTACCACTGGGATCTGCCGCAGGCGCTCGAGGACGAAGGTGGCTGGCCCGCCAGGGACACGGCTTACCGCTTCGCCGACTACACGGCATTGGTCCAGGAGTTGCTCGGTGACCGGGTCGATCACTGGACGACGGTCAATGAGCCCTTTTGCGCGGCGTTCTTGGGATACGGCACTGGGGTGCACGCTCCCGGGCGCTCCGACGAGGTGCTCGCGATGCGGGCCGCTCACCACTTGATGCTCGGACACGGCCTCGCCATGCAAGTGCTGCGCGCGGGCGCCAGGCAGGGACAAGAGTTCGGCCTGGCGCTGAACTTCGCCCCGGCGCTCACCGACGTCGACGACGCGCGGTACCGCGAAGCCAGGCGCAAGTTCGACGGCCTGCACAACCGCTTCTTTCTCGACCCCGCCCTGGGCCGGGGCTACCCGGAGGACGTCCTGGCCGACATCCGGCACCTCGGCGACTGGACGTCGGTCATCCACTACGGTGACCTCGAGACCATCGCCCAGCCTATGGACTGGCTCGGGGTCAACTATTACGCACCCGCGAGGGTGATCCCGCTGGAGGACGCCGACGCTGTGAGCAACTGCGGACTGCCGGGCCTGCGTGGGGTGGACGTGACCCCGCCGCGAGGACCGCTGACGTCGTTCGGATGGGAGCAGACGCCGGAGTCACTGACGGATCTCCTCGTCTGGCTGCACGAGTACACGGGCGGGCTGCCGACGGAGGTACTGGAGAACGGCGCGGCTTTCGAAGACCGGGTCGAGCAGGACGGCCGGATCCACGACAGTGAGCGCGAAAGGTACCTCCACGAGCATCTGCACGCGATACTCGCCGCGATCCACTCGGGGGCGGACGTGCGCGGCTACGTCGTCTGGTCGCTGCTGGACAACTTCGAATGGGCGCTCGGATACACCCAGCGGTTCGGCCTGGTCAGGGTCGACTTCGCCGACGGACTGCGCCGCACGGTCAAGGACAGTGCCCGCTACTACGCGCGCGTCATCGAGAAGAACGCGCTACCTGTCTGAGCGGTGTGTCCATGGGCAGGCCGGCGAGCCCGTTGCGTGAGGCGAGGCCGAGTTCGGCGAGCACCCGGGTGACGTGTGCCTGCACGGTACGGCGGGGGAGCGCCAGCGCGGTGGCGATCTCCGGATTGGAGCGGCCCTGTCCGGCCAAGGTCGCGATCGCGCGTTCCATCGCGGACAACGAGGCCCAGCCCGCAGCCGAGACGGCTCGGTTCGGCCGCCCTGGCGTGATGCCGTATTTCCGCAATCGTTGCTCGAGCGCCCCGGCGTCCCACTGCGCACCGAACCGGTCCAGCCCGGCGACAGCGTCGTCCGCCGCGGCCTGTGCCTCTTCCCGCCTTCCCCGCTCGGCGAGCAGGACGGCGGCATCGCCCAGCGCCGAGGCCAGCTCCATGCGGCGGCCGACCTTGTCGTAGTGGTCGATCGTCCGGAGCAGGGGGTCCGGATCGCCGGACACGAGGGCCGCGCACCACTGCGCGGCAGCGGTCGCTCTCGTGGGCGTGATCTCCTTCGTGGCCTCTTCCCGGCAGACCGCGAGGGCCTTGGCCGCGATTTCCTCGTCGCCTTGGGCTTGAGCCAGCCGGATGAGCCAGGGAAGCCATTGGTGGCGCAGCATCATCGCGGCGTAGGTGGGATCCATGACCGGACTGAGGAGGGCGACGGCCTGGTCCAGGTCACCTCGCTGTTCGGCTTGCAGGGAGCGGGCGACCAGGAGGAAGTCGCAGCTCTCCCGTTCGGAGCCGGTGACCGGGATGTGCTCCTCGGCGGCGTAAAGATGGGCGGCGGCTTCGTCTGTCTCGCCGCGGCGGCCGTGGATCAACCCGGCGACGCCGTGCAGCAGCAGCGCGGCCGGACCTGGCTCGCGGTGACCGTGGAAGGTGATCGCCGGCCCGTCTTCGGTGACGGTGTCGAGCTCCGCCAGCGCGTCCTCCCATTCGCCGGTCCAGTAGTCGTGTACGGCAGAGGAGACCTGGAGTCCATGGGGAAGCGAGTACTTGGCCGCCACTCGCCGGGCGGTGCGCAGTGTCGCGTGGGCCTCGTCCAGCAGGTCGAGGTTCTGCAGGGTGAAGAGGCGGTTGTCGAGCAGGTCGAAGTAGAACCCCGCGTGCTCTTGATGGCCTTCGACGGCTTCGATGGCGTGCTCGACATGGCGCAGCGCGCTGTCGTGGTCGCGTTCGATCGACTTGACGAGCCAGAGCGTCTGCAGCGCGTGCCCGATCGGATAAGGTTCGCCCACCACGAGCGCCTGACGGTAGGACCGCAAGGCCTTTCGGGCGGCCTCTTCGAGATCGTCGAGGGTGCCGCGGGCGAAGTTCGCCAACAGTGCCCGCCGTCGCTGCCGCCAGATCGGTGGGGTTTCCGGAGAATCGTTACCCTCCAACAGCGTCGTCGCGGTCTCCGGCTCACCACGACGGTGCGCCATCGCCGCCGCGAGATGCCGCATTTCCGCCGCCCTGGCCGGGTCACGGCTGACGAGCATGGCTTCTTGCGCTAGATCGAAAGGCTCTTGATCGAGCCTGAACAAAACGAGGACGTACGCGGCGAGCAGCACTTCGCGTCGGGGATGATCTGCCGGGCACTCGTCCAGCACCCGGTGCAGGAGGACGGCGGCGATCGAGGGGGCGCGGTTGGCGAGGGTCTCGTGATGATCGGCCAGCCAGCCGATCACCCAGCCGTCGACCGCCGCCGGTACGGCGACGAGTTGCTGGGCGACGTGTTCGACGCCCGAACCGATTTCCGCCAGCGCCTCGGCGGCGCGGCGGTGCCATTCGGCCCGGATGTCCTCGGGGATTTCGTTGTACAGAGCCCAGCGGAGCATCGGATGCCGGAACGCCAGCTGCGTCCCGGTGTCCACGATGATGCGCAGCTCCATCACTTCTTCGAAGACGCCGAGCAGTTCCGACGGTATCTTGCCCATCGTGGCGGCCACCTGCGCCAGGCCGAACTCCATACCCAGCACCGCCGCGCGCCGGACCGTTTCCCGGGAAAGCTCGCCCAGCAGCTCCAGTGTCCGTGCGACCGCGTCGAGCAGCGATTCGGGCGCCTTCAGATCCGTGCCGCCTCGAACCTGGGCGGTGCCGTCCACGATCTCGAGGGCCTCTTCGCGCACCAAGGCACCCGTCACCTCGCGGAGGTAGAGCGGATTGCCCGCGGCCTTGACGATGAGCGAGCGGAGTTCCTCGCTGGGGCGGGCGCCGATCAGGTCGCCCAAGAGGTTCTCGGCGGCGGATACGGTGAGCGGGCCGAGCGTGATCGATTCGAGTCCGCGGGCCTCCGCCGCCTGACGTGCCTGAATCAGCTCTTCCCGTCGCGGCACCGGGCGCGACGCGGCGATCAGCAGCAGCGGAAGCTGCCGTGTGGCCGCGGAAAGCCGGTTCCACATGAGCACGCTTGCCTCGTCGGCCCACTGGAGGTCGTCGATGACCATCACCAGCGGCGCGGTGACGCACAGCCGGTCGACGTGGGCGAGGATCCGGTCCGCGGTCGCGGCCACCGGGTCCGTGTCGCTTCCCGACGCCTCCGCCCCGGTGTCTTTCGCGTCCAGTCCAAGGCATTCCAGGACCACCTGCAGTGGGAACAGCTGCTCCAGTTCACTGGCGGCCGCCCAAGCGACATGGCAGCCGCGCTCACCGATTTCCGCGAGTGCGCAGGTGAGGACTTCGGACTTGCCGATGCCGGGCTCACCCTCGATCCACACCGTCCGGCCGCGCCCGCCCAGGACGTCTTCGGCCAGCCGCCGGAGAAGGGCGACCTCCTCTTCGCGGCCGTGGCATACGGGCGACGTCTCGCGGCGGGCTTCGAGGGCGTGAGCGATCGGGCCGGGGAGGACCGACAGCGTCTCTACGACCGCGGCACGCGCGGCGGCCGGGGCCAGTCCCGGGTCGTTGACGAGGATCCGCTGGTGGGTTTCGGCGAGTTGCCGTCCAGGTTGGACTCCCAGCTCGTCACGCAGGATCTGGCGGGCGGTGCGGAAGGCGTCCAGTGCCTCGGTGGTCCGGCCGCCGCGGTGCAGGGCGATCATCAGCGACTGCCACAGCGCTTCCCGCAGCGGGTGCTCGCGCACGAGGACGGTCAGCTCGGGGATGAGATCGTCGTGGGCGCCCAAGACCAGCAGCCCGGCCGCCCGCATTTCGAGCGCCGCGAGCCGGTGTTCGGCCAAGCTGGAACGCAACGACTCGGCGTGTGGGCCGGGGACACCGGTCAGGGCTTCGCCGCTCCACAGGGTCAGCGCGCTGTCCAGTGTTTCGACCGCGCGGGCGGCGTCGTTCTCCTGCCAGTGCGCGCGGGCCGTTTCGCGGAGCCTGTCGAACTCGGCGATGTCGAGTGCGGCGGGGGCGAGCCGGAGCCGGTACCCGGCGGAGTCCGACACCAGCAGGCCGTCGGTGGACCAGCGGGTCCGGCTCGGTTCCAGTATCCGGCGCAGGCCGGAGATGTAGGTGTGCACGCTGCCGTTCGCGCTGGCCGGTGCGGCGTCGCCCCAGACCGCCTGGATCAGCTCGGCCCTGGTGATCGGCCGGGCGACCGCCCTGGTCGCCAGCGCGGCGAAAACGGCGCGCTGGCGGGCGGGTCCCAGCTCGAGTTCGGTGTCGCCGAGCCACGCGCGCAACGAGCCGAGAGCCTGGACTCGGAACAGCTTCTCGCTCATCGGCATGCCCGCTCACGTCCGCGAGCGAATCGCTGCTTGGCCCTCCGGATGTCGGCGAGCGCACCGAGTTCGTCGTAGCCGTTCAAAGCGACCCGCAACGCCGCTTCGCCTTTGACCGTCTTGCCTTGCCGGGCGAGGAGAGCGGCTGCGTCTTCCATGGCCTGCGCTTCGCCGAAGCGGTTCCCCGCCGTCCGCAGATTCCCGGCCGCTTCGAACGCGGGCATCGGGTCCTCGACGAGGATGGCCCGGCATCGGAGCGCGTCCGCCTGGTACCCCGCCGTGCGTTCGCACAGCGACGTCGCGAGTTCAGCGTCCTCGTTCTGGCCCAGTTCGACCGCGATCCGTACCAGACCGGGTAGCCAAGGACACACCGCCTCGTCGTCGAACTCAAGCAGGCCCGACAACAGGTTGAACGCGACAGCCTGCTGATTCTCCGCCTCGGCGAGCATCGCGTTGGCCCCCAGCATGAAGTCCGTACCGTCCTGACCGAACTCCCCGCCGGGAGCCAGGGCCCACACGGACATCAGGTGCGTGCGCGCGTCGTCCGGCCTGCCCCGGTGGGCGGCGATCACCGCGACGACCCCGCTGAGCCGCCGCAGAACCGGGGATCGGTCGAGGGTGTGCCGTGCGAGTGTCATGCCGCTGCGAAGGCGACGGGTGAGGTCCTTCTGCGGTGCGTCCCAGCGGCCGAACCAGTAGGACTCCGCGGGGTCGAGGGCCGGCATCGTCCGCTGTGGCGGGATCGGGAGTGGACGGGGCTCCTCGGCGGGTTTCCCGTCCCCTGGCAGACCGCTGGTCCGGGCACGGGTCAGCAAAGCCTCGTTCAGGGAGCGCCAAGCCGAAGGCAGGTCCTCGTCCCCGAGCGCCTCCTGGACTCCCTCCACGGCCTGAGCGGGTTTGCCGCGGAGGACGCGCGAGAAGGCGAGCAGCCAGCGCATCTCCGCCAGCACTTCGGGGTCCTTCGTCCGGGCGGCGACCTGGCCCGCCTCGGCGGTGAGGTCCCGTTCGAGCCAGAGTTTGATCCGTGCGGTCGCGATTCCCAGCGTTTCACGGAGTGCCGAGGGAACGGTGCCGGAGGTGTTCACTCGCTGGAGCAGCCGCATCGTCGCCAGAGGAGCTCGCGGCGCCAGTCGGTAGACCTCGCGCGACAGCCAGGTACAGAACCACCTGTCGACCGGGACCGGAGCGGCGAGCAACTGGAACGCCACGCGTTCGACGGGGGCGCCGACGTCGGCGAGTGCTTCCGCGAGTTGCCGGTGCAGGGCCAGCCGGATCGCGGTCGGGGTCCGGGCGTAGAGCGACTCACGGACGACCGGATGCCGGAAGGTGAGCTTGCCCCGGGTGCGGGTCACGAGGCCAACGGCCTCCACCTCGGCGACGACGTGATCGAGCTCTGTCACCGGCCTTCCCAATGCCGCTGCGAGATCGGTGCGCGTGAAGAATCGGTCCAGCAGAGCCGCCCACCGGAGCAGCTCCGAGGCGGCGGCGGAGAGGAAGCCGAGGCGACGGCCGATGGTTTCCAGCGCGGGCTGCGGAAAGACCGGACGGCCCTCGGTGGTCGTGGTCTCCGGCGACTCGTTCCCGTCCCGGGCATTGACGAGGTCTCGCAAGAAGAGCGGGTTCCCCGCCGCGCCGCGCGCGAGTTCGAGGAGCGCCGGGCTCGGGTCGGCGCCGGTGAGTTCGGCGAGGAGAGCGTGGATCTCCTGGTGGGAAAGCGGGACCAGGCTGTGGACATGTGTGCTCCCCGAGGTGATCCGGGCACGCAGCGCGTTGAGCCGGTGATCGGAGGGCACACGCATGCTCACCCCGATCAGCAGCAAAGGCAACCGGTCGGCCTCGGTCGCCAGCCGTCGCCACGCTTCGAGGCTGGCCGGGTCGGCCCACTGGAGGTCGTCCATCACGAGGATCAGTGGGCGTTCACGGCACAGGTTTCCGACGAGTTCGACGACGAGGTCGATCACCGCGGCGGTCCCTGCTTCGTCGTCCGTGGCGATGGCGCGGGCCGCACGCGCCACCTCGCGGCGGCGGTGGTCCGCCGAGGTCGGTTTGATGTCGAGGCAGTCGAGCACGACCTGGAGCGGATCGTGCTGCTCCAGTTGATCGGCGCAGGCGATGGCGACCGCGCAGGCCTCGGCTTGTGCGAGCCCCGCGTTGAGCAACGCGGACTTGCCGACGCCTAATTCGCCTTCGAGCCATACGGAGCAGCCAACGCCCTCGCCGAGCCTGCGCACCGCCGTCCGGATTGTGGCCAGTTCGCATTGCCTGCCGACGAGGGGCTCGCGAAGCTCGGAGCGGGGCGTCCGGGCGGCGGCCGTCACTTGCGGTGCGGTCGCCTGTCCGTACCACAGCGCCGGGTCGTCGGCGCGGATCTGCTCGTACCGCGCCGTCAGGTCGGTGCCCGGTTCGACGCCGAGTTCGTCGATCGTGGTGGAACGGAGTCGCTCGAACGCACCCAGCGCCTCGTCGCGGCGTCCACACCGGTAGAGCGCGAGCAGGTGGAGGCTCTGCAGGCCTTCCCGGACCGGGTGTTCCGCGGCGACCGGCGCCAGTTCGGTGAGCACCTTCTGGTGCTCGCCGACGTCGAGCAGGATCTTGGCGCGGCGTTCGACGACCTCCAGCCGCAGTTCCTTCAGGCGTTCGCGCTGGGTCTCGGCGTAGGGGCCGGGCAGGCCGGCCATCGGTTCGTCCTGGAAGAGCCCGAGCGCGTTGTCCAACGCGGTGAGCGCGCCGGTGACGTCCTGCCCGCGCAGGCACAGCCGGGCCCGTTCGCGGAGATTCTCGAACCGGGCGACATCGATCGCCTCGGCTTCGACCCGGAGGCAGTAGCCCGGTCCGCTCGAAGCCAGCAGGGCGGTGGCGTCGCGCAGGGTGCGGGTGGGGTCGAGGGCGGACCGCAGGGAGGAGACGTAGGTGTAGATGCTGCCATTGGCGCTGGCTGGCGCGTTTTCGCCCCAGATCGCGTCGATGAGGTCCGACCGCGTGACGACCTGGTTGGCCTGGAGCGCCAGGATCGCCAGCAGTGTTCTGCGCTGGGCCGATCCCAGCACGACTTCGTCGTTGCCGCGCCAAGCGCGGACTGGACCGAAGAGGTCAAGTTGCAAGAGCATCTTCGCCTCCGCGGTGTGCTCGCAAGTACCGAATGGCAGTCAGTGGTGTTGATCGACCGGGTTGTCGGAGGAACCGAATCACCCGAACGGTCTCGCTGGCGTGGTTGAATAATCTGCTGATTACGTCCGGTAGGCGTAACGCTGGGGCGAGATACTGTGGTTGGACCCCAGGTCACCCCCGGCGAATCCGCAAACTCTTCATGTTCTGGCAGTGGTGCTGGGGGAAGTCGCCGCGTTGCAGGAGGTTGACCTGCGATGGCGCGACTGCCGCCGACTTCGGACAGGCCAGGACAGCTGAGTGGTCAGCGCGCGGTCCCAATCCCCGTGTGGGTGCTGTGGGACAGGACGGTTGTTGCGTCCAGTAGTCGGTCGCCGTCGAAGAGCGCCTCACCCGGGGTCGGCTCGCGAATCCATCCGACGTCGGTCACCAGGGCTGTGTCATGGGGGAGTGGGAGGTCCGAGCCTTCGCTGAACATCCACAGGTCGCGCGTCGGTGGCACTCGCCACCGCTCCGCCGGGGTGATGAGGAAGGCCCACCACTGCCGTCGGCTCCCGCGCAGGCTCACGACTCCGCCGCGGGCTCCCTCTGCTTCGAGTATTTCGAGCAGCGGTCCGCCGCGTCCGGCGGGCATGGCCACCGCGAGCAGATCTTGCTGGAGAGACAGCACGACTTCGGTGTGGTTGGTCCTGACCGGCCAGCCGAAGTCGCTCCAGTAGCGTAAGGCGGCCTCGCGGACTTCCCTATCGGTTCCGGCCAAGGAGAGTGCGGGGCTCGTCATGATCGGCACACCTTTCGCTCGCGGGTCCGGCCATCTGAGGTGGACATGAAGAAGGTTGCCCGCGCCGTCTTCAGAGTTTCTTAATGCGGTGCCGTGGGCGGCGATGAGGAGATGACGCCCGGGTGCCGAAAGTCTGTCGCTTTCATCGGATGAGGTGATGTTCGGCGGATACTCGCGTGGCGCGTACGCCTGATCGGGGGTGTCTGAGGGTGGGCGAGGGAGAGCCTTCGGTGCCTACTCGCGGCCTGCGGCCTTTGCTCACGTACTGGGGGAAGGTGTGAAGGTCGAGTTTCCTCGACTGAGCCGAGGGAAAGGGTCCTTGACGCGCCGCCGTTGCGCCCGGCGGTGCTGCTTTTCGCGACGGGTGAGGGGAACTTTGAGGGACTCTGAGTCCCTTAAGGAGTCCTTCACGGCCCAGCCGTTACCGGCGCCCATTTGGCTTACGACTCGATAAAATGTTCGGTACCGGCGGGTTTGTAGCGAAGCCGAGTCTGGAATTTCGAATGTCCGAACGGTCTTTCAGTCACTTCGATGACCCGTGGGGTGGACGTTGCCTGCCCGGATGGATGAACGGTTGATCATACCTTTCCTCCCTGCTCCACGGTGAGTGAGGATGCCGGTCTCGTTGGCCCACTGTCAGAGGCTGCTCGCCAGATGCCGCCTCGGTAAGTGAATTGAGATTCCCTTGCGGCGCAACGATGGAGTCCGCGATCGGTGATTAATTCACCGTTACGTCCCGGCGGCGTGTCCGTCGTCTCATGATGTTCCGTTCTCTGCTAAGCTGAAATACGGTTAATGGCTGTGGGTAAAGCGTGGACGCCCGAAAAACGCGAAACAGGCTCCGAAACGAGGGTTCGGGTCGGCTTGTGCGCGACGACGACAATGAGGGTGAGGCATCGTGAGGTCAGAGGGGCTCGGCAAGCGGCGTGCGGGAATCAGGTGGACCCTGCCGGCGGCCGACGCCCCGCCAATGCCTTTGGGGGTGCTGCTGCCGCATATGGAGCTGGCCAGCTGGCTGGACAGCTATATCGATCGGCTGGTGCGTCTCAACACCAAGACGTGTGACGTGCTGGCCGAGGAGCAACGGGCGGACCTCATGGTCGGCCTGTCGAATGCCGCTGAAGCCCTTCGCGCATCAGAACGCTGCGATCACGAATCCGCCGAGCGGATGCTTCGATCGGCACTCGACCTCATTCAGGACATCGATCTGGATCGATTCGCGTTGTCCGCTCATTAGCCAGGTGGCGGGAAGGCTGTTCAGCGGCGCCATCGACCTGCTGATGATCGCGGAAATGGTGCGGGACCGTCGAACAGGACGTTAGACCACTCGGCATATCTGTCTAGTCTGATCGGGTGATGCTCTGATCGTGCCCTTTTCGTGCCAGGGAACCACGCCGGTGGGCGGCTATCGTCCTGGCCATGGGAAACTCCTGGAAGACCGACGACACGCAGGAGGCCCCGCGGGGGACGGCGCCGCGCGCGGTGCGGGATCTCGTGGGTCGTGTCGAAGTCGAGACGATCTGGGATCCCCTGCCGAAGTCGCACGAAGGATGTCCGGCAACGGCGGCACTGACGAACCTGATTCGGTGCACCGACCGGCTCGGTGCCGTCCGGCAGGCGGAAATCGCGCTCGCCGACGATTCCTGTACGAGGTACGCACGATGCGTTTGGCACGGGGTGACGGTGCTGATCTGTGCCGGTGAGCTCCTGAGCGCGGACGGGCACATAAGTAGGTTCGAGAACTCCGCTGATGACCGGCTCGACGATGTCGTGGCCCTTTTGCGGGCTCAGCACGCGAAGCACGCCGGGGACGTGTCGGGAGTGAGGGAACTGCTGGAGCGGCTCATCTCCTCGACGCCCCACCGCTTCGTCCGTGATCTCGCCGTGCCCTTCCTTGTCGAGGCGCTCGCAACCGCCGGAGACGTCGCAGCCGCTGAGGCGGTCCTCGACGAATACGATTTCGATGAGCTGCTCGCGGGACGGCCCGCCGCCCGGCCCCTGTTGCTGGCCATACGGGGCGAGCTACATCTGGCGGCGGGCCGTCCCGCCGCGGCCTTGGCGGACATGCTGGCGTGTCTGCGGGGCCCGGTCTCCGAGGTGGCCGCGCATTCCGCGGTCGTACGCCGCCGGGGGGTGGCGGCATTGGCCGCCGCCGCCGATGGGCGGTCCGAACTGGCCTCCGCGTTGGCGGACGAGGAGGAAGAAGCCGCTCGGGGCTGGGGAGGCCTGGCCTACGTCGGCTGGGCGCAGTACGTACGCGCGATGGTCGATGAACCCGATCGGCCGTCCAGGCTGCTCAACGACGCCATCGACCTGCTGGACGCCGCCCTGTCACCTGCCGGGATCGCCGCGAGCAGTTACGAGCAGGGCGTCCGGCTGATGGAATCCGGCGACGGCACCGCGGCGAGGGAACAGTTCAAGCGAGCCGGTCAGATGGCCCGGCGGATCGGCAACACGAAGGTCGCGGAGCTGGCTGAAAAGATGTTGGGCGAGCTCACGCAGTCCCTGCGGCAGACGTCGTTGACCATGCAGGAGCGGAAGATCGCGGAAATGGCGCAGGCAGGCTACAGCAACAAACAGATCGCGGAGCGGTTGGTGCTCACCGTGCGCACGATCGAGTTCCACCTTTCCAACGTCTACCGCAAGCTCCGGATCTCCGGCAGACGCGCGTTGATGAACACGACGCTGGAGACGCCTTGATCCGGTACCGGCGGGCGCCCGCGCCACCGTTCTGAAAGTCATTGTTCACAAGAGAAGTACGCACCCGGTTTCCGCCGCCCCGCCCTGATGTACCGCTCCAAGAGTCTCCGCAGGCTTGCCGCGCGATCAACGGTAAGATCGATCTCGTAGTCGACGTCGTCGAGGGAGAAGGGCACCGTCTCGACGACCACGGTTCTGTCCAGTTCAGCCCAGGGCGATGTACGCGGTTTGTCCACCGCTGCTACCTCCTTCCAGGAACGTGCTGACGACGGAAGCACTGAAGGCGCGCCGGGATCAGATGATGCCGGCCTGCATGGCGTAGGCGACGGCGTGCGGCCGGTTGCGCAGATTGAGTCTGCTGGTCAACTCGTAGATCACGTTCTTGACCGTGCGCTCGGAGTAGCACAGTTTCTCGGCGATGTCACCGGTGTCCCAGCCATCGGCCATGAGCCTGAGGACGTCGACTTCGCGCGAGGTCAGGCCGGCCGCGCTCAGTCCGCGCGGCGAGAGCACGTCGTGCTGGAGCCGCCGCACACTGTCGAGCAGCTGACCGAGCAGGTCCGGCGGCAGCTGGCCGCGTCCGGAACCCGCGGCCAGGATGGCCTCGACCAGCCGGTCACCGGACGTGCGGTTCCGCGGGAGCACCGCGACCACGCGGCACTCGACAGCACTGAGGACGTCGTTTTCCCGCAGTTCACCGATCAGCAGCACCTTGGGGACCATGGCAAGGGCACCCTGACGGAGGTTCGCGACGATCTGTGGAGTCATCCGGTCCGCTTGGACCATGAGTACGTCCTGCTCGGTCACCATGTCGATATCGGTCACGGCTACCTCGGAACGGGTCCGCAGAAAGCTGGTCAACCCGGTCTTCGTGATCGAATCCGTCGCTTGGACGGCTACCTGTACCGGTTCCATTTCGACCCTCCACCTGGCCGCGATCCCCGTCGGATCGTCGGCCGTAACTCGAGCAGATCTGCCACAGTTCTCATCGACACGCCGGTATCCCGGAGTGCGGATCAAATCAACCCGGCCCGCATGGCATAAGCGACCGCCTGGGATCGGGTGTTGAGTCGTAGCCGGTTCATCAGCCCGTACAGGACGTTCTTGACCGTGCCTTCGGAATAGGTGAGTTTCTTGGCGATCTCGTCGGTCTGGTAGCCCTCGGCGATGAGCTGAAGCACGTCACGTTCCCGCGTTTCGAAACCGAAGAGCGTCAAGCCCGCCGGCGCCAGCACCTGGAATCTGAGCTGGGTGAGCTGGTCGAGGAGGATGCCTTGCAGCCGGTAGGGCATCAGCGCGGCCCCCCGGCTCACCGCGAGGACCGCGGACGCCAACGTGCCCTCTGTGATCTCGTTCCGGGAGAGCAAGGCCGTGACCCCACATTCGACGGCGACCAGCAGGTCTTCGTTGCGGAACCGGTCGGCGACGACCACGGCGCGTGGTGCCGAAGTGACGCCCGTCCCCTGGTACTGACGCAGGAACGCGAAGGTACTGCTTCCCACGACCCCGTCCACGACCACCAAGATCACGTCCGGACGTCCGGCGCGGGTGTCCATCAGCAGCTGAAGCTGCTCACTGGCGCCCAGCATGGCCTTGACGCCCGCACCGGTGAACTCGTCACTCGCCTGCACCAGGACTTTCACCGCATCCATGGCACGAACTCCTCTCCCGCCCGTCTCGGGACATGAAGAAGAGTGACGCCGGCTACTTCATAAGCACTCTATTACCCTTCGCGACCTTGGCCGCCAGAGCGCTGCCGGGGCGGAAAGCGGGGTTCGCACATCCCCGTTCGACGCCTCCATCGCGGATGGAAGGGCTGGTTACCAGCTTAGTCGCCGATTGCCAAGACGCCGGGCATGAGAGCGGACGAGAGAGTTTCGGCGTCGATTCTTGCCTCGAAGACTCTGGTCGCCCCACCGAAGGTGGCGGAGAGTAGTCGGGTGCCCCCTGATCTCTCGAGACCTAACAGGCGTTTCGCCGAGAAACGCGAGCAGGTGCGTCGCCATGTCGTGCGGCTCATCGGCGACACGGCCCCCGGCGTGGTGGTGGCCTCCGAGCGTGACGTCGCGGCCGAGCTCGGCGTATCCCGCCCTACCGTCCGTGCGGCCGTCGAAGAATTGGCCGACGAGGGACTGGTGATCCGCCGGCACGGCCGTGGCACGTTCACCGGTCCACTGCAGGACGTCGCGGATACGCCGGTCACTCCGCCGGCCGTGGTGAAAGGGTTCGACGAGGCGGGGTGGTCGAGCAGGGTCCTCTCGTTCACCCGCCCTCTCACGACCCCGTCGCGGACCGTGCGGCTGGAGGTGAAGAACCGCGCGCCCGTGGTAAACGTCGTCCGGGTCCTGGAACAAGGCGACGTACCCATCGCGATCGAACACGTCGCTTTGCCAGAGGACTTGCTTCCCGGTCTCGTCCCGGCCGATTTGGCGGTCCCCGATCTTCACCGGCTTCTGCGCGAACGGTTCGGGATGGTCGCGCGGACCGCGCGGGAGACACTGGAGCCAGGGCTAGCCGATCCCGGCCAGGCCGAACTGCTGGGGGTCGACGTCCACACGCCCGTCGTGCGGGCGGAGCGGCTGATCCGCGACACCCGCGGCCGCGTCGTCGCATTGAGTGAGGCGGTCTACCGGGGTGATCGTCACCCGGTCACGTCGATACCGGGTTTCGGTGGTTGATCGGGGTTTTCCGGCGGCTGACGATGCGAAGGGAGCTTTCCCCGCATGAGATGCGGGGAAAGCTCCCTTCGGTCACTCCGACTCCGTACTCACCTCGGCGAGCTGCTCACGCTTGCGTCGGCTGGCGAACCAGCCCACGACGAGGGCCGCCGCGATGAGCGGAAGGCAAAGCAGGGTGACCCGGCCCGCGCCTTCGTCGAGCCACATCAGGATCAGCACCGACGCCAGGAAGGCGAGGGTGACGTACTGCGTCACCGGCGTCCACGGCAGCCGGTAACCCGGCCGCTCGACGAGGCCCGCCTTCGCGCGTTTCACGAAGACCAAGTGGCAGATGACGATCAATCCCCAGGTGGCGACGATCGCGACCGCGGAGAAGTTGAGAATGATCTCGAAGGCGCTCGCCGGGACCAGATAGTTCAGGCCGACACCGAGCACGCATACGCCACCGGTGAGCAGAATGCCGCCGTAAGGTACCTGGCTCTTGTTCATCACACCGGTGAATCCGGGCGCGGAACCGGTCTTCGCCATCGAACGCAGGATGCGGCCGGTGGCGTAGAGGCCCGAGTTCAGGCTGGACAGCGCGGCCGTGAGCACGACCAGATTCATCACGTCGCCGGCGGCGGGAACACCGATGCTGGACAGGACGGTGACGAAGGGGCTTTCTCCGGCGCGGTACTCGTCCGACGGCAGCAGCATGGACAGCAGCACGACCGAGCCGACGTAGAACACGCCGATCCGCCACATGATCGAGTTGATCGCCTTCGGCATCACCTTCGCCGGTTCGGCGGTCTCACCCGCCGTGACACCGACGAGTTCTACCGCCGCGTAAGCGAAGACGACACCCTGCACGACCAGGATCAGCGGCAGAAGACCGTTCGGCATGATGCCGCCGCCGTCCGCGATCAGCTGCGGCCCTGGTGTATGCCCGTCGACCGGTGTGCCGGTGACCAGCAGGAAGATCGCGATCGCCATGAACACCACCACGGCGCCGACCTTGATGATGGCGAACCAGAACTCCATCTCGCCGAAGATCTTCACCGAGACGAGGTTCAGCGTCAGCACGACGGCCAGCATGATCAGCGCCAGTATCCACTGGGGAATGCTGGAGAACATCGACCAGTAATGCGCGTAGATCGCGATCGCGGTGATGTCGGCGATCCCGGTGGTCGCCCAGTTCAAGAAGTACATCCACCCGGCGACGAAGGCCCCTTTCTCGCCCAGGAATTCCCGCGCATAGGAGACGAAGGCGCCTGATGACGGACGATGCAATACCAATTCGCCCAGCGCGCGAACCACGAAAAAGGCGAATACACCACAGATCGCGTATACGATCGCGAGCGCGGGGCCTGCGGAGTTCAGCCGACCGCCCGCGCCGAGGAACAGACCGGTGCCGATCGCGCCACCGATCGCCATCATGCTGATATGCCTTGGCTTCAGGGACTTGCTGTAGCCCTCGTCGCCGGCGTCGTGAGACACGCCGGCAGTGGCCACTCCCTCTTTTCCTGAAGTTCGCATCAGGGTTTCAGCCTCTTGTCCTGTGATAACGGACGACCCGGGTGCCCACTGAGCATCGGAGGCGCCAGGCCGGCGAGCTTGTCAGTGGGCTCGCGAGGGGAACTGTGAAGCCATGCGGAGCCGGGGTCAATACCGCGGATACGCAATCTGAACTTCTGGATAATGAGGGGGGCTTCTACGGGAAACGCTTGAGCTACTTTTGAGTTCGACTTAAGGAAGACTTGAGGTGAGTATTGTGAGCCAGGTCGCATTCCTTGCTTGAGACGGTGCTCGTCCCGAGGCCTTGAAGGACTCCTTGAGGGACCCAGAGTCCCTCAAGGAGTCCTTCACGACTTATTGACACGTAAGGCAAATATGTCATGATCGTGGTGTGGCTTCGAAGGTGCGGGTGACGGACGCGCGGCGGCTTTCTCAGCGTTCGCAGGAGG